>NZ_CP139698.1:2400000-2731817 GCF_034372165.1 Christiangramia sp. OXR-203 | reverse complement strand
CTGCCCCCAACTTAAAATCGGGAGAACGAATAATACAAAAAACAAATTCCAATGTAATTTTTTAACCATAAGTCTGGCGGTTTAATTACAATAATAAATATCACGTAGGGTAGTAGTAGTAGGCTTTTACGCAAGTTTCCTTGCATGTAACTTGCTGGGGAACAAGTTTTTGGGGAAAGTAAATTTAAGTTAAAATTTTGAATTGTAGCATGTTATGCTAAAAAAACAAAAATTTATGATTGTAGAAAATAAGTGGTAGTTTGACATTTAAGAGGTGACATACCTGAAAGTCTATGAATAAAAAAACCGCCGGAAAGGCGGTTTTTTAAAACTATGTTCTCAGTGCGATTACTCACCTAAAAACGGGTATCTATAATCTGTAGCAGGGACGAAAGTCTCTTTGATCAATCTTACAGAAATCCATCTCATAAGATTCATCTTTGATCCTGCTTTGTCATTTGTACCACTGGATCTTGCTCCACCAAATGGCTGCTGTCCTACAACTGCACCAGTTGGTTTATCATTAATATAGAAGTTTCCAGCTGCATTCTGCAATAGATCTGTAGCCTGAGCAGCTGCATAACGATCCCCAGAGATAATAGCTCCAGTTAGTGCGTATATGCTTGTATTATCCACAGTCTGACAGATATCTGCCCACTTGGATTCATCAAAATCCTTATCATCGTATACATATACTGTTACTACAGGACCAAAAAGCTCGGTTTCCATCGTTGTATAATGAGGATCTGATGTAAGAATTACCGTAGGTTCTATAAAGTAACCTTTAGATTTATCATAGTTTCCTCCAACTACAATCTCAGCATTTTTATCGTTCTTAGCTTTTTCAATATAGCTTGCAAGCTTATCGAAAGAACCTTCGTGAATCACAGCATTTATAAAGTTAGACATATCTTCCGGAGATCCCATCTTGAATGATTGCACATCCTCAATCACGAAATCTTTAATTTCCGGCCAAAGGCTTTTTGGAATATAAACACGGGAAGCCGCGCTACATTTCTGACCCTGGTATTCGAAGGCACCTCTTGAAATGGCAGTGGCTACATGTTTAGCTTTTGCAGTCGGGTGGGCCAAAATAAAATCTTTTCCTCCTGTTTCACCAACTATTCTTGGATATGTTTTATAGTTCTGAATATTGTTTCCAATCTTACCCCAAATACCTTTAAATACGTCGGTACTTCCAGTAAAATGGATTCCTGCAAAATCCGGGCTGGCTAATACAGTATCTGTTACCATTTCTGGATCACCATTTATCATATTGATCACACCTGCTGGTAAACCTGCCTCTCTAAATACTTCCATCAATACTTGAGCAGATAACATCTGGCTATCACTAGGTTTCCAAACGGCTACATTTCCCATAAGCGCAGCACTTGAAGGAAGGTTTCCTGCAATTGCGGTAAAGTTGAACGGAGTAATAGCGTAAACAAAACCTTCTAGTGGTCTGTATTCTACGCGGTTCCAAACTCCATCTGAAGAAATTGGTTGCTCATCATACAATTCTGCCATGTACTCTACATTAAAACGTAGGAAATCACAGATTTCTGCAGCAGCATCAATCTCAGCCTGATAAATATTCTTCGATTGCCCGATCATCGTGGCAGCATTCATCTTTTGTCTGTAAGGTCCGGAAATTAGATCGGCAGCTTTTAAAAATATAGCAGCTCTTTGTTCCCATTCCAATTTTGACCACTTCTTTCTTGCTTCCAAAGCTTCAGAAATAGCTCTTTCCACATGCTTTTTCTCTGCAATATGGTAAGTTCCTGCAACATGAGCATGATCATGTGGAGGATTGATAGTTCTGGTATTCCCGGTTTTTACTTCTTCAGCTCCTATATAAAGAGGAACTTCAGTATTCGCATTCCAAAGGTCTTTATAAGTAAGTAATACTTCTTCTCTTTCTGGGCTTCCCGGAGCGTAACTTTTTACTTCTTCGTTAACCGCTACTGGTACGTGAAAAAATCCTTTTCCCATAAATATAAATTTTGTTTTTTCGTTTATTTCTAATTCCGATAAAGGTAAAAAAATTAAGTTGCGCACAATAACATCTGGCTTGCCTTTACTTAAGCTTAACTTTTTTTGTACATTTCATTAAAATTTTGATTTTAAAGCATGTGCACAGTTACTTTAGTCCCCCGTCCTGAGTCTATGTCTGGCTTTGTATTAACTTCTAACCGGGATGAATCGGTTGGTCGAGAAACCCTTTCACCTGCATGGGAACGCTTTGAAGGTGTAAGACAATATTTCCCAAAAGATAAACAGGCAGGAGGCACCTGGCTGGGAGTTAGTGAGCACTCCAGGTGTATATGTCTTATGAATGGAGCTGAAAAACCTCACGAACGCAAACCTGAGTACCGAAAAAGTAGGGGAGTGGTTGTTAAAGAATTTCTTGCAGCGTGTAGATTGCGATCATATCTAAACAAATATAATTTCGAAGGCATTGAACCATTTACTATGATCATTGTAGAATGGCATGATGGCTTATGCTTTCAGCAACTGGTGTGGGATGGAAAAAATTATAAACACGAATATATTCCTATAACTCAACATATCTGGTCATCATCTCCGCTCTATTCTGAAGCAATGAAGAAAAAGCGAAAACAGTGGTTTGAAGAAGTAAGCGCTGAAGGTTATACAGCCGAGAGTCTATTAAAATTTCACAAAAGTGCAGGTGAGGGCAATAAGGAATACGGATTGATCATAGACCGTGGATTTCTGAAAACTCAAAGTATATCACAGGTTGCAAATGGCTCTGATGGGATTAATTTTTCATATCAAAATTTAATAAATAAAGATACTTCTGAAGAATACCTTACTAGTTTAAAGCAAAGGTAGCAGCAAGTCTGAAGGGTGGGATTCTTACCTGAAATTCATTCGTAGTTGTGAAATTGATCATGTTATAGTATCCAGACATGGAACCAATAGGTGCGGTAAGTAAGCAACCACTTTGGTATGTATGACTTTCACCCGGTTTTAAAACAGGTTTTTTTCCAATCACTCCTTCTCCTGAAACATATTCGATTTCACTTAAAGCATCCTTGATCTCCCAGAATCTTGACTTTAACTGAACAGAATCGTTACTCTGGTTTTCAATGGTGATCTGGTAAGCAAAAGCATACTTCAGCTGGAAGTCCTTATAGAACTTACCTTCGAATCTGGTTTCCACAGAAATCTTAATACCTTTTGTAACCTGTTGAATCATATGTTTCAATAAATTGAAAAAGACGCGAGTAATGATATTATTGCAGCGACTGTGGCTAATGTAAAGAATATAAGGTTCAGGAGTAGAAACTTTAAAATCGTTTTAACACGTTTCTGTCCGTAGAAAAAACGCATGGCTTTGTATAAATAGAATAGAAACACAAGATTTGCCAGCGTTGTTAGTATTTCCCATTTAAAAATAATTTCTAATATTAGCGCGAAACTGTAGAGTACGAAAAATACTGTTTGTACATGGAATGCAAAGATGAGGTGCTCCATATAATTAAAGTCTCTTCTTAAATACAGTAGCCAGATAAATAATGCGAATACCGGCAAAAAGATGAAAATGATAAAAGGCAACTTCCCTATAAAGTAATTTATAAATAGCGCTGGGTCTTTTGAAAAGGTTCCTGCATCAACTGCCTTCTTATAAAGCCAGAGATTGTAATTGGTTTGCTCGTGCTTTAAACTATCCAGCGCCCGGGAAGCGGTGAAAATTCCTGTTTCATCCTGGTAAGCATAGTATAGATCTGCTTTTTTGGCAAAAGCATTCATAAAGTTCATGCTGTCAAGTTCTTGCTGACTCACAAGCTTTTCAGTATAAGTTTCAGTGAAAACATTATTCTGGATGCTGTCCAAACCAACATCATCGCTGGTCAAAACTTTATTAATGGAATCCATAGAAGCCTCGCTCAATTCCTTGCGGTCGAGTTTTGAAAGCAAGTTTTCATCCCGATCCTGTCGTCTAAAACTTTCGCTAGGATCCAGGCTAAGGCTAAAGATCAGAAAGAATATAATGGAAACACTCAGGTAGAACCTGAAGGGATTTGCGTACCTCGTCCTCTTTCCTTCCACATAATCTTTTGAAATTTTTCCTGGCCTGAAAAGGAGTATTCTTAAAGTTCTCTGAAACCTGGAATCATAGGCAAATACTCCCGAAAAAAATTCATTAAACAGATCTGAAAAACTAAGTTTTTTAGTGGTATTTAATTGTCCGCAATTGGGACAAAAGCGGTCGTTTTTATCTAAAGGTAATTCGCAGTTTAAGCAATGCTGACCTCTGTACTGGTAAATTTCAATCTTATTTTCAGTATCTGGCATATAAACAGCTTAATTACGAATGTTTCTTGAATTCGCACCTCCCGCACCAATCAATCTGTCATAACGTGCTCCCGGGCTTCTGTAATAAGCGAGGATCGTATAATTGTTCTCGGTTTCATCATAGTTTCCACTAATTGCTCCATCTTCAATCCCGTCTGGACCTGTCACCACATATTTGTAGTTATAATATCCTTGTTTAAACAATCTCGCTAGCTCATAATAACCGCTCTCCTTATTATACTCGAGCTTAGTGCTTTCGTCCAGTTGAAAATTATTGAACCCTCCATACAAATGAATTTGTTTCCCGTCTAGCGGATCATAATTTCGTAAAGTAAATCTCATCCATACATAATCGGCTTCCAGGTCTGAATCTTCTGCAAGCACATTTCTTACCACAAAACCTCCATTAATATCAGGATTGTACGTGTATGGCTGCCCGTCCCTGGTGATGTCCATAAAAAGATAATGAACATATAGCTGTTGCATGTCAACCTTGGCAATATCAGCATTGGTGACTCTTATTTCTTTATTGTCAAACTGAAGAAATTCGTTGCCACCCCAAAAAGAAGATTCAGTATCATAGCGATAGATGAGTTCGTTGGCAATGGTATATTGCGGTTTAAGATCCGTATTCGCAGTTTTTAAATTAAAATTCTGAATGAGGCTTACCTTGACATTCCTGTCAGGATTCTTCAGAAGCAGATCTGGAGATTTAATACTGAAGTTTACAATTTGCTTTTCATCGATAAATTCAAGGTTTCTGGCTCTTTTTACTTCCGCAGTAATTTGCGCTACAGGTTCATAAACCATGAATTTTCGCGAGAATAACTTCTCTCTTTGAGCATTATAGACGCTAATCATGTAGTTGCCCGAAACCTTGAGTCCGCGTACATTTTTATTCGGAATATCAAGCTCGTAATGAGTATAGGGTTGCAAGGTGTTTAGCGAATTTCGGTAATTGATGATTCTAACATCATCAAAACCTTCGAGATATTCATTTTTAGTAAGTTGAGAAGGAGTCCAGTCGAAATTATAATGTTCGATCGTGTAATAGTAATCGGCTTCATCCCCAATGATATCATCAAAACTTAATTGAAGGTTGGCACCTAAACGAATGATTGGATTTCCTTTATTCTCTACGGAATCTCCCTGGAAAATAATGGTTCTTATAAACGGAGGTGGCAAGGTTTCTCTAACAACCTGCCCATAAATATTCGACTGGAGCAGGCAAAACGTAAAGATTATAAGAAAGCCTTTCATAAAGTTTGAGTAAATAGCAAAGTTAATATAAATAAGCATTTTGCATCCATTTAATTTAACAGTTGACCAAAGTAAAATTCTGACATTTCTTGGGATAAATGGAGTGAAAATTCTTAAATTTGCCCGACTTTAAACTAAAAATTTAACATACACTTCATCCTATGTCAAAAGACATTCGAATTAAAAGAGGATTATCTCTGCGATTAGAAGGGGCGGCGGAAAAAGAGCTTGTAAAGGCTCCGAGATCCAAAACTTACGCGATCAAACCGCCAGATTTTCACACTGTTGTGCCAAAAATGGTAGTAAAAGAAGGAGCTAAGCTTCTTGCAGGTGATGAGATTTTCTATTCGAAATATACCGAGGAAATTCGCTTTACAACACCAGTTAGTGGTGTTCTTAAAGAAATCAAAAGAGGTGACAAAAGAAGGATCCTCGAAATAATCATCGAGGCAGATCCTGAAAACACTTATCGTGAATTCAAAAAACTGGATCCTGCTAAAGCTGATGTAAAGGATGTTCGTGAACTTCTTCTTGAAAGTGGTTGCGGTGCTTTTATTAATCAAAGACCATACGACATTGTAGCGGATCCCAAGGATACTCCGAAGGCAATTTTTATTTCTGCGGTAACAACTGCACCTCTGGCGGCAGATAAAGGTTTTATCATTAAAGACAAGATTGCTGCATTCCAGGCGGGAATTGATGCTTTAAGAAAACTTACACCTGGTAAAGTTCATCTTTCTGTAGATGATTCTTCAGCTGAGTATCTAAAAGGGATTCAGGGTGTTGAACTTCATCATGTAAAAGGAGCTCATCCTGCGGGTAACGTAGGTGTTCAAATTCATAAGCTTGACCCTATAAATAGAGGAGAGCGTGTTTGGACTGTAGGAGTAGAGGACGTGGCAACTATTGGTAATGTTTTTCTAACCGGGGAATATCGTGCTGAGCGTACGGTTGCTGTGGTTGGAAGTGAAGCTGAAAACAGGAAATATTATCAAACGATTATTGGTGCTAATGTTACAGATCTTATTGGTCAGGCTGCAGAAGGTACTCGTATCATCTCTGGTGATGTGTTCACAGGAACTCAGTTAAGCAATAATCAGTATTTAGGCTTCTTTGAAAACGAGCTTACGCTAATTCCTGAAGGTGACAATTACCGAATCTTTGGATGGTTACCATTTACCTATAACAACATACATTCACATTCCAGAACTTCCTTGTCCTGGTTATTTCCGAATAAAAAATACACTCCAACCACGAATTTGAATGGTGAAGAGCGTGCATTGGTGGTAACTGGTGAAATGGAAGAGGTTTTACCGATGGATATCTATCCAATGCAGCTTATCAAAGCATGTATGGCTGGTGATATCGAGAAAATGGAAAATCTCGGGATCTACGAGGTAGCTCCTGAAGATTTCGCAACGGTAGAATACGTGAACACTTCCAAGATTGAGATTCAGGAAGTAATAAGATTAGGTCTTGATTTAATGATTACCGAAGTAGGTTAAAAAGCTGAAGAATATGGAATGGATTAGACAGAGATTAGATAAAATGAAACAGCCTTTTAGCAAAGGCGAGAAGTACGAGAAATATGCTCCTGCAGTAAATGCATTAGATACTTTCTTATTTACTCCAAATCATACTACACAAAAAGGAGCGCATATTCGTGATGCAGTGGATCTTAAGAGAACTATGATTACCGTGGTAATCGCTCTTGTTCCAGCTCTTTTGTTTGGATTCTGGAATGGTGGATATCAATATCTTCACCAATTGCCAGAGTATGCGAACGGTGTACCTTTTATAGATGCTTTCCTGCATGGTGCTGGAAAGATCTTACCGATGATCGCAGTATCGTATGCTGTAGGTCTTGGAATTGAATTCGCATTTGCGATCTTTAGAGGACATGAAGTGAACGAAGGATACCTGGTAACTGGTTTACTTATTCCTATGATCATGCCAATTGATATTCCGCTATGGATGGTGGCACTTTCAGTAGTGTTCGCGGTTCTAATTGGGAAAGAAGCTTTTGGTGGTACTGGAATGAATATTCTGAATCCTGCACTTACGGCACGTGCATTTGCCTTCTTCGCTTACCCAACTTACATGTCTGGAAACAGTGTTTGGGTTAGTAATGCGTATGAAGTAGATGCAGTAACTGGTGAAACGATTCTTGGAAATCTTGCAGCTGGAAATGAGGCAGGTTATACACCGCTAGATATGTTCTCTGGAATGATCCCGGGATCTATAGCTGAAACTTCAGCGATCTGTATTCTGGCAGGTGCATTGCTACTTGTATTAAGTAAAGTAGGTAGCTGGAGAATTATACTAAGTGCATTTATTGGAGCTGCAGTGATGGGATTGATCTTCAATGCGCTACCATCTTTGGGTATTGAAGGTAATAACTTAACGAATTTCCCATGGTATCTTCACCTTATTGTTGGTGGTCTTGCTTTCGGTATTGTCTTTATGGCAACAGATCCGGTTTCAGCAGCACAAACAATGAAAGGTAAGTGGATATATGGATTCCTTGTAGGATTTATTTCAGTAATGATTAGAGTATTCAACCCGGCATATCCCGAAGGTGTAATGTTAGGTATTCTACTTATGAATGTTTTCGCACCAACGATCGATCACTACGTGGTAGAATCTAATGTGAAGAGAAGAAAGAAAAGACTTAAAAATGCTAACCCTCAAGTAGAAACAGCAGTTTAGTTATGGAACAAAAATCAGTTAATAAGACGAATAGCAATGGCTATACCTTCATGTTCTCTGTGATCATGGTTGTTGTAGTTGCCGCTGTACTTGCCTTTGCCGCTATCTCTCTCCAGCCAACACAAATGGAGAATGTGCGTAAAGAGAAAATGCAGAATATCCTTTCTACCGTTGGAATTACTACCGACAGAGATGGAGCAAAAGAGCTATATGATAAGTATATCGTAGAAGAAGTAGCTATCACTGAAGATGGTACTGTAGACGAATCTGTAGACGCATTTCAAGTTGATCTGGCAAAAGAGATTAAAAAAGATGTTGCAGAACAGGTTTTTCCACTTTATGTAGCTGAAGTTGAAGGTTCCAGATATTATATCGTTCCTCTAAGAGGAAACGGACTTTGGAATGCGATCTTTGGATATATTTCTTTAAAAGATGATATCAACACGGTAAAAGGTGCAACCTTTGACCACCTTGGAGAAACTCCGGGACTTGGTGCAGAAATTACAAAACAATGGTTTAAGGAGAAATTTGCTGATGAAAAGATCTTTGATTCCAATGGTAATCTTGTAGGAGTTTCTGTAGTCAAAGGAAATATTGATGTTTCAGATAAGGACGATAATCAGGTAGATGCAATTTCAGGAGCAACGATCACAGGTGATGGTGTTTCTGATATGATCTCAGAAAGATTAAAGCGTTATTTACCTTATTTCGAGCAGCAAAAAGGATTTAAAGTAGCAACTAGATAGATATGGCTAAAGAGAAAAAATTCAACTCTGCTAAAGAGGAAGAAAAGAAACGGGAAATGATCCTTTTCCTTTCAAATTCTGAAGAAAGGGAGCATTTTCTTTCAAAAGGAAATAGAAAATTACTTTCCGATCCATTAGATGACAATAACCCTATTACCGTTCAGGTACTGGGAATTTGTTCTGCACTGGCAATTACCGTGCAGTTGGAACCGGCCGTAGTAATGGCAATTGCTGTAATGGTGGTAATGGCATTTAGTAACATGATCGTTTCTATGCTAAGAAACCTGATCCCAAGTAGGATCAGGATCATTGTTCAACTGGTTGTTGTTGCTTCTCTTGTAATTCTGGTAAGTGAGATCTTAAAAGCCTATGCTTTTGATGTAAGCAAGCAATTGTCGGTTTTCGTTGGTCTTATTATTACGAACTGTATTGTAATGGGGCGTTTGGAAGCCTTTGCTCTTGGGAACGGAATTTACAAGTCCTTTCTTGACGGTATTGGTAATGCTGCAGGTTATGGTTTAATTCTGGTTGTGGTAGCTTTCTTTAGAGAATTGCTTGGATCTGGAAAACTTTTTGGCTTCGAGGTATTAGGACATAAAGGAGCGACGTTGGCTGAGTCTACTGGACTGTATGCTTTAGGATATGAAAATAACGGTTTGATGCTACTCTCTCCAATGGCACTTATAGTGGTTGGATTGATCATCTGGGTACAACGTGCTAGAAATCGTAAACTAATCGAACAAAACTAATAGCTGTACAGCAAAAAAGTATATAAAGAATGGAATTAGTTAATCTATTTGTAAGAAGTATTTTCATAGAGAATATGATATTTGCCTACTTCCTGGGAATGTGTTCCTACCTGGCGGTATCTAAAACTGTAAAAACAGCTGTTGGTTTAGGTGCTGCTGTGATCTTCGTACTGGCGATCACTGTGCCTATCAATTTTCTACTGGATAATTATCTTTTGAAGCCTGGAGCACTTTCCTGGCTTGGAGCTGAATATGCAAATGTGGATCTAAGCTTCCTGAGTTTTATCATGTTCATTGCGGTAATCGCATCCATGGTACAGCTTGTGGAAATGATTGTTGAAAAATTTGCTCCGGCTTTGTACGGTGCACTTGGTATTTTCCTTCCACTTATTGCAGTAAACTGTGCGATCCTAGGAGGTTCACTTTTTATGCAGCAAAAAGATTTTGGAGGAATTTCAGAAGCGATCACTTATGGGCTTGGTAGTGGAATAGGATGGTTCCTTGCTATCCTTGCCATTGCGGCCATCAGGGAAAAAATTGCATACTCAAATGTTCCTGCACCATTAAAAGGTCTTGGTATCACGTTTATCATCACCGGACTAATGGCACTTGGATTCATGAGTTTTATGGGAATTAAATTATAATCGTAAAAGAAGATTATGACAGTTATAATAGCTAGTGTAGTAGTATTCTTAGTCTTGATTTTGTTATTGGTATCAATGCTCTTAGGAGCTAAGGCCAAATTATCACCATCGGGACCTGTGACAATCAACGTCAACAACGAAAAAGATATAGAAGTAGGTTCAGGTGGAACCTTGCTATCCACTCTTGGAGATAATAAATTGTTCCTTCCTTCTGCCTGTGGTGGTGGTGGAACTTGTATCCAGTGTAAATGTATCGTTGAAGATGGTGGTGGAGCAATTCTTCCTACGGAAGAGCCACACTTTACCAGAAAGGAAATTGCAAATGGATGGAGACTTGGTTGCCAGGTAAAGGTAAAGCAGGACATGAAAATAACCATTCCTGAAGAAGTTTTCGGTATTAAGAAATGGGATGCAACTGTAGTAAGAAATTACAACGTAGCCTCATTCATTAAGGAGTTTGTAGTAGAGATTCCTGAACCAATGGACTATAAAGCCGGAGGTTATATTCAAATTGAAATTCCTAAAACGGAAGTAAAATTTGAAGATATGGATATTACTGCTCACCCTGAAGAACATGATGATCCGAATAAATTTAAAGATGAGTGGGACAAGTTTAAATTATGGCCACTGGTAATGAAGAACCCTGAACTGGTTGAAAGAGCCTACTCAATGGCGTCTTATCCAGCAGAAGGCCGTGAGATCATGTTAAATGTACGTATTGCCACCCCACCCTTCGATCGTGCAAAAGACGATTGGATGGATGTGAACCCTGGAGTCGCTTCTTCCTATATCTTTAGCTTGAAGAAAGGTGATAAAGTAGTTATTTCCGGACCTTATGGTGAATTTTTCATCAATGAAAGCGATTCAGAAATGCTTTATGTAGGTGGTGGCGCCGGTATGGCACCAATGAGATCTCACTTATATCACTTATTCAGAACTTTGAAAACCGGTAGAAAAGTAACTTACTGGTACGGTGGTAGATCTAAAAGAGAATTGTTCTATACAGAACACTTTAGAGCATTAGAAAGAGATTTCCCGAATTTCAAATTTTATCTGGCACTTTCTGAGCCCATGGAAGAAGATAACTGGAAAGTTAAATCGAATCTTGATGACGAAGGAGATGGATTTGTAGGCTTTATACACCAGGTTGTAATAGATAATTATCTTTCTCACCATGAAGAGCCGGAAGATATCGAGCTATATTTCTGTGGTCCACCATTGATGAACAAAGCAGTTCAGAAAATGGGTGAAGACTTCGGTATGCCACCTGAGAACATCAGATTTGATGACTTTGGAGGATAGTAATTATAATCCCGCTTCGGCGGGATTTTTTTATCTTTGTATATGCCAAAATTAGACGAACAGGAACTACATAACCTGGCGATGAATATCGTTGGTAAGGATCTCGAGGATAACGGGTATGAATTCTTAGGGGTCAATAGCAAACTAAGACGAAATCCACAATTTGTAGCTCTGAAGGATACAAAATTGCATTTTGTCATTGTAAGAGCTATTGAGTATCCAGATGATCCAACGGCTTTTGATCCTGCTTTCATGAAAGATATAAAGGAACATGCCGAAAAGTTTAACGCTAAAACATTTTATGCTGGTGTAGGACTGGCTAATTCTTCAGATTATGATAAACCGGTCTCTAATGAGGAAGATTATGTTGTAAACTATTCTGGCTGGAAAGAATTTTAGATGTATCGTATTTCAATATTTATCATTTCTGTTTTATCTCTGGTTTCTTGCGATTCTAAGAGTGGACTGGACATCGCTTCCTTTAAAGGTGAAGCTTTAGGAACTACCTATTCAGTTCAATACTTTTCTGAGGAGGAGCTTGAGTTCACTAAATCTTTGGACAGTATTGTGGAACTTATCAATGGATCCATGAGTACATATCAACAGGATTCCGATATTTCCATGGTCAATCGGGGTGATTCTAGTGTAACCGTAGATCAACATTTTATTAAGGTTTTCGAGGCTTCACAAAAAATTTATTCTGAAAGCAATGGTTTTTTTGATCCAACAGTAGGAGTTCTGGTCAATGCTTACGGTTTTGGTCCTGGCAAACCTGTAACCGATCTTTATGCAGAGCGACTCGATTCCCTGAACCAACTGGTGGGTCTTAACAAAGTAAGGATTAATGAAGACCAGACTGTCTTCAAAGAGAATCCAGACGTTTACCTCGATTTTAACGCGATTGCCAAAGGATATACTATAGATCTTATTGGGCAGTACCTTGAAAATAATGGGGTATCAGATTATTTGATCGAGTTGGGTGGTGAACTAAAAGCCAAGGGTAAAAATAAATCATCTGGTAAAGAATGGTTGGTGGGAATTGATCATCCATTACAGGAAGGTCCTCAAAGACAGTTTAATGCAAAGGTCATGCTTAAAGACGCTGCTATGGCAACATCTGGAAATTATAGAAAGTACCGGGTGGACTCTATTACGGGAGAGCGCTTTGTACATACTGTGAATCCAATAACTGGTTTTGCTGAAAAGAGCAATTTGTTAAGTGCTTCTGTAATTGCTGAAAATTGTATGATGGCAGATGGCTATGCTACAGCTCTTATGGCTATGGGTCTGGATAGATCTGCTAGTATGCTGAAGGAACTAAAATCTATAGAAGTGTATCTGATCTATTCCGATGAAAATGGAGCTATCAAAACTTACGTAACACCAGGATTTAAATCCAATCTGGTGGAATAATAATTCATTTGCTGCAAACTGGTAATATTTCTCCTTTCGCAAGTCTGTATTTATCTAACTCTTTTCTACTCAAGTCTTTACTCAGATCTACTTCGTTTACTTCAAAGCCTACCTCCCTTAACTTCTGAAAATAGTCTCTACCGTAGATCCTGACATGATCATACTGTCCAAATATTTTGGCCCTTTGCTTGGGATCAGTAATAGTATCATCCTGAAATGTCACAGCTCTATTCAGGTCCTGGGGTATTTGAAGGATCGCCGTACCGCCTGGTTTCAAAACTCTGTACAATTCTTTCATTGCCTTAAAATCGTCCGGGATATGTTCCAGAACGTGATTACAGAGAATAAAATCATAGCTGGAATCAGCGAAGGGTAGATCACATATATCAGCTTTGACATCTGCCAGCGGTGAATTTAGATCTGTAGAAGTATACTCAAGATTTTTCAATTTCCGGAAGCGTTTATAAAAAGCCTGTTCCGGTGCGAAGTGGAGTACTTTACGCTTTTTTGTAAAAAAGTCTGTGTGCTGCTGAAGGTATATCCAAAGTAGGCGATGCCTTTCCAAAGATAGAGTGGAAGGGGAGAGAACATTTTCTCTCTGATCTTCATATCCATATGGAAGAAATTTTCGGAAACTGCTACCGTCAATTGGATCAGTATATCGGTTGCCTTTAAGATAAATCTTTAAAAACGGCCTTATCAAGTAACTGGCTCTAATAAGTACAGGCCTGGGAATACTGTTTAAGGCCAGTTTAAAAAGATTGCTCATTGGCTATACTTCGATATCTCCCCAGTTTTCGCCCGATTTGATACGATATAGCTGCATTTCGGATACACCAAATTGCTTAGCCAGTACTCGAATACGGGTTTTCCTGTCAGGATCTAATAGCTTTTTCTTTAGAATAACAGCTTGTGCGTAAGTTAACTTGGAGTAAGAAGTTACTTTACGTAATCTTCTGTTTTCCTTGTTTTCCTTTACTTTAGGACTGTTATATTGATGTTGGACCCATTCATCCTTGGTGGCCCATGCCAAGTTAGAAACGCGATTGTCATTCTTCACAAAATTCTTGTGAATCACATACTGATCACCTTCTTTTTTCTCTAAAAACATTTCAGCAATAATGCGATGAATGTAGTAAGTTTTGTGCTTACCATTCTTCAATTTTACCGCGAAGTTTAAATATCCACCTACTTTTCCGCCATTCATCAAGTCTCCTTCGGGGTTTTTCAGATAACTGATCATCCTTCCGAAATTTGAGACTTTGTAGATAAAGCGGTCTTCCCAGGAATCTTTGTGTAGGGTTTTCCAGATTTCCTGTCTGTAACTTTTAATCATAAACTTTTGCTCTAAATTCGTCTTCTTCTGTTGAATTAATTTTTAATGATTCATAAATGTATTTAAATGTTGATAGTAATTCTGGTTTGCCGTCTATCAATGCGACATCGTGCTCGAAGTGAGCACTGGGTTTATTATCGGCGGTTAGTATTGTCCAGCCATCGGGCAATTGTTTAATTCTTTTAGTTCCAAGATTGATCATAGGCTCTATAGCCACGACCATACCTTCTACAAATTTTTTACCTCTGCCACGTTTACCGTAGTTAGGCATTTCGGGATCCTCATGCATCGTTTTACCAAGTCCATGTCCCACAAGTTCGCGAACGACTCCATAGCCGCGGTCCTCAGTGTATTTCTGAATTGCATATCCTACATCACCAACGCGATTTCCTGCTTTGAATTCTCGAATTCCTTCATACAGGGACTCTTTTGTGACTTTCAACAGTTCCTCAACCTCGGGAGCGATCGTTCCTACTGCAAATGTGTAGGCATGATCTCCGTAAAAGCCGTTTTTCAAAGCTCCACAGTCAATACTTATAATATCACCTTCCTGTAATGGAGTGTCGTTAGGTATACCGTGAACTACCTGTGCATTAGGACTCATGCATAAAGAATTGGGAAAATCATAAAGTCCCAGAAAACCTGGAACAGCACCATGATCACGTATAAATTCTTCTGCAAGTTTATCTAAGTGTAGGGTAGTTACACCTGGTTTAATTTCAGGCGCCAGCATTCCAAGAGTCTTACTTACAATGAGCGCACTTTCTCTTAGTAGTTCAATTTCTTCGCTGGATTTTGGTATAATCATACTTTAAAATCTTCTGAAGAGACCTGATCTCTTCTTTTTACCGGTTTCGGTTCCTTGTTTGTTTAATGTAAGTGATTGGTAGATCTCTCCCCAACCTTTCATTCCCCCGTAATTACGATCATCTATAAAAATATCGGCAAGAATCTTCCTGCTAATACTTTGATCAAATTCTTCTTCCGGGTAACTACTATTAATTGCGTAAAATTTTAAACCATTCTTTTCGCAGAAATTAACAGCTTCATCAAGTTTTTCTCCGCTTCTGTAGGTCCAAAGTATTAATCTGTGACCTTCTTCCTGTAATTTCCGAAGAGATTCAAAGGCAAATAGCAAAGGTTTTCCAATTTCTGGAAATCGGTTCTCTACGATCGTACCGTCGAAATCAACTGCGATGGTAAGAGAATTAGGCATAAACAAAATTAGTTATAATTTTTTAATTACAGAGTTTGCAACTTTTCCTTACTAATCTGCGTAAGAATTTTTGTACTCCTTACCGCCTACGATCTTGGCAATGTCTTCTTCTATACTTTCACCCTGTGAATATTCTACGAAGCGATTTACTTCTTTCCCGTTTTTGTAAAAGATGATCGTAGGTACTCTAGTTACCTCTAAGTCCTTCTCAATGCCAGATGGCGTTGTTTTATTTCTATCTACTGCGACCAGTTGCAGATTGTCGTAATCATAGTCTGCTTCGTTAAGAATCTTCAGGAATTTAGGCAGTTCGCGTTTGCTATCACCGCACCATGTACCCATAAGAACTTTGATTTCGTAGTCCTTAATATTTTCGTTGATCGTAGCCATTTCATCGGTGTCCGGTTTGAAGTTTTCATACCTTGAATCAAACCAGCTATTGAATGGTGCTCGTTGCAATTCTTCTTTAGTAAAATCACCAAGCAACATATTCTTTTGGGTTTCCTGTTGTTCAACTACTGAATCTTCTATTTCATCCATGGCAACATCCTGATTAGAATTGTCCATTTTATTTCCACAGCTCACCGCAAAAGCTGCAATGATAATTAATAGCTTTTTCATAAAAATTAGATTAAAGGGTCTTCTGTCATTAGATCTGGCTGGGTAATTCCCATCAGTTTTAAAATAGTCGGAGCGATATTACCAAGCTTACCATCCCGTATGGATTTTATATCTCTATCCATCAAAATTAGCGGAACCGGGTTGGTGGTGTGAGCAGTATTTGCGCTACCATCGGGATTCTTCATCGTTTCACTATTCCCATGATCTGCGATTATAATGACAGAATAGCCATTTTCAAAAGCAGTTTCAGCTACTTTTTTCGCACAAATATCAACGGTTTCACAAGCTTTGACAGCAGCATCAAAATTACCGGTATGACCTACCATATCTGGATTTGCAAAGTTTAAACAAATAAAATCTGCCGACTCGCCCTCTAATTCTGGAACGATTTTGTCTGTAATGTCATAAGCGCTCATTTCCGGCTGAAGATCATAAGTGGCAACTTTCGGAGAATCACACATAAGTCTTCTTTCACCGGCAAAAGGTTTTTCTCTACCTCCAGAGAAGAAAAATGTTACATGGGGATATTTCTCAGTTTCCGCAATCCTTATCTGCTTCTTGCCTTCATATTCAAGGACTTCTCCTAGGGTCGCTTTAATATTAGATTTCTGAAAAATGACATTTACATTTTCAAACCTATCATCATATTTAGTCATGGTGACATAATATAAGGTCAATTTTTTCATGTCATATTCGGGGAAATCATCTTGTGACAACGCCTGGGTAAGTTGTCTTCCGCGATCTGTTCTGAAGTTAAAATAGATCACTACATCCTTTTCACTAAGCTTGGCAACAGGATTATCATTATCATCAGTAAGTACTATAGGATCGATAAATTCATCTGAAATATCATTGTCGTAGCTTTTCTGAATTTCAGCTGTAATATTTTGAGTGGTTTTACCTTCTCCCTTAACGATTAAATCATATGCTTTCTCAACTCGTTCCCAACGGTTGTCCCTGTCCATGGCATAATACCTGCCAATCACAGAGGCCAGTTCAGAATTTGTTGACTCTAAATGAGGGAGTAGATCTTCTACAAAACCTTTACCAGAATGTGGATCTACATCACGACCATCGGTAAATGCGTGCACATATTTTTTTTGTACACCAGCCTCTTCAGCTGCAGATAGTAATCCTTTTAGATGGTCGATATGAGAATGAACTCCACCATCACTGAGCAATCCCATAAAATGAATTGGCTTATTATTTTTGACCGCATAGCTAAAAGCCGACTCCAAAACTGGTTCATCTTTTAGAGTATTCTTTTCCACCGCCATGTTGATCTTTACCAGATCCTGATAAACAACTCTCCCGGCTCCAAGATTCATATGTCCAACCTCACTGTTCCCCATTTGTCCTTCAGGAAGACCAACATTAAGACCATCAGTCCTCAAAGTAGCGTGCGGGAATTTTCCAGGTAGCGAATCCATAAATGGAGTTTTAGCTTTAGCAACTGCAGATATTTCTTCATTAGGAGAAATACCCCATCCATCCAGGATCATTAGGAGAACTTTCTTATTCATCGATTGTCGTAGTTTAAGCGATAAAGATAAAAACAATTACAGGGAATGACTGAAGGGCAGACTATAATATTTTATTAAAACTAATTCTTATGAAGCATAAACTGTAATGAAATGCTCTGACGATCAATATCATCTGTTTAGAATTCATTGAATTCCGGAACTTTCAAATATGATACAGCTGTCAGCTAATTTGTACCTATCAACTTCTAATTCACAACTCATAAAATCTCTCATAATTCTTCGGAAGACGATTCTAACATTCTTGGCAGTTTGCTAAGTGTGGACTAATAAGTAAGCTTAACAAAATTTCACTATTTCATATCTACTGGCGGTTTAAAAATTTAACATATCCCAATTGTTAGTTTGGAACAATCTTTTCATTTCCGAAGCGTTTACCACAAGCAAACAATTCTTATTTTTAGAGCAATTGCAGTAGCTTTCAGTATCAAATCTTGTTAAAATTTGACTGATTTCGAGATTAGTTCTGAAATTTTGTATGTTGGCAAGACTTTTGGAATTATTTAACAAATAACCTAAAAACGAAAATTATATGAAGTATAGAATTATGACGGTGATTGGAGTACTAATTTTCTCATTCGCTTTCAGTAATGCATCTGAAATAGACAATTCAAAAGAGATAGTAATTGAGTCAGAGCCAGTGGAGGAGGTTGAACTTACTTCCGAAGAAAAGACACTCGCATTATATGAAAGCTTTTCCCTGAAAAATAGTACGATGCCAGAATTATCGGTTTTCGAAAAAGCGATCAAAGGCTATCAAAAATTAGATGAAGCTGGAAAGGTCAGTAATTCTTTATTAACGGTCGTAGACTTCGACCTTTCTTCAACTAAGAAGAGAATGTGGATCCTTAATATGGATACAGAAGAAGTAGAATTCAATACTTATGTAGCGCACGGTAAAAACACAGGCGCAGAATTCGCGACCAAATTTTCTAATACTGTAAATTCACTTCAAAGCTCCCTGGGTTTCTATGTAACTGGGGAAACTTACTTCGGAAAAAACGGACTTTCGTTGTTCATTGACGGAATGGAAAAGAAATTTAATTCCAATGCCAGAAAAAGATATGTTGTAATTCATGGAGCAGATTATGCTGAACCTCAATTTATTGATAGATTAGGAAGATTGGGAAGAAGCTATGGTTGTCCTGCCGTTCCTAATACGATAGCTAAAGATCTAATCCATAAAATTAAAGGAAAGTCGGTGGTATACATTCATCGATCTAACGACAAATATCTGGAAACTTCCAGTTTTTTAAATTCTTAAGCTTTAGGCTTTAGTAAATTCCATAGCTTTTTATCAAGATCATAGATATCATCAATAAACCTGGTGGTATCTTCTTTTTGATAGGTGGTCCAGTAAAAGTGATGTACCTTAATTTCCTGCTTCATAGGGATCTGTGTGGTATTACCAGATTTGAGGATTTTTTCGATCTTCTCATCGTCGAATTCTTTCTGATCGCTAATCAGGTATTTAGCAAGATCGAGTACATTTTCAACTCTTACACAACCAGAACTTTGAGCCCGGGCATTTTTTTCGAACAAGCTTTTTGAAGGTGTGTCATGCAGGTAGATCATATATTCATTAGGATAGATGATCTTTACCAGTCCTAATGGATTCGATGGTCCTGCCGGCTGACGGTAAGTATAAGATTGGGGACTGGAAGAACTCCAATTCACATTAGAAGGATCTACTTCCTTTCCACTACGATCATACATCCTGATATTCTTCTTTCGCAAATAACCTACATCTCTGGAAGCTCCCGGAATTACATCATTTTTCATGATAGTAGGAGGGATGGTCCAGGTCGGGTTATAAATGATATAATCGATCTCATCAGAGAAAACAGGTGTTTTTCTCGCTTCAGTTCCCACCATGGTTTTGTGATTTCTAATGGTATCTCCATCTTTGACCACGTAAAGTTCATAATCAGGGATGTTTACTAGAATATAGTGTTTACCAAGATCTCTGGGATACCATCTCCAGCGTTCCATATTAACCAGAATTTGATGATATCGGTCTTCTGATGTAAGATTCAGGTTCTCGATAGTAGTGTTACCAATAACGCCATCAGTATTTAAACCATGATCTTTTTGAAAATCTTCAAGTGAAGTTTGTAGTTCTTTAATGTATCGGGTTCCAACAGAATCTGGACTCTTTTTATAGTATCCAAGCTCGAAAAGCCGGCTCGCAATATCAGGGATTCTATCACTGTCTTCACCGGGTTTTATAAGTTTGCCACTAGCGATCACAGTGGTGGAATTTTCTATAATTCCATCATCCCGGTAACTCTTTAGTGCTTTCTTTAAACTTTTATAGACTACATGATCTGGAGCCAGTTCAGCAAGAATATATGAAGCTTTTTCACCTTTTTCGAGTCTTTGTAATAGGCTTTCAGTATTTACGGTATTAAGCTCTGTACCCCAGATTTCGTAAATTTCTTTCGGGTTTAATTTACCCACGGCCAGGTCATGTGAAAGATCGATAAAGGCATCGGTTAGAAGAATTTCAGCTCTTAGATTTTGTTCTTCATTCTCGCTGCTGAGTGTAGATAATAGTTTCTGTAATTCTTCACCGTGATAATCCTCAAAAAATAACCCATCATATTCGATGGTTTCTATACTGCGAAAAAGGTCTTCCCGAGCTTCCTTGTCATTCCATAAAGGCATGAATTCCCTTTGAGAATAAAAGGAACTCACGCTTTTAAAATTGTATAATTTAGTTGAAGTGCTATCGGTATCTTCAAAGTAATCCTCTATGTCATCCTGCGAAGTTAGTTCTTTGATCTCTTCAACTTCGTTGCGCTCTTCGATTCCTTCCAGCTTCGGTTCGTCCTTACAGGATAAGCTTATTATCCCTAAGATCAAACCCACAAGGAGTAGTTTAGTTTTCATTCTAAACGAAACTATGAAGCCCGAACGTCTGAATATTCCGGGTTTTCATCAAATTTTACTTCAGCAAATGGACAAAGTGGGTCGATCTTTAGATTATTCTTACGAGCAAATTCAACGCTTTCCTTCAGCAGGCTTGAACCAATTCCCTGGTTCTCCATCTCCCTCTTCACCTCGGTGTGATCTATTGTAATCACATTACCCTTCTTATGGTAGGTAAGTTCAGCAACAAGACTGTTCTCTTTCTCAATGTAGAACATTCCGCGGCTATCGCTTTCTTTATGTTTTATCTCCATATTATTTTCTAAAAATTCCGTCTACTATTCCGTAATCAAGTGATTCATCAGCATCCATCCAGTAGTCGCGATTAAAATCTTTAAGCACCTTTTCAGTGGTTGTACCACAATTTTCAGCTAGGATCTCTGCACTAAGATGTTTGGTTTTAAGTATTTCATTAGCCGCGATCTCAATATTTGAAGCCTGACCTCTTGCTCCGCCACTAGGTTGGTGAATCATCACTTTCGCATGCGGTTGTATAAATCTTCTTCCTTTTTCTCCTGCGGAAAGTAATATAGAACCCATTGAAGCTGCCAGACCTGTACAAATTGTTGAAACTGGTGATTTTATGCTCATGATGGTATCATAAATAGCAAATCCATCGGTTACATAACCACCCGGGCTATTGATAAATAACTGAATCTCTCCATCTCCCATCAGGTCAAGATATTCCAGTCTGTCTATAACATGTTTCGCAGTTTTATCATTGACCATTCCCCAAAGATAAATTTTGCGTTCTTCCAGAAATTTATTGTCAATTAGATCCTGGATCTTACCAGGCTTATTCTTAGATGTATCCATAATTCTTATTTGTAGTACTTGAAGTAATAGATAAAAATATGACTATTTTTACGGAAAAGGTAGGTATGCAACTGGCATTTAACAAGATTTTAAAAACTGATTTTTCCTTAGTTCTGCCTTACCTCGAAAAACTGCAGTCGCAGGCGTTGCCACCAGAGATTTTGAAAGAAAGATTGCTGGAAATGTTTGAGCAGAATTACGAGTGTTTCGGTATTTATAGAGCTGGAAAACTTGTAGGTGTTTTTGGATTATGGTTCATGACCCGGCATTATGCGGGAAGAACCTGCGAAGTAGATCATATTTATATAGATGATGACCTGCAGGGGCTGGGTGTTGGGACACAGTTATTTCAGTTTATAGATCAATACGCGAAGAAAAAGCAGTGTGAAACTATTGAGCTGAACAGTTACGTCGAAAATTTCAGATCACATAAATTTTACATGAATCTTGGTTTTGTTATTCGTGGCTATCATTTTCTAAAAAAACTTTGATTTCCTTTGAACATACAAAAGAAAGCATTTATATTTGCCGCCGCATGCGGGAGTAGCTCAGTTGGTAGAGCGTCAGCCTTCCAAGCTGAATGTCGCCGGTTCGAACCCGGTCTCCCGCTCTAAGCCCTGTCAATCGACAGGGCTTTTTTGTTGCAGATAATTAGAGTCTAAAGCCTTCCGAGATTACTACGGAAATTTTAAAATTTCACCTCTCAATAGGAGGAATCTCCAGTCTAAAACTATATTATCTAGAATGCTGAAAGTATTTGCTACGGAAAGTAATCAGAGCTATTCAATATTGTAAAACTTAGTCTTTAGGCTTTCTGATTTAATAATTGTACTGTAATGGTAAAGGCGAATGCCTTGAAAAAGATCTGTAGCCTGTAATCTTACACGAATTCGAAGCTCTCACTTTACTTGATCTTATTACATAAAAAAGCCTGAAATCTAGTTTCAGGCTTTTCAGAATTTATATAAGAAAGAATTAATTACCCGTTCATGGAAATTAAAAACTCTTCATTATTTCTAGTGTTTCTAATCTTGTCATTAATAAATTCCATCGCTTCGATAGGGTTCATGTCAGCAAGATATTTACGTAGTACCCACATGCGCTTAACATTGTTTTCGTCAAGCAATAGATCATCTCTACGGGTACTTGAAGAAACAAGGTCGATAGCTGGGAATATTCTACGGTTGGAAATTCTTCTATCCAATTGCAGTTCCATGTTACCGGTTCCTTTAAATTCTTCAAAGATCACTTCATCCATTTTTGATCCTGTCTCTGTAAGAGCGGTAGCAATAATAGATAGAGAACCTCCATTTTCAATATTACGTGCAGCACCAAAGAAACGTTTTGGTTTGTGAAGTGCATTTGCATCAACACCACCACTTAATACTTTACCGCTGGCAGGTTGTACCGTATTGTAAGCACGAGCCAGTCTGGTGATAGAATCAAGTAGAATCACAACATCATGTCCACATTCTACCAGTCTTTTAGCCTTTTCCAGTACGATATTTGCAACTCTAACATGTTCGTGAGCTTCTTTGTCGAAAGTGGAAGCAACTACTTCACCTTTCACATTACGCTGCATATCAGTAACTTCTTCCGGACGCTCATCGATCAATAGAACGATCTGGTATACTTCAGGATGGTTTGCCGCAATAGCATTTGCGATATCCTTTAATAACATCGTTTTACCTGTTTTAGGCTGAGATACGATCATCCCACGCTGACCTTTACCAATGGGAGCAAAAAGATCCATCACCCTTGTAGAGATCGTCGCTTGCTTTTCGGCAATGTTGAATTTTTCTTTCGGGAAAAGTGGTGTAAGATGCTCAAAAGAAACTCTGTCTCTTACGACCTGTGGATCCAGTCCATTGATCTTATTGATCTTGATAAGTGGGAAATATTTTTCTCCTTCTTTAGGAGGTCTAATTTGTCCCTGTACTGTATCTCCTGTCTTTAAACCAAATAATCTTATTTGTGATTGTGATACATAAATATCATCAGGAGAAGTGAGGTAGTTGTAATCTGAAGATCTTAGGAAACCATAGTTATCCTGCATGATATCCAGTACACCCTCGCTCTCGATGATAGCATCAAATTCGTAATCCGGCTCACGGTATCTGTTACGATTATCCCGATTTCCGTTGTTACCTTTCTTATTGTCGTTACGATTATCATTTCTGTTATCGTTACGGTCATTCTTGTTGTTTCCGCTATTACTATTATTGTTGTGATTGCGATCGTTTCGACTGTCGTTGCGATCATTACGATCATTACGATCGTTGCGATTATCGTTTCTGTTGTCGCTTTTTTTGCGGTCATCAGTTTTTCCGCTAGAAGGACTACGCTCGCGAGTACTTTTTTGTCTTGATTCCTTCTTATCTTCCTTTGGATCAGACTCTTTCCTGGAAGGCCTCGGTGCTTTTGCAGCAGGTTTGGCAGGAGTTTTTGCAGGAGTTTTTGCAGGTTTTTTTTCACTTCCAACCTTTGAAGGTTTTTTAGTTTCCTGCTTAGCCGGTTCGGCATTATCTTCTGTAAGTACTTCTTTTACTTTTGCTGGGTTAGCGGCCTGATAGTCCAGGATCTGGTAAACAAGATCCAGTTTTTTAAGGGTTTTATACTTAGGAACATTTAGCGATTGAGCAATTTCCTTAAGTTCAGGAAGCTTTTTAGCTTTTAATTCTGAAATTTCGAACATCTATTCAGTGAAATAATTATAAGATTGGATTGATTTAAAAACTTCTCGAAGAAGAATAAAAAGTTTTGGAGACTTAAGTAACCTGTATTGAATAGGTTACGCAATGTTACTGCAATTATACAACTTTATTTTATTCTTTTACGCAATGATTCTAAAAAGAATCTTTTATTTTTGTCCCGCAATCGCAGGAAATATGCTTCAGAGAATACAAACTATTTGGTTATTATTAGCGGTTATTGTGAGTGCCGGACTCATCTTTGTTCTTCCGCTTTGGGAGAATTCAGCAGGTGAATTTGTCTATGCTCACGAAGTATTGATCGCGCTGGGAATGTTTCTTGCTTCAGCAGCAATTTCGCTGGTGAGTATCGTTATGTTTAAAAATAGAAAGCTTCAATTTGTATTGGGGCGTTTAAATATCATATTAAATCTTTTTTTACTAGGAGTGTTTGTTTATTGGTCTCTAACTTTACCTGGAGAGATGGATATCTCAGAGAAAGGTATTGGGATGTTTCTTCCTATTATTTCTATCGTTTTTATTGTTTTGGCCAATAAGGCCATCAAGAAGGACGAAGATCTCGTAAAATCTGTAGATCGATTACGATAAGCCTATCATCTTAGTAGTATTAGTGCGTGAAAAACCCGAAGCGAAAGCTTCGGGTTTTTTAATTATTCCAATTCAATAACTTCCAGTTCCTTGATTTCTTTTTTATCGATCTGGAAGCGCAACATGGTTCTTTTCTTATGGAATCCATGTTTCCCCGCCGCACCTGGATTCATATGTAAAAGTCCGAGGTTTTTATCGTTCATTACTTTCAGAATATGTGAATGACCGCAAATGAATAGTTTCGGGGGATTTTGCCTGATATCTTCCCGAATTGCTGGAGAATATTTTCCCGGGTAGCCACCAATGTGAGTGATCCAGACATCAACCTCTTCACACATGAAACGCTGGTTTAATGGAAATTCTTTACGTATTTCAGCATCATCTATATTCCCGTAAACTGCACGCAGCGGTCCAATTTGCTTCAGCTTATCGGTGACATCTGTTTTACCAATATCCCCCGCATGCCAAATTTCATCTGCCTCACCGGCGTAATGCAAAATTCTTTCGTCTATATGACTATGTGTATCACTTAGTAATAGAATCTTCTTCAAAGTTTTCAGTTTTAAAAGTCGTTTAACAAAGGAAGCGAAATCAGCCCTTTTTCCTTGCTATAATTGCCTTATCTTTGCATTTCGCTAATATAAAAATAAAGCTGACTTGAGGTATTTCCTGAAGCTCTCATATTTCGGTAAAGCTTATCACGGCTGGCAAAATCAACCTGATTCTATTAGTATTCAGGAGGTTCTTGAACAAAATCTAAGCAAGGTGTTCCCATTTTCAGTAGCTATTGTTGGTGCTGGAAGGACAGATGCCGGTGTGCATGCACGACAAATGTTCGCTCATTTTGATACTTCGGAAGAACTTAATTGCCAAGAACTTGCTTATAAGCTAAATTCTATGCTTCCGAAGGATATTGCAATTTCTGAAGTATTTCCGGTAAGGAAGGATGCTCATGCGAGATTTGATGCTGTAGCGAGAAGTTACGAGTATCATCTGCTTCAGTATAAAGATGTATTTGATTACGATCAGGCATGGTATTTTCGCTATGAACTTGATTTGGAAAAAATGAATCAAGCTGCAGAGATCCTGAAGGAGTACTCAGATTTTCAATGTTTTTCCAAATCGCGGACAGATGTTCATACATATAACTGCCGTATCGATGAAGCGAAATGGGTCGAAAAGGATGGGAAGCTAATTTTTCATATCACTGCAGATCGATTTTTGCGTAATATGGTGCGGGCAATAGTAGGAACTTTGCTTGAAATTGGGCAAAGCAAACAGCCTGTGGAATACATGCACGAGGTGATCAAGAGCAAAGACAGGGGGAAAGCTGGAACTTCAGTACCGGCACATGGATTATATTTAACCAGGATCGAATATCCTGAAACGATAAGAGAACTAGATGGCATCTAATACAGGAAATGCATTTGATATGGCGCTTTTCAAGCGATTGCTTGGATATACCAATCCCTATAAACGAATATTCTATTTTGTAGGTGTAGCGGCCATCCTTGTTTCTCTATTTGGAGTTCTAAGGCCTATTTTACTACAGGAAACTGTAGATGAAGCCCTGATCCCGGCAGATTTTGACAGTCTTATATATTATGTAAGCCTAATGATTGGGGTACTGGTGCTGGAAGTGATCTTCCAGTTCTGTTTTATCTACTATGCCAACTGGCTTGGGCAGGAAGTTGTTCGTGATTTGCGGGTAAAACTCTTCAAGCATATGCTTGGCTTCAAAATGCAGTATTATGATAAATCTGCAGTTGGAAGATTGGTGACCAGGGCGGTAAGTGATATTGAAACGATTGCCAGTATTTTTAGCCAGGGACTTTTTATGATCATTTCAGATCTACTGAAAATGTTGGTAGTGATTGGTGTAATGTTCTATAAAAGCTGGGAGCTAACCTTGCTTGTACTTACAGTTTTACCTTTTATCATCTACGCAACTAGAGTCTTTCAGAAGAAAATGAAGCTGGCTTTTGAAGAAGTTAGAACTCAGGTGGCAGATTTGAACACTTTTGTACAGGAACGTATCACCGGGATGAAAATCGTACAGTTGTTTACCCGCGAGAAAACTGAATACGAAAACTTTAAGAAGATCAATGATAAACATAGAAAAGCATGGGTGAAAACGGTTTGGTATAACTCCATCTTTTTTCCAATTGCTGAAATGTCAACTTCTATTACCATAGGTTTGATCGTATGGTTTGGTGGATTACGGGTAGTTGCCGGTGATGATATGTCATTGGGTATTATTGTAGCTTTTATCGAATTGAGTCAGATGTTATTCAGGCCATTACGACAAATTGCCGATAAGTTCAATACGTTGCAAATGGGAATGGTCGCTGCTAACCGGGTATTCGGGATTCTGGATACAGAATCTACGATAGAAGATAACGGAATTATTGCAGTAGAGCATCTTGACGGAGAGATCGAATTTAAAGATGTAAGATTTAGTTATATTCCAGAGGAAGAAGTTGTAAAAGGAATCTCTTTTAGAGTAGAACCTGGGGAAACTGTGGCAATTGTTGGAGCTACCGGTGCTGGAAAATCGACCATCATAAATTTATTGAGTAGATTTTACGAAATTGATAGTGGAGTCATTGAAATAGACGGGCAGGATATTAAGGATCTTGAGCTTAAATCTTTAAGATCTCAAATCGCCGTGGTTCTTCAGAATGTATTTTTGTTCGCAGATACGATCATGAATAATATCAATCTTGATAACCCTGATATTTCAGATGAAGATGTGATCAAGGCTGCAAAGCAAATTGGAATTCATGAATTTATAGATTCTCTTCCTGGCGGTTATTATTATAATGTAAAGGAACGTGGAGCAATGCTTTCTTCAGGACAGCGGCAGTTGATCTCA
Source organism: Christiangramia sp. OXR-203 (assembly GCF_034372165.1). Taxonomy (NCBI): domain Bacteria; kingdom Pseudomonadati; phylum Bacteroidota; class Flavobacteriia; order Flavobacteriales; family Flavobacteriaceae; genus Christiangramia; species Christiangramia sp. OXR-203. Next base: position 2,704,039 of record NZ_CP139698.1, on the reverse strand, counting down.
TTTTTAAGAGCTTATGTAAGCAATCCAAGCATTCTTGTGTTGGATGAAGCAACATCTTCCGTAGATTCCTATAGCGAACAACTTATACAGGACGCGACAGATAAGATCACTGAAGGTAGAACTTCCATCGTTATCGCACATAGGCTTGCGACCATTAAAAAAGCAGATAAGATCATTGTAATGGATCAGGGTAAAATTGTGGAAATTGGTAACCATCAAAGTTTGCTTCAGAAAACCAATGGATATTACCGCAATCTTTATGAAGTGCAGTTCAAGGAAGAAGAGAGTATTTAAATAACTCCCTTGAGTTTGGCCATATAGGGACCAATTACGAGGCTAACTATCAGGAAAACAAGCAGAAGCAAAAGCAGAAAGAGTAAACTTTTAAGTATTATCTTCCATAAGCTTAGATCATACATCTTTTTGAAAATATACCCGTAGTAGATTACGTAAAAAGGTAAACTGACATAATTCATAATTGCAAAAAGCGACTGATTGCTGAATGAAAGTAGAATAAGGATCGCAAAAACGATACTTATATGCGAGTAAGCGTAAAGGTGTACAATCAAATGCTCGGCAAGATTGTATTTCTTATTTTTTAAAAAGACCAGTCTGGAGAATAAGGTGATTACCGGGATGAACAGGAATGTGATAAGGTTCATATGTTCCAGGATCATCGTGGTGACCTCTTTGGTTATATCACGTTCTCCTGTATTAACCTCAAGACCTCCTCCTTCCAAATATTCTGGAAAATATTTCAGGTTAACGTAAGTATATAGACCAGTCAGGGTTAGCGCGATGGTAAAGTATCCGTAAGGATTGATATATTTTTTACGCAGGCCTTCAATATATCCCTGAATCACATTCACAGGTCTACGGAAAAGGTCAACAAAAGTTAGTACAGGTTTGTTGGAATCAATACTCCAGAAGGATTCAAAGAATTCTCTAAAAAGATAGGGAACGCTAAGCTTGTCGCGCATGATCTTCGCTCCACAATTGGAGCAATAATTCTGTTCTTCTGAAATGGCAAAATTGCAATTTTTGCAATGCGTCATCTATTCTTAGCTTATGTCTTCTTTGATCTTAACCTTCAGTTCGTCCATCGTTTCGAACATCACGAACTGCCCATCCCTGATATAAGAGGTTTGTCCAGATTCTTCACTAACTACCAAAGCTAGCGCATCAGTTTTTTCAGTAATTCCTACGGCAGCACGATGTCTAAGTCCGAATCTTAAAGGAATGGATCTGTCATTGGATACAGGCAGAATCACTCTGGTCGCAGTGATCATACTTTCTTCGATGACCATCGCACCGTCATGCAGCGGACTGTTTTTGAAAAATATCGATTCAATGATAGGCTGATTCAGCTTGATCTTCATTTTATCTCCAGTATTCTTTACGAAGTCAAGTTTATTGTTCTTTTGAATGACCATCAAAGCGCCAGTATAAGTTTTACCCATTGCTTCGCAAGCATCAATAATAGCTTCCACATCTAATTTCGAGCGCACATCATCCCTGCTAATTTTGAAGCTTCGTAAGAATCGGCCTTTTTGTGTAAAGTTTGTAGAACCAATCATTAAGAGGAATTTCCTGATCTCCTGCTGAAAAACCACGATTAGAGCAAACACTCCAACCCCAACGAATTCACCCAGAACACTGCTAAGTAATTCCATTTGAAGTAGCTGTGTTAGCAGCCAAACCAGGTAAATAACCACAATCCCGATAAAAATGTTAACAGCCGCAGTACCTCTAACCAGTTTGTAAACGTAGTAGAGTAGAAGGGCGACAAAAACAATATCTAGAATATCGAGGATGCGAAGATCTATGATGTCCAAATGCAGTGGTTTTTTGTAAAAATAGAAAAACTAAACGTAGTTATTGAGTTCACTGGTCAATTTGATACATTCCATTGCCTCTTTTACATCGTGAACCCTTAAAATTGAAGCTCCTTTATTAAGTGCGATAGTATTTAAAATGCTTGTGCCATTCAGAGCATTATCAGGTGTGGACTTCAGGGTCTTCCAGATCAGACTTTTCCTTGAAAGTCCTGCGAGTATGGGAAGTTCAAGATTTTTGAAAAGATCCAGTTTATTCAGTAGTTCGAAATTTTGAGCAATGTTCTTAGCAAAGCCAAATCCCGGATCAATAATTAGATCGTTAATTCCGGCTTTTCTGGCTGCAGAGATCTTTTCAGAAAAGTAAAAAAGAATATCTGCAGTGAGATCCTCGTATTGGTTGAGGTCTTTCATTGTTTGCGGAGTCCCTTTCATATGCATCATGATATAAGGCACCTGAAGACTGGCAATGGTTTCAATCATTTGAGCATCGAGATTCCCAGCAGAAATATCATTGATTATTGCAGCACCATTCTCAATAGCTTCTCTGGCGACTCTGGATCTAAAGGTGTCTACGGAAAAGTTCACTTCAGGAAAATGCTGTTCCAGTAACTTCAGCTTCGGAATCATTCGTTCCAATTCTTCTTCTTCTGAAATATCCTGTGCACCAGGCCTGGAACTGTAAGCACCAATATCCAGAAAGCTTGCACCTTCCTTCAGCATTTTTTCAGCAGAGGAAAGGATCTCTTTATCTGTTTGTTTTCTACTACCCTCAAAAAAGGAATCTGGAGTGATATTGATGATCCCCATCACTTTTGGCTTGGAGAGGTCGATGAGATTACCACGGCAATTTATAAACATGAGATGGCTGAATTTTGGTAGCGCAAATAACTTTGACTATCTGAAATATTTGACCGAAATTTACGCAAATTACAGCTACTTCATGCAAAATACCTCCGAACAATACGATGATGTCATTGGCCTTTGTCGCAGTCTTTTTCTGAATAAAATGCAGGATTATGGATGTGCCTGGCGCATTTTACGATTACCTTCCTTAACAGATCAGATCTTTATCAAGGCACAGCGTATAAGAAAACTTCAGGAAAGCGATGTTCGAAAAGTTGATGAAGATGAGAAGTCTGAATTTATCGGGATTATTAATTATTCGGTGATGGCATTGATTCAGCTTGAAAAGGGAATTGCAGATCAGCCCGATCTTGGACCTCAGGACGCAATAGATCTATATGACAAGAACATTGCCGCAACCAAGCAGCTTATGATGGATAAAAACCATGATTATGGCGAAGCATGGCGGGATATGCGAATTAGTTCCCTTACAGATCTTATCTTACAGAAATTATTAAGGGTGAAGCAAATTGAGGACAACCAGGGAAAAACGCTGGTTAGTGAAGGGATCGATGCAAATTACCAGGATATGATCAATTATTCTGTATTTGCCATGATCCATTTCCAGGAAGCTGAAAAATAATTCAGAAAATAAAGCTTATGAAAGCAATAGTAGGTATTTGCAGAGTCCTGGTAGGTGTACTTTTCATCTTCAGCGGATTCATTAAACTGAATGATCCCGTAGGTTTTTCATACAAACTACAGGAATATTTTAGTGAACCGGTACTGGACATTCCGGCGCTTATACCGTTTGCTCTTGTTATCGCTATTTTACTCGTGATCTTCGAGCTCGTGCTTGGGATCATGCTGCTTATTGGGTATGCAAGGAAATTTACAAGCTGGAGCCTCCTGCTCATGATTGTTTTCTTTACATTTCTTACTTTTTATTCGGCATACTTCGATAAAGTTACAGATTGTGGTTGTTTCGGTGATGCTGTTCCGCTTACTCCGTGGGAGTCATTCTATAAAGATATTATCTTACTGATACTGATTTTGGTATTATTCTTTAATCAGAAGTTTATAGAGCCATTATTTCCGCAGAAATATCATAAATGGGCAATTTTCCTCAGCTTCATGGCATGTTTCGCATTTTGTTATCATGTCCTGATGCATCTTCCATTGCTTGATTTCAGACCCTATAAGATTGGCAATAATATTGCTGAAAAGATGGTGGTGCCAGAAGGTGCTCAGGAGCCTGTATATGAATACCAATGGAAATTTAATGTGGGAGGTGAGGAGAAGATCATTACCAATCAAGGTGCCTATCCCCAGGTTTCCGGAGAATTTATAGGCGTTGAAACGGTACAGATCGAAGAAGGCTATGTACCGCCAATTCATGATTTTGTGATCGAAGGTCCAGAGGGTGATATTACGACAGATATTCTTACTACAGATAAAGTCCTGATGTTCGTTATGTATAACATAAGGTCTACTGAAATGGAAGGATATCAAGCGATCCAGGACCTGGCAAAAGAAGCACGGACTAAGAATTATCGCGTGATTGCTCTCACAGCATCTGGTGAGAATCTTCAAGCTAAACTAAAAGAGAAATTTGATCTCGATTTCGATTTTTATCAGGCAGACGAAACTGCGCTTAAAACGATCGTAAGAGCGAATCCCGGTATCCTGGTATTGAGATCCGGAACTGTGGAGCAGAAAAAACACTGGTTCGACGCTAGCGATATCGAATTATAAGCATCTACTATCTTATATTTTGAAAATCCTAAAAATTGAAGGTTTAGCTCTGGTTTAGGATTTCGTATTTCAGTCTTTCCTTATATTTGTCTTATATGCTGAAACCTATAGTAGGAGAGCATCCAATCACTGAAATATATTTATCATGAGAGAACAAATAGTAGCCGGAAACTGGAAAATGAATAACGATCTTGCTGAGACTGAAGAATTACTTGGCGAAATGAAGATGCAAATGGTTAAGGAACCTGAAGCAACTGTTATGGTAGCTCCAGCCTTTACAAATCTATATCCTACTTTCCAGGCACTAAAGGATACTCCCGTTATCGTTGCAGCTCAAAATATGCATGAAAGTGAAAATGGCGCTTTTACGGGTGAAATTTCAGCAAAAATGTTACAAAGTATTGGTGTGACTACGGTTATTCTTGGGCATAGCGAGAGACGTGCATATTTTCACGAAACAAATGGGCAACTGGCTAAGAAAGTAGACGCAGCGATCGCAGCAGAAATGCGAGTGATCTTTTGCTTTGGAGAAGAGCTGGAAGACCGTAAAAACGACAAGCACTTCAGTTTAGTAGAATCACAGTTAAAGGAAGCTTTATTTCACCTTTCAGAAGACGCCTGGAAAAATATCATTTTAGCCTACGAACCAGTATGGGCAATTGGGACCGGTGAAACTGCAAGCCCTGAACAGGCACAAGATATGCATAAACATATTCGTACTCTATTAAAAGACAATGTAAGCGCGAGTGTGGCTGAAAATACTTCCATCCTTTATGGAGGTAGTGTAAAGCCGGCAAACGCCAGGGAGATCTTTGCCAAAGAAGATGTGGATGGTGGTCTGATTGGGGGAGCTAGCTTAAAAGCAGTTGATTTTCTTGAGATTGTAAACTCATTTTAATGACTGGACATTATTACGAATATCATTTTACGATACAACCGGTCGTTCCAGCTTCAGAAATTTTAATTGCAGAACTAGGAGAACTTGGTTTTGAAAGTTTTGTTGAGAATGTAGATGGCATTACTGCTTATGTGCCGGAAGAGCAATTCGCAGCTGATCTACTGGATGAGGTACAAATCCTGAAGTCTGAAGAATTCAGTATTGACTATGAGGTGAAAAAAATTGAACGGGTAAACTGGAACGAGGAGTGGGAAAAGAATTTCACTCCTATACTGGTGGACGATGAGTGCAGCGTTCGAGCACCGTTTCATGAGAAGCCAAATACCCGGTTCGATATTGTCATAGAACCAAAAATGTCATTTGGTACTGGTCATCATTCTACTACTCACATGATGATCCAGCATATTTTAAAGAACTACTGGAAAGGTAAATCTGTACTGGATATGGGATGTGGTACTGGAGTTCTTGCCATTTTAGCAAGAATGAAAGGTGCAAACCCTGTGGAAGCGATTGATATCGATAACTGGTGTTATTTGAATACACTGGAGAATATTGAACGCAACAATTGTAAGGATATAAATGTTGAAGAAGGTGGAGCAGAGTTATTACCTGGTAGAAAATACGATGTAATTCTTGCCAATATCAATAGAAATATTTTGCTGAATGATATGGCTACTTATGTAGAATGTCTGCAAGAATCAGGAAGTATCTTCTTTAGTGGATTTTATACCGAAGACCTTTCGGTTATAAAGTCGGCATGTGAAAAGCATGACTTGAAATTTATAGAACACATTGAAAGAAATAACTGGGTAGCTGCAAAGTTTTCATTTTAAGCATGTTACATTAATTTGTATCTTTGCAGCTTTCAGAAATTGTAATAAGTTGAAGATGAGTACGAAAGAGGAAGTTTTAGAACAGGTTGACCTGAAAACGCAAAAACAGCGTGAAAACGAAATCGTTTTATATAATGATGATTACAATACCTTTGATCATGTAATCGAAACATTGATCTATGCTTGTGAACATACTCCAGAACAGGCTGAGCAATGTAGTATTCTGGTTCATTACAAGGGAAAATGTACTGTAAAAACCGGTCCATATGATGAATTGAAGCCAAGATGCTCCAAACTATTGGATGCAGGATTGAGTGCTGAAATCGTGTAGCATTGCAGAAAATTCCTACATTTAACATAATTTATTAGTAGATAAACATCTTTTAGTGTAGTTTAACTTTATAAGTGCCCCATTAACCTAAACTTACTTATGAAAAAAATTACACTACTTACCCTATCCATGGGAGTATTATTCTTTGCTTCCTGTGAAAAAGAAGATGTTTCAGAAATTTCTCCAGAAACTGCCAAAGTTCAGGAAGATCAGATATCCAAAGAGGTTCTTAAGAGAATTTCCGATCTCCATTTCAATTCAAAACATGTTGAAAAGCAAATGATGATGCTTCCCGACGGAAGCTCTATCGAAAATTATCTTATCGAAGGTGATATTGCCATGACTAAAGACCAATTATTTAGTATGTCCGCGTCTTCTATCACAGATAAGCAGTATCGAACCAACAACCTGGTGAGCTCACCTCGTACTGTGAACGTAATTGGGTACACCGGAGGAAGTCAGGCTTTATCCAGTAAACAGAGAACTGCCTTACAGTATGCAATTGGTAATTACAATGCGCTGGATCTTGGAATTACCTTTACACTCACTTTCGGAACTAACTACCAGCCCTACGATATCGTAGTTTACCAGACCAACAATGGTCAGGCAGGAGGAGTTGCAGGATTTCCTAGCAATGGAAATCCATATAAATATGTACAGATTTTCTCAGGTATGCAGAACTACGACACTAACACTAATGAACATGTGATGACTCACGAAATTGGTCATGCAGTAGGATTAAGACATACAGATTGGTTTAGCCGCCAAAGCTGTGGACAAAGTGGAGAATCTGCAGGAGCTGATGGTGCAGTCCATATTCCAGGTACGCCTACAGGCTTTGATTCGAATTCTATCATGCTGGCTTGTTTTGGTGGGAACGAAGACGGAGAATTTGGATATTATGATACCGTTGCCCTAAACTACTTATACTAAAAACCAAACATTGGGCACTAGGAAAGGCGGTTCATCCGCCTTTTTTTTATTTTATTCTGAAAAGGCTTTTTAGTTTTATAAAAAGCAATTATATTTGCACCCGCTTTACAAAACAGTAGAGCACTATTTAAAAGGCCTCGTGGCGCAACTGAATAGCGCACTTGATTACGGCTCAAGAGGTTCCAGGTTTGAATCCTGGCGAGGTCACAAAAAACTGCAACTTAGGTTGCAGTTTTTTTTATGTCTTACCTGAAATAAAAAAAGCCCGGTTTTTCAACAGAGCTTCTTACCAGGGGGAATTATGATTAATCCGTATAAATTCTCCGATTGATATTTTTAATGACATCGGCCTTAAACCCATCAGATTTCAGGCTATCTGGAATTTCTGCTTCCGGCAGTCCTAATAGGAGCATGTGTTCTATAAGGTTTTGTTTGACGCACTTTTCGATTTGTCCCAGCTTAACCCGATAACTAGATTTACGCACGAACATTTCATTATTGTGAAAGATCTTAGTGGTAATGTCCAGATCAATTAAAGGTCCTCTAATTCTTGAAGAGAGGTAGTAGTTGAATTTAGGATCTTTAGCATCTATTAGTGCCATAGCCTTAGGTGAAGGCGCGAAAATATCATCTCCCAGTTTTTTGAAGATCATAATAATGAATTTTACAGGTTGGTCGTATAAATATAAAATATAATCAGTCAGATTATTAACGGTATTGAATAAAACTTGAACGTAATAAGCTGTATTCCAATTTTATAAGTAGAAAGCTATCTTGTAGGACCATGATTAACTATTGCAATACCGGTGTTTTTGGCGATCTTTACAATTCAAATATTGTACATGGATTTTAAAAAAATGTTCACTTTTTTAAGAGATCTGAACAAGAATAATTCGAAAGAGTGGATGGACGAACATCGTAAAGAATACTATCATATTCGCGATTCATACATCTTATGGTTAAATGAGCTTGATATAAAATTGGCTAATATTGATGAAGATTATGCACCAACAGAAGGTAAGAAAGCAATCAACAGGATCAACAATAACCTGATGTTTCACCCTAATAAACCAATATACAAGGACCATTTTGGCGCAGGTCTGGATGACAAGCCTGAAAAAGGAGATTTTTATATTCATATAGGGATCAACGGAAGCTTTGTAGCCGGCGGATTTTACCGTCCCAAAAAATCCATACTTGATAGTATACGTTCATCTATCGATTATAATGGTGCCGAGTTTAAAGAAATTATCGAAAAGAATTCATTTGTGGAAACATTCGGCGGACTTGTACATGATGAAAAGCTTAAAACCGCACCCAAAGGCTTTGACAAGGATCATCAACATATTGAACTACTGCGGAATAAAACTTTTGCTGTTCAGGTTGACCTCACTCAAAAACAAATTCTGAAGAATGATTTTCAGGAAAAACTGATAGAGATCTATAGGGAGATGCTACCTTTCCGCAAATATTTGAACAAAGCAATTACAGTTTGATCTATAAAATATGGAATTGAAGAATTATATACGCGAGATCGAGAACTTTCCGAAGGAAGGAATAGGATATAAAGATATAAGTCCGCTCTTGCTGGATCACAAGGCTATGAAAGAAGTTGTTGTAAATTTTATTGGCAAACTTCCAGACGCAAAAATAGATAAGGTGGTAGGAATGGAGTCCAGGGGATTCTTTTTCGCCAGTCTGCTGGCACAGGAACTAAAGGCAGGCTTCGTTCCGGTTAGAAAGCCGGGTAAACTACCTGCTAAAACTTTCAAGCAGGAATATGATCTGGAATATGGAAGTGATAGTCTTGAAATTCATCAGGATGCGATCCAGGAAGGTGAAAATGTGCTAATTCATGATGATGTCCTTGCAACCGGAGGAACAGCTCTGGCCACCTGTAAACTTGTGGAAAAATGCAAAGGCAATATTGTGCAGTGTAATTTCTTAATAGAACTTGATTTTCTTAACGGGAGAGACCGGATTTCTAATTATGAGGTAGAGTCACTAATACATTACTAGTCCAGCGAGTTTTTAGTAACCCATAGGCGCCAGCCTATAATAGCCATCTGGACTTTTGAAGCTTTTTGTAAATCCAATTCTTTTTTGGAGTAACTAGGTAAAAATTTCTTGTTGAACTTAGCAAGCGCCTTGAAAATTGACTTTTTCATTGTACATGAGATATTTTCGAAAGGTACAAATTATTCAATTTCAGCGAAATAACATATTTGGCTGAAAATTGGTCATTAAAGGCATTGAATTCTTAGACTTAAAGAAAGTAATTGCAATTCTATGAATTCCTCTATCTTCGCAAAAAATATCATCTATGAGCGTTGTATTTCTAATTGTTGGCTTTGTCCTTTTGGTAATAGGAGGAGAGTTTTTAGTTCGAAGTTCTGTAGCAATTTCACTAAAACTCAGTATTTCCAGGATGGTTGTAGGTCTTACGGTGGTTTCCTTCGCTACTTCAGCTCCAGAACTTTTGGTGAGTCTGCAGGCAGCTATTGATGGTTTTTCAGATATTTCTTTAGGTAATGTAATAGGTTCTAATATCGCTAATATTGGTTTGGTTCTGGGATTAACGGCCATGGTTTCTCCCTTAATGGTCGATCGTGATTTCTATAGGATCAACTGGCCAATAATGATGTTATTCTCCATAGTACTCTATTTCTTTCTCCAAAGTGGAGATGTATTATCACGTATAGAAGGTGGAATTCTCTTACTCGGACTTGTAGGATACATGTTTCTACTAATTAAAAGGTCAAGAAGAAAGGACAATGTGGTTGCAGATGAGGTAGATCTGTCTTTACAGGATGTTCGAAGTATCAAATTAGGAATCTGGCTGTTAATTGGAATTTTTGCTTTATGGGGAGGATCAGAATTACTCGTCATGGGTGCAGTAGATCTTGCCACTCAATTAGGTATTAGCGAACGAGTAGTTTCTGTGACTATCATCGCTGTTGGAACGAGCGTTCCAGAGCTGGCAGCTTCCCTGATCGCCGCAATGAAAAAGGAGAAAGCAATTTCGTTAGGGAATTTAATTGGCTCCAATATTTTCAATATCGCTTCAGTTTTAGGTTTAACCGCTTTAATCAAACCTGTAGTCGTGCAATCTTCAGAAATTCTTTCGAACGATATGATCTGGATGCTGGCAATCGCATTTGCCTTATTGCCACTATTATTAATTCCGAAACCTTCAGAAATGGGAAGAAAAGAGGGATTTGGTCTTATTGCCGCTTACGCTACGTTTATCCTGATCACAATTCTATAGGTCTTAATTTCTTCTTAAATCCCTTCGGAAGAAGGGGTGCATAATATTAATTATTGGTTAAAATTGAGAAACAACCCTAAAAAAATAGGGGGTTTTCTTAAAGAGGATGCATTTTTTCCGAAATCTGCACTCTTTTTTTGTTGCATATCGCTTATATTCGCATCTTCAATCGATAATTACTGAATTATTTGATGATTTGATAATTCAATCTTTTATAAACCAACACAATTAATATTTCAGCATGTCAACTTTAAGATTCCAAGCTTTAAAAGAAACATTGAACAGGAAGCCGGTGAAGATCAAGGAACCTCGTAGAAGGTCTGAAATTTTCGGAAAAAATGTTTTCAATGAAACTGTAATGAGACAGTTTTTAACCAAAGAAGCGTACACGAACGTCGTGGAAGCTATGAATACCGGGAAGAAAATAGATCGCAATGTAGCCGATCATATTTCTACCGGAATGAAGGAATGGGCGATCTCTAAAGGAGTTACTCATTATACTCACTGGTTCCAGCCTCTTACGGGAGCAACTGCAGAGAAACATGATTCTTTCTTTGAGCCTTTGGGTGATGGGTCGGCAATCGAAAAGTTTGGTGGAGGACAGCTTGTTCAACAGGAACCAGATGCATCAAGTTTCCCGAATGGTGGAATTAGAAATACTTTTGAAGCTAGAGGTTATACAGCATGGGATCCTACTTCTCCAGCTTTTATCTGGGGGACCACATTATGCATTCCAACAGTATTTGTAGCTTACACAGGAGAGGCACTTGATAATAAGACACCATTACTCAGAGCTTTACAGGCAGTTGATAATGCAGCTACAGATGTTGCAAAATACTTCGATAAGAACGTTAAGAAAGTAAACGCGACTTTAGGATGGGAACAGGAGTATTTCCTGATTGATTCTGCACTTACAGCTTCAAGACCTGATATTACTTTAACCGGAAGAACATTATTAGGACATTCTCCAGCGAAAGGTCAGCAATTGGATGATCACTATTTTGGTTCTATACCTTCAAGAGCGATCGCTTATATGATGGATCTTGAGATCGAGTGTATGAAGCTTGGTATTCCGGTTAAAACCCGTCATAACGAGGTAGCACCAAACCAATTTGAGCTTGCTCCAGTTTTTGAAGAAGCTAACCTTTCTGTAGATCACAATTCATTGATCATGGATGTGATGAAGAGAGTTGGTGAAAGACATAATTTTAGCGTATTAATGCACGAAAAACCATTTGCCGGAATTAACGGTAGTGGTAAACATAATAACTGGTCATTAGCGACAGATACCGGAGTAAACTTACTATCTCCAGGTTCTACGCCAATGAAGAACCTTCAGTTCCTTACATTCTTTGTAAACACGATTAAAGCGGTTTATGATAATGAGGAATTATTAAGAGCTGCGATTGCAAGTGCTTCTAATGACCACCGTCTTGGAGCTAACGAGGCCCCACCAGCAATCATTTCAGTATTTATTGGAAGTCAGCTGACTAAAGTTCTTGATGAACTTGAAAAAGTGACTGATGGTAAACTCTCTCCTCAGGAAAAAACAGATCTTAAATTGAATGTAGTTGGGAAGATTCCTGAAATTCTTCTTGACAATACTGATAGAAACAGAACTTCGCCATTTGCCTTTACAGGGAATAAATTTGAATTTAGAGCAGTTGGTTCTCTTGCGAACTGTGCTGGGGCGATGACCGTACTTAACAGTATCGTAGCTAAGCAGCTTAAGGAATTTAAAGTTGAGGTTGATAAACTTATCAAGGACAAAAAGATGAAGAAAGACGATGCCGTCTTTAATGTCCTGAGAGAATACATTAAAAAATCTAAGAAAATTAGATTTGAAGGAGATGGATATGGTGAGCCATGGGAAAAAGAAGCAGAGAAACGTGGACTTAGTAACAACAGAACTACGCCACTAGCTTTAAAAGCTCAGGTAAGCAAGAAAACAATTGCCCTTTACAAGGAACTTGGGGTAATGAATGAGACTGAGATCGAAGCAAGACACGAGATCGAGCTTGAAGAGTACGCGATGAGAATTCAGATTGAAGGACGTATCCTTGGAGATATCGCCAGAAATCACATCATACCAACTTCGATAAGATATCAGAATATCCTGATCAAGAATGTACGCGGATTGAAAGATATTTATGCTGATGATTTCGCGAGACACGCTAAGGAACAATTGGAAATTATAGAAAGCATTTCTTCTCATATTGCCAGTATCAATTCTAATGTGAATGCGATGATTGAAGCGAGAAAAATTGCCAACAAACTAGAAGATGCTGAAGAGAAAGCATTTGCCTATTGTGATGATGTGAAACCTTACTTCGAAGAAATTAGATATCACTGTGATAAATTAGAGTTATTGGTAGATGATGAAATCTGGCCATTAGCTAAATACAGAGAATTACTTTTCACAAGATAATTTCTGAAGTTTTAGAAAAAAGAAAAACCACGCTTTTAGCGTGGTTTTTTTGTTTAAGATTATCATAGAGATTTCACCTAATTTTTATTAAATGGCATGTTTTTAACCTAATATTTTTTCAGAAAATGGTATTTCAACAATTATTACTGGTATTCATCGATATTTTTTTTCATAACTGTTTAGCTTAAATATATTCGAAGAAGTAATTAAGATTGCAATACTAACCCTACCGCATTCAATTACAACCCTACACTTTAGTTTTCCAAAACATTGTTTGACAATTAGTTAAGCCAATATTCTATGCCCTGAATCTTGGAAGTGTAATTTTTTGTTTAATCAATACTAATCTAAATTTAATTAATTATGAAAAAAGTGATTTTTTGCGCGGGAGCGCTAATGTTTGGGGCAATGTCTTTTGCCCAAGGGCCAACAGGAAACAGCAGTGATGTTGATCAAATTGGAAACAATAATGGATCTGATGTTGATCAAGTAGGTTCTGTTTTAGTTTCGACCGTATATCAAAAGGGATTTTATAACGGTGCACGAGTAAACCAAGAAGCTCAAGCAAATACAGCAAATATAAAACAAGTAGGGGATCGTAATTATGCAATAACTCAACAAAATACTGTACATCCAAATACTGTAAATGCTGGAGACAATGATGCGTCTCAAGAGCAGAGAGGCGATTATAATTCTGCAAGCATTGTACAGGACGTTACTGGGTGGACTTCAGGTAACGGTACTAGGTCTTCAGAAGCTCAACAACTGCAAGTAGGTAAAAGCAACTATGCATCTATAGAGCAATCTGGTCTGAATCTTCGTTCTTACCAGACTCAGCGTGGAAACAATAACAATGCTGTAGATTGGCAAGGAGGAGGACATCATGAATCAGATGTACTTCAAATAGGTAATTACAATAATAGTAATGTATATCAGCGTGGGTCTACACATACTTCCTTAGTTGAACAAAAAGGGGATCGTAACTATTCTGATGTTGACCAAAATGGTGGATGGAAATTTGAATCAGAAGTGTTACAAACCGGGGACTATAATTCTAGTGTTGTTTCCCAATCTTCTTCAGGTTTTCTTCCAGATACAAATCATATTAGTAGTGTGATTCAAAGTGGAAATGGGAATGCATCAAATGTATTTCAACATTATTCAGAATAATTAATATTAGTAAAAGCGGGAATTGAATAATTCCCGCTTTTAAATTTTAGAAAATGAAATCGCTTGCTAAAAATTTGATAATTCTAACGTTCCTAAGTTTAGGAACTTTCTCTTGTTTTTCACAGGATATTCAGCCTAATGTAGAAATTTATAAGATGATAGCACAAATAAAAAATTCTAATTTCTCAGCGAATAATTTGATTAATAATTCAAGCGCTGTCAATATTCAGCAAATTGGCAATAATAATTCTGCTATTGCAAGGTCTTATGCTAGTGGTATTGAAATGAGTTTGTTACAAAGTGGAGATGAAAATTATATAGAATCTATTGTTAATGTGGAAGGATATAAGTTAAATGCCAGCCAACACGGTGACAATAATTATTTTTCAAATATTCCAATATTTTCCGAACCTGGCACCCAATTGGAGGTTATTCAGGAGGGAAATAATCAGCATGTTGAGAATAATGGTGCCAACGCCATCAGTAAAAATATGAGTATTAGAATTATCGGAGATGATCGTATGTTAACTATTCAGAATATAAAGTAATTAAACTGTGGAATCGATTTCCAAATTCTCCTTTCTGCTTTTACTTCTGTCGGCCTGTTCTAGTTATTCTCAAAACTTTAATAAAGAGGTAGAACCTGTCATCAATATTCAGGAAAAATCAAGTGATTTTTATACTATAACAGCATCTGCAAAGAATCTCACCCATACAGCTCTTAGTTTATCTTATGAGCTTTCTGTTATTAAAAAGGGAGACAACAATTCAATAAATAAACAATCAAATTTTTTTAGTCTCCAGGCTTCAGAAATAAAAAGTCTAGCCTCAACCTCTATTAGTCATAATGACAGTACTGAAATAGTCATCCTTCTAATCTTTAAAGATGATAACGAAAATATTATTAGTACCAACCGGAAGTTGATAATATCAAACGAAAACGAGACCAACAGAGATGAGATTTCTTATCAAAAAAACAATGAGGGAATCAAATTAACAGGTTTCGTGACCGAAAACACAAAAACCAAACCAGGTAAAGACTTTTATGATTTCTTTTATCAGCAATACATGCTTAGTGGACTTGAAAGTGAACGCATGATTTCTGTAGGTGAGATTATAAGTTTTGGAAGAACTACCAGGCTCATTGTTGAAGTTGAAGACCGGGTGGTTTATCAATTTTTTGCGCGTCCCAAACTGGATTATTTGAGGGAGAATGCAGATAAAGCAATTAACGAGGTGTCCAGGTATCTTCAATATTTGGAGAATCGAAATGAATATACTAACCAATACTAACTAGTGAAAATATGAAGAAACTTATATTTTTTTCAATTTTAATCTCTTGCCTTGGAATGAGCGCACAGGATCTGGTATACACACCCAAGAACCCCGCTTTTGGTGGAGATACCTTTAATTACCAATGGTTGCTCAGTTCGGCCCAGGCGCAAAACAGTTTTACCGCACCTCGTGATGAACGTGAAGATTTATCTGAACTGGATCAATTCACCGAAAGTTTAAATCGCCAGCTTTTGAGCCAGGTAAGCCGAAATTTATTTTTCACACAATTTGGTGAAGGAGAATTAACAGAAGGAAGATACACTTTTGGGAATCTGGCTATAGATATTTATCCTTCTGATGGAGGGCTCGTCATCGACATTCTTGATACCACTACTGGAGATCAAACCCAAATAACTATACCTAATTCTTAACCTAAATACATGAATATTAAAAATTTATGCCTGATAGGATTAAGTTCCTTGCTCTGTTTATCCTGTAGTACCTACCTCAATCAACCCGTAGACTTTAGAGAAGCCAGAATTGGGGAGAATACGTCTACAACTGAGAAGCTAAAAACGCTTCCGGAACCTGCAGAGAAGGTGGTTGTAGGAGTTTATAATTTTCGAGATTTGACCGGGCAGTATAAAGCATCTCAGTCCGGAAGTACGTTTAGTACAGCCGTAACTCAGGGAGGAACTGCCATTCTTATCAATGCGCTCGAGAATTCGGGATGGTTTACTACTATTGAGAGAGAAAATATAGGAAATCTTTTAAATGAGCGAAATATTATTCGTTCTACTCGACAGGAATACCAGGGAGCTCAAGATAATGAACCCCAAGTACCACCCTTACTTTTTGCTGGTGTATTACTTGAAGGTGGTATAGTGTCTTATGATACTAATATTATAACGGGGGGAATGGGTGCCAGATATTTTGGAATTGGAGGAAGTACGCAATACAGGCAGGATCGTGTTACTGTTTATTTACGCGCAATCTCGACATCCAGTGGTAAAATACTGAAGAATATATATGTTTCCAAAACGATATTGTCTCAATCTCTTGATGCTAGTTTATTTAAATATGTAAAATTTCAAAGACTGCTAGAGGCTGAAGTTGGTGTAACCAGAAACGAACCGGTGCAGCTCGCAGTAACCGAAGCTATTGAAAAAGCAGTGGAAGGCCTTATTATCGAAGGCGTTGAGGATAATTTATGGAAAGTTAAAGATGGACAAGATCAGGATGTGCTGATTCAAGCCTACAGGCAGGAAAAGCAGGAAGCAGATCTGGAGAGTGTTTACGGAGGTAAATTGGTTCAGAGAACATACAGCAGTTCATTGACAGTTAATCTGGGCGGATCTCTAATAAGCGGCGATTTTAACTCGCCGGAGCTAGGTCCTCTGGTCAAGGTTGACTTTTCTCAATATCTTAACAATAGTTTTTATATCAATCTTGGAGCAAATGCATTTGAATTATCCAATAATCCGCATTTTTCTCAGAAATACACGGGCGTAGATGCTAATGCGGGTTTTTTGGTGTTGCCAAATGAAGATTTAAGTCCTTTCGTGCAGGCTGGCGCTGGTTATCTTTTTAGCATAGATAGTAATGCTCCAGATGGTAACGATACATCTTTTTTTAAGGCACAATATGGTCTAGGTCTTGAATACCTTTTAAGCCCTAAAGTAAGCCTAAAGGCTTTCGCAGAACACAATATTACTTTTTCCGATCAACTTGATTTTGTAATAAATGGAAATAGAGATGATCACTATTTCAATTTCAGTGTAGGAGTAAGTTTCAATCTTGGCGCAATGCCGTCTACCAAGTCAAACTAAAATAAATGAGCATGAAAATTGCAAAAATTATATTAATAGCTTTTATCGGTTTATTGATCTCCTGTAGTGAAGAGACAATAGAAACCTTCGGTTCGGGACAAGTTACGGGAATGGTGGTTATGGATGGTTCTAATGAGCCCATTGAAAATGTAAAAATTTCGACCAATCCATCCTCATCAACAGTTTTTTCTGACGAAAATGGTGAATTTATTATTGACGATATTCCGGAAGGAGAATATTCAATTCAGGCCATGAAAGACGGTTACGTCACCACTTTTGAAGGAGCAATTGTTCGTGCAGGTAGTCAGGTCAATGTTATTTTTGAACTAAAACTATCTACAGCGAACAACCGGGCACCCAGTACTCCAGAATTACTTTCCCCTGAGGATGCAGCTACAGTACTAGTTAATGCGGTAGAATTCGTGTGGAATTCTACAGATCCTGAGGGTGATTCCTTAAAGTATCAATTGGAATTGCGCAATGACAGGAATGACGATATCCTAAGATTTTCTGATATAGTAGATACTACATTTACGGTTTCTAATTTGAATAGTGCTTATAAATATTTCTGGCAGGTAAAAGTCAGTGATAGTATTAACGCTACTGTAATTAGCGAAGTACGTTCTTTCAATGTTTTAGAAAGCGCTTCAAGCGCTTATTACTTTGTTAGGGAAGTAGATGGGAATAATGTTATTTTCTCTTCAGATACCGAAGGAAATGATACTAGTTTAACTAGTGAATCAAAGAATAACTTCAGGCCGAGAAAGAATCTAGCCATTGAAAAAGTAGCCTATCTCGGAAACTCAGGTGGAGAACTGCATCTCTTTACCATGAATTATAATGGTTCAGAAAAGAAACAAATCACTAATTCCATTCCAGTTAATGGAATAGATTTCTCCCGAATTGGTTTCTCATGGGCTAATGACGGAGAGAGTTTACTTTTTCCTAATTTCAACAAATTATATAAAACCGGTATTTCCGGTGGCGGGAAGGATATTATTTATGAAGCTCCGTCAGATCGATATATAATGGATATTCGAGAAAGTGAGAATGGAGAATTTATTGCTATTCTTGAGACTGACATTAATGGGTTTTCCGGAAGCCTGTTTTTAATCAATCAACAAGGTGAAAGAATAGAAACAATTATCGAAGGTGAAGCTGGAGTTTTAGACGGCATTGATATTTCGGTAAATAATAGATATATTCTTTACAGTTTAGATGTTTCTGGATACCAATCTGTAGGTGCTCGGCAATTGAATTCTAAAATTTTTGTGTACGACAGAGATAAAAACTTAGCATTTAATCTTAGTGAGGAAAAACCAAATGGCACCAATGATTTCGATCCCAGATTTGCTCCAAACGAAGCTTCGGTAGTTTTTGTAAATTCTTCAAGTGAAGCTGAAGCAATCAAGTCTATTTACCAGGTTAAGTACGATGAAAACTTTAATACTTTCGAAGAGGACCGCGAGATTTTGCTCGAGAATGCTAAAATGCCCGATTGGGAATAACTGTTTAACTATCTTCTAAATCAAACCACGCTATTAGCGTGGTTTTTTTGTTTAAATAGGTCGTATAATTTCCCAGAAGCCTGAAACTAATTATCTTTGAGGATTCTAAGTTATATTCATGAGCAAAGAAATTAGCAAAAGGTATTTAGGCAGGGGTGTATCTGCAGGAAAAGAGGATGTTCACAACGCTATCAAGAATGTAGACAAAGGACTTTTCCCGAAGGCTTTTTGTAAGATCGTACCAGATCACCTAACGGGAAGTGAAGAACATTGTTTGATAATGCATGCCGATGGTGCCGGGACTAAATCATCTCTTGCTTACATGTACTGGAAAGAAACCGGAGACCTTTCGGTTTGGAAAGGGATTGCTCAGGATGCTTTGATTATGAATATAGATGATCTTTTGTGTGTGGGAGCTACCAGTAATATTCTGCTTTCTTCCACTATTGGTCGGAATAAAAACCTAATTCCGGGCGAAGTAATTTCAGCGATTATTAACGGTACAGAAGAATTGATTTCAGAATTACGAAAATTCGGAGTAGAAATACATTCTACTGGTGGAGAGACTGCAGATGTTGGAGACCTGGTGAGAACCATTATCGTTGATTCTACAGTAACAGCCAGAATGCCACGGAATAAAGTGATTGATAATGCGAATATCAAACCTGGAAATCTTATCGTAGGACTTTCATCTTCAGGACAAGCAAGCTACGAAAGTGAATATAATGGCGGAATGGGAAGTAATGGTCTTACTTCTGCACGCCATGATGTTTTCTCTAAAGTTTTAGCTGAAAAGTATCCTGAAAGCTTTGATAGTTCTATTCCTGAAGAACTTATTTATTCAGGTACAAGGAAGTTGACCGATGTTGTAGATGATAGTCCGATTGATGCAGGGAAGCTCGTGCTTTCACCTACCAGAACTTATGCGCCGGTTATTCAGAAATTACTTTCTGATATTGGAGCTGAGAATATTAATGGAATGGTTCACTGTAGTGGAGGTGCGCAAACAAAGATCCTGCACTTTATTGATGATTTGCATATTATAAAAGATAATATGTTTCCTACCCCACCACTTTTCAAACTAATTCAGGAGGAAAGCAAAACGGACTGGAAAGAGATGTATCAGGTTTTTAATATGGGACATCGTATGGAAATTTATATTGATGAGGCTCATGCAGATAAGGTGATAGAAATTTCAAGATCTTTTAATGTAGACGCTCAGGTAGTGGGAAGAGTTGAAACATCTGAAAGTAAAAAGCTTACAATTAACAGTGAATATGGTACGTTTGAGTATAGTTAGGTATACAAATTAACTTCGAATAACCTCGAGCAATGAGCATTCCAGGTTATTAGTTTTATAAAATTGAGATGAAATTCTGGTTTGGCTTACTGGTTTTAGTTATGATCGCTACGAATATACTTGCGATCTATTACTTGGACTCAATAACCGATAGGTGGTTTAGACTACTTGCAACTGTAGTTTTTTTTCTGGTCTTTTTTTTTAAATATAATAGAGATCAAAAATTACTTATTTCATTTTCTTTGTTAACACTATGTGACGGACTATTAATATTTTATGAGAATTCTATAGTTCGAAATATTATATATGTTGTTCGTATATTGGCATATCTGACCATTATCAATTTTCTGTATCCTTACCTTTCACGTCTTCGGTTAAACTTGATTGCATTTATAATCACTGGTTTTATAGTTGCATTGGATGTCTATATGTTGCATGATATGGCAACATATATCCCGGGCTACAAAAATGATATTATTTTTACCATACTGTTTTACACCCTTGGGTTAGTATCCCTGGCCTTAGTTTCAACCTGCATATCTTATTTGAACAGATACGCGGACACTAAGGGTTTCTTATTAGTGGTTATTTCAATATGCCTAGTATTGTCTGACCTAACATTCTATAATGCGTACTATTTAGATTTTAAGGTGTTTTATTATGCAGACAGGATTGTTAATATAATAGGAGTCGCACTGCTGGTTGTCTTTGTGAAAAAATGGATTCAAAAAAAAGAGGACGAGTCTGTAACGGAAATTTAGTAACTTAAAACCGTAATTTAAATCCAGGATTCCCTAAGATTCGTAAATACCTCTCAAAAAAATAACCAAAGATGTTTTCTAAAAATTTTCTTCCAATTGTAGCCGGTATTTTAGTACTAGCAAATGCATTCATAATTTTTGAGTATGATCTGGAAATGATTAGATGGAGTAGATTAATTAGTACTTTTCTCCTTTTTCTAGCATTAATTTGGAAACAGAGATCTGAAAAACTGCTTCTTGCCGCAATACTATTACTTCTAGCCTCTGATGTTCTTTTACTGAATTACGAAAACACATATGTCAATTCAGCTACATTTCTATTACGTATCACCGCATACATTTCTTTTGTAGTGGTCATCCTGCCCGAGATTAAAGATTTAAAAATGAGCATTATTCAGAAAGTTGTATTTGCATTGGTTTTTTCACTGAATATTGGAATGTTATATGTTTTAGTAGATATGATTCCTGAAAAATATGATTATTCCTACCTGAATTTCCTGTTTTATATCTACGGAAGTGCCATGATTACTTTAGTTCTCGCCGCGATATCCTATAGTAATATATATTCTGATACTACTGCTTTTTTCTTTACTGCAGGAGCTTTATGTTTGGTGTTTTCAGATATAATGTCATTTATAGCTTATTATCTGGAATTCTTCGAATTTTATTATCCTGATAGATTTTTCTATATTATTGGTATGGTTTCACTGGTTAAATTTGCTACTTTCAGTAGAAATCATGAACCATTATTGGAAATGGAAAGGCTTTAAAGCTTTTATATGATTTCAACCAAATTATCGTAAATTTGCTAGCCTAAATTCAGCAGGAATATATGATTGAAAGACTTAATATCGTAAAGCAGAGGTTTGATGAGGTGAATGATTTGATCATTCAGCCGGATGTTATATCAGACCAGAAGCGGTATATCGAATTGAATAAAGAATATAAAGATCTTCGGGCATTGATGGATGAACGCGAGAAGTATATAAGTCTTACTGAAAACATTTCGGAAGCTGAAGAGATCATATCTGATGGTAGCGATGCTGAAATGACAGAAATGGCGAAACTTCAAATGGAGGAAGCAAAAAATCAACTTCCTGCGCTAGAGGATAAGATAAGAATGATGCTCATCCCAAAAGATCCGGAAGATTCTAAGAACGTGGTCGTAGAGATTCGAGGTGGTACTGGTGGTGATGAAGCCAGCATTTTCGCTGGAGATCTATATCGTATGTATACTAAATATGTCGAAAGTAGGGGCTGGAAGCATAATATCGTGGATTATAGTGAAGGTACCAGTGGAGGATTTAAAGAAATGATCTTTGAAGTTTCCGGAGAAGATGTGTATGGTACCATGAAATTTGAAGCTGGAGTGCATCGTGTACAACGGGTTCCTCAAACCGAAACTCAGGGCAGAGTACATACTTCTGCCGCAACCGTTATGGTGTTGCCAGAAGCTGAAGAATTTGATGTTCAAATAGATCCAAAAGATGTAAGAATTGATTATTTCTGTTCTTCAGGACCTGGAGGACAGTCAGTAAACACCACATACTCTGCGGTACGTTTAACTCACGAACCTACTGGTTTGGTAGCTCAATGTCAGGATCAAAAATCGCAGCATAAGAATAAGGAAAAAGCTTTCCGTGTTTTACGTTCCAGATTATATGAGCAGGAGCTTGCTAAAAAAATGGAAGCCGACGCTGCAAAAAGAAACTCAATGGTTTCCAGTGGTGACCGTAGTGCTAAGATTCGTACCTATAACTATGCTCAGAGTAGGGTTACAGATCACCGTATCAACCTGACGCTTTACGACCTGTCCAATATAATTAATGGCGATATTCAAAAGATCGTGGATGAATTGCAGCTGGCAGAGAATACGGAAAAGTTAAAAGAGAATTCTGATATTCTTTAAATCTGAATTAATTTAATATGACTTCACAGGAGCTTACTGAGCAAATTTTCAAAAAGCAAACATTTTTGTGCGTGGGACTGGATACCGATATAGACAAAATTCCAACCTACCTGCTTTCAGAAAAAGATCCTGTATTTAGCTTTAATAAGGCCATAATTGACGCTACGCATCAATCTTGCGTGGCTTATAAACCTAATATTGCATTTTATGAAGCGTTGGGTGCCAGTGGATGGAAAAGTCTTAGAAAGACGATCGAATACCTGCATACTGAATACCCAGAGCTGTATACAATCGCTGATGCCAAGCGTGGAGATATTGGAAATACTTCCAGAATGTACGCGAAAGCTTTTTTTGAGGACCTTGGTTTCGATTCTATAACCGTTGCACCTTATATGGGAAAGGACAGTGTAGAACCATTCCTCGAATTTGATAATAAGCATACCATATTACTTGCGCTTACTTCCAATGAGGGAGCTTATGACTTTCAGACCCAGCATATTGACGGTGAAGAACTTTACAAAAAGGTCATTAAAACATCCTTAGACTGGAATAATTCTGAAAACTTGATGTACGTAGTGGGAGCTACCAAAGCGGATTATCTTGCTGAAATTAGAAAGATGATTCCCGATAACTTTTTGCTGGTACCAGGTGTTGGTGCGCAGGGAGGAAGTCTCGAGGAAGTTTGTAAATACGGAATTACTCCTAACGTGGGTTTACTCGTAAATTCTTCCCGTAAGATTATTTATGCTTCAGATTCTTCCAATTTTGCTGAAATCGCTGGTGCAAAAGCTGAAGCTATTCAGATCCAGATGAAGGATGAATTAGCTAAGCTCTGAAATATGCAGTTTCAGGATCAACTCCACCGATCTTTTGAACTCACCTCAATTCCGAAGAGAATAATATCGCTAGTTCCAAGTCAAACTGAATTACTCGTAGATCTTGATTTAGAAGATTCTATAGTGGGAGTCACCCATTTTTGTGTGCATCCTGAAGGACTCAGGAATAAGAAAACCAGCTTAGGAGGAACTAAGAAAGTGAATTTAAGGAAGGTCAGGGATTTAAAACCTGATATTATACTTTGTAATAAAGAGGAGAATACCCGTGAAATGGTAACAGCTCTAACTGAAATCGCGCCTGTTCATTGCTCAGCCGTCGCCAATCTGGAGGATAATGCTCAACTTATTAGAATGTATGGGGAGTTGTTTGATAAAAGAGAGGAAGCCGATTTTTTGATTCAGAATATCGAGAATTCCCGGCAGGATCTGGTGCAAATAGTATCTGATTCGAAACCTAGAAGAGTAGCTTATTTTATCTGGAATAAACCATTGATGGTAGCAGGGCAGGGAACCTTTATCAATGAAATGCTTGCTCTAAATAGGATGATAAATGTTTTCAATTTGGACAGATACCCTGAAACAGATCTTGATACCTTAAGGACTATGGAAATTGATGAGATTCTCCTGAGTTCTGAACCTTTTCCATTTGAACAAAAACATAAAAAAGCCTTCTCAGGAATTTCCGAAAAGGTTACACTTGTGGATGGTGAATACTTCAGCTGGTATGGAAGCCGTGTTTTAAAAGCCTTAAAGTACTTCAGGCAGTTTCACTCCTAGTTTCTACCATTGAACAATCCATTCTTCTAAGCTCAGCCAGAATCTTTTTGGCCCTAAAATTCAATTTATCACTTTGTTCTTTATCTATAAGAGCGATCTTGTAAGCGCGTTGCATCAATCTGCTGTACTTCTCACAAAGACGTTCTTCCTTGGATTTATTTTCGAAAATTCTAAACATATAATACTTAATTGCTTTCCACTCCATCTTCATCTCTCTACGGTACAAAGCTAAGACTAACATAGCTTATAGATTGATAATGTTGAGTTAAGCTTAATTTAAAATAGTAAGTATATAAGAGTGAAAGTGTTAAAAATTTATCTTATGTAAGAATTCTAGGATCTATCCTGTAAGGCAAAAACACGTTTTAATAGGTCTGTAGTTCTGGAGTTCAAAGAATTTCTAATATCCTTTTCCTCTTTCTCAATCATAAGATAAACTCCTTGAAGAGCTTCATTAGTTACATAATCGGTAAGATCTGGATTCACTTTACTTGTAAGAGGAATGGCATTATATTTTTGTATGAGATTAGACCAAACTTTATTTGCTCCAACTTTTTCTAAGGAGTTATTGATGATGGGATTGAACCTGTCATAAAGCTGTGTTTGAGTTTTTGAAGTAAGATAATTTGTTGCTGCGTTGTCTGCACCTAAAAGAATATTTCGAGCATCTGCAAAACTTATTTCTTTCACCGCAGTTGCAAAAACAGGAATGGCTTCTCCTACTGCATCTTCAGCGGCTCTGTTAAGAACTTTTAGACCCTCATCTGCAAGATTATCCAATCCAACATCTCTTAAAGTCTTATCAACTTTCTGCAATTCAGGTGGCAAACTTATACGCACAAGTTCATTTTTAAAGAATCCATCTTCAGTAGCAAGACTGGTCACTTCTTTATCTATCCCGAATTGAAGCGCCTGCTTTAGTCCGGAATTGATCTCCGAATCTGTTACACCATAAGTTGAAGGTATCTGAGTTGCGATTTGTTGTAATTCTGCACAGGAACTTAACGAGAATATTAGTAGTAGACCGAGGAACTTTTTCATGGTAAATAATTTGCTCAAATATACTTGCTAAAATTTTAACGCTTCATCGCATAAAGTTATAATAATATTAAAACTATCGATTTTGTTCATGTCTTCTGCTGATGTATTTTAGCGAGATAGATCTGATTTACAGGTTTTTAGATTAAAGGTATTTAATGATTTTTATTTCTAATTTCAGTTTTAGATCAATTATGTTGAACGGATGATGATTGATTTATGATCACCTGATTAATACTTTTCCATATTAATATAAAACATGAGTACTGAATTATTAGTAGACTGTTTTCATACATCAGCATATTACGAGTTCATATTCCTGCTTAAAAGCCACCTCCCCCAAGGTGGCTTTTTTTAAGTTTTCAATAATTTTAAAATCTCATTTTCATTGCGATTTTCGTAAATTGCAGGTCAATATTCTTGATATAATTAAATATGGAGCAACAAAGTCCTTATAAACCTAAAAATAAAATAAGAATTGTAACCGCAGCCTCGCTGTTCGATGGTCATGATGCCGCTATTAATATCATGCGTAGGATCATCCAGGCTACTGGAGTTGAGGTGATCCATCTTGGACATGATAGAAGTGTGGAAGAGGTGGTAAACTGTGCTATTCAGGAAGATGCACACGCGATTGCAATGACTTCTTACCAGGGTGGTCACACCGAATACTTCAAATATATGTATGACCTGCTTAAAGAGAAAGGTTCAGAACATATCAAGATCTTCGGCGGTGGAGGCGGAGTGATCCTTCCAGATGAGATCAAGGAATTGATGGATTACGGGATAGACAGGATCTACGCTCCAGATGATGGTCGTGAAATGGGCTTGCAGGGGATGATCAATGATATGATCCAGCGTGTTGATAATCAGGTTCCAGATCTTGAAGAAGCAGACAAGGTAAACGAGAATCTGCAATCCAGAAAAGTTACCACGATCTCCCGTCTTATTTCACTTGCTGAAAACAGGCATGAGGAATTCCTGAAACATTTTGATAAGAACAATTTTGACACTAATAAAACTCCTGTTCTGGGAATTACCGGTACAGGTGGATCTGGTAAATCAAGTTTGGTAGACGAACTGGTTCGAAGATTTTTAATGGATTTTCCTGAAAAACATATTGGGATCGTTTCTGTGGATCCTTCAAAAAAGAAAACTGGAGGTGCATTGCTTGGTGACCGTATCAGGATGAACAGTATCAATCATCCTAGAGTTTTTATGCGTTCACTTGCTACAAGGCAGGCGAACCTGGCATTGTCCAAGCATGTAGCAGAAGCTGTCGATGTGCTGAAAGCAGCCAGTTATGAACTTATCATTCTTGAAACTTCAGGAATTGGGCAGAGTGATACAGAGATCATGGATCATTCAGATGTGTCATTATATGTAATGACTCCGGAATTTGGTGCAGCAACGCAGCTTGAAAAGATCGATATGCTTGATTTTGCAGATCTGGTTGCGATCAACAAATTCGATAAACGTGGAGCTCAGGATGCTTTGCGTGACGTAAAAAAGCAATACCAGAGAAACCACCAGTTGTGGCATGAAGATGCTGAGAAACTTCCGGTGTTTGGTACCATCGCTTCTCAATTCAATGATCCTGGAATGAATACGCTTTACAGAAGTCTTATGGACGCTGTAGAGGAGAAAACAAATTCAGGGATGAGCTCTACTTTTGAAATTTCAGAAGAAATGAGCGAGAAAATATTCGTGATTCCGCCAAAACGTACTCGCTATCTTTCAGAAATTGCTGAAAATAACCGTGGTTATGATGAAACAGCTGCTACTCAAACTGAAGTTGCTCAGCGTCTCTACGGAATCTATAAAACCATCGAAACCGTTGCTAATATAAAAACCGAGTTTGGTAAAGATCAAACCAAATACCTTGATAAAAACGGAATCGATCAGGATGGGATCATAGAAGTTTCAGAAGAAGATCAGTCCGAATTTTTAAAATTGCTTTTTGCTGAATTCGATAAAGTAAAGATGGATCTGGATCCCTACAACTGGGAGATGATTCTTGCGTGGAACGATAAAGTGAATAAGTATACGGAACCTGTGTATAGCTTTAAAGTCCGCGATAAAGAGATCAAGATCGATACTCATACAGAGTCACTTTCACATACGCAGATCCCGAAAGTGGCGCTTCCAAAATATAAAGCCTGGGGCGATATTCTAGGATGGTGTCTTCAGGAAAATGTTCCTGGAGAATTTCCTTATACTGCCGGACTTTACCCGTTCAAGCGCACTGGTGAAGATCCAACGAGAATGTTTGCCGGTGAAGGTGGACCGGAGAGAACCAATAGAAGATTTCATTACGTAAGCCAGGGATTACCGGCTAAACGACTGTCTACCGCTTTTGATTCGGTTACGCTCTACGGAAATGATCCAGATCACCGACCAGATATTTATGGTAAGATTGGTAATTCCGGAGTATCTATATGTTGTCTTGATGATGCGAAAAAGCTTTACTCTGGATTTGATCTTGCAGATGCGATGACCTCTGTGAGTATGACCATTAATGGTCCTGCTCCAATGTTACTTGGGTTTTTCATGAACGCCGCGATCGATCAGAATTGTGAAAAGTACATCAAAGAGAATGGTCTTGAAGACAAAGTAGAAGCAAAACTGAAGGAGCTGTATGACGATGCTGGTATTGACAGACCACAATACCGTGGGGACCTTCCAGAAGGAAATGACGGACTTGGCTTGATGCTGCTGGGATTAACCGGTGACCAGGTTTTACCAGAAGATGTGTATGCTAAGATCAAGGCTGAAACTATAGCTGTAGTTAGAGGAACCGTTCAGGCAGATATTTTAAAGGAAGATCAGGCTCAGAATACTTGTATTTTTTCTACTGAATTTGCGCTACGATTAATGGGTGATGTTCAGGAATATTTCATTGAAGAGAAGGTTAGAAATTTCTATTCTGTCTCTATTTCCGGATATCATATTGCTGAAGCTGGTGCGAATCCAATAACCCAATTGGCATTTACCCTGGCAAATGGATTTACGTATGTTGAATATTATTTAAGCAGGGGAATGGATATCAATAAATTTGGTCCAAACCTTTCGTTCTTCTTCTCTAACGGCGTAGATCCGGAATATGCAGTGATTGGTAGGGTTGCCAGAAGAATCTGGTCCAAAGCCTTAAAACATAAGTATGGAGCCAATTCCAGAGCTCAAATGTTGAAGTATCATATACAAACTTCAGGAAGGTCTTTACATGCGCAGGAAATTGATTTTAATGATATTAGAACTACCCTTCAGGCATTGTATGCGATCTACGATAACTGTAATTCATTGCACACCAATGCTTATGATGAAGCGATCACCACGCCTACTGAAGCTTCAGTAAGAAGAGCGATGGCTATACAATTAATTATCAATAAGGAGTTAGGGCTTGCTAAGAATGAGAATCCTATCCAGGGATCGTTCATTATCGAAGAATTGACCAACCTGGTGGAAGAAGCTGTGCTTACTGAGTTTGATCGAATCACAGAACGTGGCGGAGTGCTTGGTGCTATGGAAACTATGTATCAGCGAGGAAAGATACAGGAAGAAAGCCTGTACTATGAAACTTTAAAGCACAATGGAGACTACCCAATTATCGGAGTTAATACTTTCCTGAGTTCTACAGGTTCTCCTACGGTAACACCGGGTGAAGTTATTCGTGCTACGGAAGAGGAAAAAGAACACCAGATCAAAACTCTGGAAACTTTACATAAGGCTAAAGAGGATTCTGCTGAAGAAATGCTGGAAAGAATACAAAAAGCAGCAGTTACCAATCAGAACCTTTTCGAGGAATTAATGGAGGCAACGAAAGTTTGTTCGCTAGGACAGATCACTCATGCATTGTTTGAGGTGGGTGGACAGTATCGTAGAAATATGTAAATACTGAATTATTTCAGATATTAAAAAAATCCCGGGAAACCGGGATTTTTTTGTTTTCTAACTTTATAAGGATAGTCGCCAGACGCTTTGTAATTTTCTAAACTTCTGAATTTCTTTCCGTAGAAGCCGTACGAAATCTGTTCCGTTGCTATTAGCAAGTTCAAGGTGTTCGCAATGCTTATTTAAACGTTCGGTAAGCAGACTTACGGCATGCACATAATGCTTTCTACTTTCCTGAAAAAATTCATTTTCGGCCCTCGCAATATTCGGCAAAAGTGATTCTGAATATCGAATGATATCACCGGTAAAATAAACGCTCTTATCTTCCAACCCATGATCATTTAAGCCAGATACATCAGGCAAAAGATAATCTGATACAGATTTGGATATCTTCATGATCTCCCGGGCCTTAGAATATAATGCTTCGCTGGGCTGTCGGGACTTGTCGTAAGAGGATGACATCGTTTAAATTTTCCTCTAAATTACTAGAGACTTATCAAAGATGCATTTAAAAGTTAATGTAAATGATAGAATTATATTTAATATTTAAATTTATAGCTATATAATACTTTAAAAATATGGTTGATAAATTGAACTGGGCGATCCTGCAGGAATTACAAATAGATGCGAGAGCTTCGTTTTCAGAGATAGGAAGAAAAGTGGGGTTGAGTTCACCGGCTGTTGCTGAGAGAATGAAGAAAATGGAAGATGCGGGGGTGATAAATTCCTATAAAGTCAATATCAGTCACCAGAAGACCGGATATCAACTAAGGGCGGTAATTACTTTGCGCGCATTTACAGGAAGATTAAAAGCATTTTTAGAAACCGTTCCAACCTACAAAGAGGTGCTCAATTGTTATCGTATAACTGGTAACGAAAATATAATTATGGAGGTGATCTTAAAAGATCAGGTGCACCTGGAAAAGCTCATTGATCAATTAATCACCTATGGGGAAACCAGAACTCATATTATACTTTCCAAAGTTGTGGACGATGCGCCAATACTACCACGATAAGAATATTTAGTTTTTCCAGCAAATCTAAACGAGCCAGAAAAAACTGTTAAAATAATGACTTTCAATTCTTTCTGTTAACACTTTAATTTGAGAATACCCGGTTCTTAGTTAAAAAGATTCCAATTGTAATTTTGTTAGGACAATATAATGAGATTCGTACTTAAATTTGTATTAAACAAAACAAGTAAAAAGTATCATGAGGAAGAAAGCACTATTATTTTTAGTTCTTGCAGCAGTAACAGGATTAGTTGGATTTACCGGATTATCATTTTCCGGAATTGAAGTAGTTAGAATAATGTTCCTGATTTTTGCAGACCTACTGGTGATTTCTCTTATGGCGAAATTATTTTTTCCGGAGAAACCAAAAATGAAATATCAGCCAGTAAAAAGGAGATAAAAGACACATTCAAAGTGCCCCAACCCGTAAGTTTATTACTTACGGGTTTTTTTATGGAATAATTCGTGATGCAATTATTATATTTAACAATATTCGAACACCTATGAAAAGACTTCTACTGTACATCTTCTTCCTAATACTCCCTCTTTTAATGGTAGGACAGGAGATGAGAATCGCCAAAGGCAATGTTACTAAAGGCATTAATATTCCTGGATCCAAAGGTGAAACTTTCGCAGTTTATACCCCTTCACAATATTCTCAGGATAAAAAATGGCCGGTTATTTTTATTTTTGATCCAAAAGGAAGGGCGACTAGTACAGCAAATCTTTTTCGACCGGCTGCGGAAGATCAGGGGTATATAATTGCAGCCCTGGAACTCGATTTAAAATCTAAGTCTCTGGATAGTGTAATAAATACCTCAGTATCCATGATGAACGTAGTAACAGGAACTTTAGGAATTGATCCTGAGCAAATCTATTTTGCAGGCATGGCAGAAGGGGCACAGATCGCCTCTGCCCTTACTCTGATGAATAGGAACATGGCTGGAATCCTTGCTATTAATAACTCATTCGTCAATCCAAAATTTGTGAATGATCAGGAGCCATATATGTTTATTGGAATAGGAGCAAGTCAGGATTATATGGTGTACGAAATGGAAAGCTATCTTAAATTCTATGACAAGCGAGATTTCCCAACGGAAATCTATTATTTTGACGGTAAGGAGAATGATTGGCCTTCCAGTGCAGTCATCTATAATGCAGTTTCCGGTTTTACGCTACAAGCAGTAAAGGATGGTACAAGACAGGCAGATAAAGATTTCATTTCTAAATTATACCAGCAGGAACTGGATTATGTGGAAAGTCTGAGGCGTACAAGGAATTACTATTCTGCGTATCAAAACCTGGAGAGAATGAAAGAAAAGTATGCAGAATTTGGTTACGAAGACGAAGTGAAAGATCGAATGAAAGAGGTAAGGCGTACCAGGGGTTATTCGGCTCAGAAAAGAGATTTTAAACAGGCAGTTTCTTATGAGCGCGAACAACAGGCAGAGTATGAGTACCTTTTAACTTCAGATGTGATGACGCAAAACTTTCAAAATATCGGTTGGTGGGCGTACCAAATGGATGGTCTGGAGAAACTTCAGAATAGTTCTGAAAAGGCAAAAGTTG
Organism: Christiangramia sp. OXR-203; assembly: GCF_034372165.1. NCBI lineage: Bacteria > Pseudomonadati > Bacteroidota > Flavobacteriia > Flavobacteriales > Flavobacteriaceae > Christiangramia > Christiangramia sp. OXR-203. Next base: position 2,672,036 of record NZ_CP139698.1, on the reverse strand, counting down.
ATATGGCTTACAGGTTGAAGGGATATCTGGACTTTCTCTCCAAGCGACAGTTCGATGATATCATGAAATCCAATGCAGGAATTGATGCCAGAATTTTTATAAGTGTTTTAAGAACAGCAATCAACAAAGAAGACCCTGAAGCCTATTTCAAAATTATATCACTGGCTTCTTTGGATGGGGATGCTGAAACGGCTCTTTTGTACCTGGAAGATCTTCTGAAGACCGGTTACGATGACTATGAAAGATTGTATTCCATCGATGGAACTCTGGATTTGAAATTCTCTGAAGAATACAATGCGATCATTCAGAAGTATCTCAAAAAATCGAAATACTAAGCTGCTTCCCTCACCAGAAACTTCTTCAGAAGAATAAGTAACAGGATGCATACAACGGCGAGCCCCATCATAGTGTACCAGGTGAAGTCGTAACCAAAATTATCGATTAATTGCATTCCGGAGTTATGTCCAAAAATATGGCTGACTGAAAAGGCGATACTATAGAGCGCCATGTAACTGCCACGTTTTTTGCCTTGAGATCTAATAAGAGCAAAAGAGTTAGAAAACGGAAAAGCGATCATTTCTCCAATAGTAACCAGAAGCATTCCAACAATAATAATACCTACCCAACCGGTAAGGTTTATGACCAGAAAACTTAATGCGGTTAGGAAGGCGCCGAATATGACATAATTCAACGTTCCTAAATTTCGGTTTTCCAGGTACTTGATCAGCGGCATTTCAAACAGGAATATAAAGAACCCATTCAGTCCCAGTATAAGTCCGATTTCGAGTTCGCTCAATTGATGCACTTCGGAATAGTAAAGTGGCACCGTAGAGAAATACTGGATAAATACCAGTCCGAACAGCATTAGTGCTACTATGAATACCCAATACAGTTTATCCTGGTATGCAGAAGCGGTATTGGTAATCTCCTCTTCAGGTTCTTCTACAGCACGCTTAGGATGAAGTAGTTTTAACAATAGGACACCTGCAAACAGGCATGTAATACCGTCTACCCAGAATAATCCATCATATCCAGCAGTAGCTATAATTAAACCTCCCAGCGCTGGTCCTGCTGAAAACCCCAGATTTATCGCCAGTCTTATTAATGTTAGGGATCTTGTTCTGTTCTGCGGTTTGCTATAGGCGCTTATCGCAACAAACACTGCAGGTCTGAAGATATCTGCTATAGACATGACCAGGTAAATTCCAAGGCAGAACGTCCAGAAATCCTGAGGAAACTGAAGTAGAACGAATAATACAGAGCTACCAATCAAACTACCAGCCATGGTTTTATAATGCCCGAAAATATCTGTTAGCTTACCGCCCAGAAAAGAGCCAGTTACAGATCCCAGCCCAAAGAATGTGAGTATCCATCCTACCTGCTCCAGGCTGAAACCCTGACTCTTGGTTAAATACAGAGAAAGAAAAGGAATGACCATAGTTCCTGCTCTATTAATCAGGGTGATCAAAGCCAGTAGCCAGATTTCTTTTCTTAGTCCAGAGAACGAATCGATATAGGATGCAAATAACTTTTTCATAGAATTGATAAGCCTCAAAATTAGTTCAATTTTTCTGGTAGATATTGGTTATTTTGGGAATTAAATACATCACATGTCTTCACTCAGAAATATCTTTTTTATCCTTATTCTTTGCATATCCTCTTTGTTACATGCACAAATGCCGGAAGCTGTAAAAGCTTCGGAAGAGTATCGAGTGCAAATGAATGAAGATTTTAGAGATCCCGAAGAATCTCCACTGGAAAAGGAAGACCTGGAAAATTTTGATGGGCTGGAATTTTTCACAATCGATACTGCCTATATCGTTGAAGCAGAATTTGTTAGAACTCCATCGGAATCTCCTTTTGAAATGCAGACAAGCACTTCCAGAACTTCAACCTATGTGAAATATGGAGAGCTTTATTTTGAACTAAAGGGAAAAGAATTTATGCTGAATCTATATCAAAATCAAAATCTTAGATCAGATCCAGAATATTTCGATTATTTGTTCCTGCCATTTACAGATGAGACCAACGGAATTTCTACTTATGATGGAGGGAGATATTTAGACTTCAGTATTCCTGAAGAGAAGAGAGTAACTATTGATTTTAATAGGGCATACAATCCTTATTGTGCATACAGCGGCCGGTATTCTTGTCCCATTCCTCCTAAGGAGAATCATTTGGAAACAGCAATACCGGCCGGCGTTAAAAAGTTTACTAAAAACTAGAATGCATAAATAGCAGCGACAAGAAAGGAAGCCAGATTACTATTTGGTTGTAGGTCCCGATCCAGAAATGCCGGGAAATCATCAGAAACGCTATCCAGACGCAATTCAGGTTTTATGATGAGTCCGCCGGTCTGGTAACTTCCGGTTAGCGTGAAAGCAGTAATACTGGTGTCTGCTCCATAAACAACACCTCCGTCTTCCAGTTCTTTAAAGTACTCAGCTCTTAAGCCAAGACCAAAATTGGATGTAAGTGAAAGTTGCGGGTAGATTGCTGCACCATAGAAGCCTGCACCATCAGTATCCTGGTAAGTAGTATTCAATCCAAGGTAGAAGCTGTCGGTTAGATCCCATCCCGTGGTTAGATCTATTTGAAATAGACTGTCATCTGAAAGTGATTGCTCTCCATAGAGAAGATTTAGAAAGGCACTTCCACCGTCTTTACTGTAACCTAATTGCCCTCCAAAACTATATTTCCCGATAGGGTTGTATTCTGTATAGTCAGTAGGATTCATGATGGCCAGCATCCCGGTCCAGTTATCGTCAAAGCTAAAGTCGGCTTTGATCCCAGTGTGAGAGAAAGGTCCGTAGGAGAACATATAAGAGGTAGAATAATTGAAATTTGCTACCGGTGAAATTACCTCGTAACCAAGATAAGTGTTCCAGTTTCCTAAAGTGAATTTTAGTGCGTTATTCACTTTATAGTAGGCGTATAACTGATTCACAATTTGGGCAGAACCCTGGGATAGAAATACAGCATCTTCACCTCGGGGTCCAAATACCAGATCTGCAACAAAGCCGACTTTATCATTTTCGTAGCCCAGTATCACATTTGCCATTCCAATGGCAAAACCGGGATCATTGGCAAAGGAAGTCGCGGGAGCGGCAGGATCTAGAGTTACGGCGTCACCACCTACGATCTCTTCAGATTGGTTGAGCCCATTAAAATTTGTTCTGAAATAGGCATCAACACTTCCGCTTATACTAAATGTTGAGGCTTCTTCTGTTTCATTTTCCTGAGCCTGCAAGCTAAATGAGAAGAATAAGAGGCATGGTACAATGAAGATTTTTATTAATTTTGAAAATGTAATTGCATGCATAATTTTAAGATTAAAACATTGTTAGTGTATTCGTTTAGCGACGGTATTACTTAATGTATTTTAAAGTTTAGCAATTATATAGCGGAGCGTTTGGAGGAACGCTCCGTTTCTATTTTTAGCTGTTATTTCTGATTAAGTCCGAAATCTGGATAGGCATCCATTCCATGTTCATGGATGTCCAGACCTTCAGTTTCTTCTTTTGCTGAAACTCTTAGCCCAAGAGTAACCTTCAGAATATAGAATATGATAAATGAAGTCACTATACAGAAAGCGGCATAAGCTCCAACACCAATAAGTTGAGTGATGAACTGATCAATACCCGCCATATTTCCGAAGATACCTACGGCAAGGGTTCCCCATATTCCGCAGATCAAATGAACGGCTACGGCACCTACAGGATCGTCCAGTTTCAATTTGTCAACAAACGCGACTCCCATTACAATAATAACACCTGCGATCGCACCAATAAGAATTGCATCTGTTGGGGACATCTGGTCTGCACCGGCAGTGATTCCTACCAATCCACCCAGAATACCATTTAAAAACATAGTGATATCGTAGTTCTTATAAAGGATGCTGGAGAATATAAAGGAGGCTACTCCACCTGCTGCTGCTGCAAGACAGGTTGTTACCAGGGTTAATGAGGTTAGTTCTGGATCTGCAGAAAGTACTGAACCTCCATTAAATCCAAACCATCCTAACCATAAGATCAAAACTCCTGCAGTGGCAAAAGGCATGGAATGACCAGGAAAAGCTCCAATTTTACCATCTTTGAATTTTCCAATTCTTGCTCCTAAAAGGTAAATTGCAACGAGAGCTGCCCACCCACCAACAGAGTGAACAAGAGTTGAACCAGCAAAATCATAGAATCCCATTTCATCAAGGAATCCGCCACCCCATTTCCAGGATCCGGCTATTGGATATACAATTCCCACATAGAGAATTACAAAGACCATAAAACTGTTTAGTTTGATCCTTTCGGCTACAGCACCAGAAACGATAGTTGCTGCTGTCGCTGCAAACATTCCCTGAAATAGGAAATCTGTCCAGTAAGTATAGCCTTCACTGTAGGCCAGATCTAGACTTCCATCGGCAAGAGGACTATCCAGTCCAAAGCCTGCGAAACCAAAATATCCATTGAACTCTCCCGGATACATCAAATTGAATCCAAGCAGGCAATAGAGTAACAGGCCTACAGTGATAATAAACAGGTTCTTAAATAATATGTTAATCGTATTCTTTTGCCTGGTAAGACCAATCTCTAAAAGAGCAAAGCCCATGTGCATAAAGAAAACGAGTGCCGTACAGATCATCATCCATACGTTATTGATAGTTAATATTCCTTCCATAATAAGTTACTGTTGAAATTGTAGTTTTTACTTGAGTGATTCGGAACCTTTTTCCTTGGTTCTTATTCGGTAGGCTTCATCTATTGTGGACACGAAGATCTTTCCATCTCCAACGCTGCCGGTATAAGCAGCGTCCATTAATGTTTCTATGGTTTTGTCCAAGAAACTGTCTGTGACCACGATAGACAGGTATCTTCGTTGAATATCTGCGGTGCTGTACGATACACCACGATAAACATGACCTACCTTTTCATTTCCAACTCCGGTAACATCCCAGTAGCTAAAAAACGTAACTCCAATTGAGTGCAGGGCTGCTTTGGTCTTGTCAAACTCAGACTTGCGAATAATTGCTTCAATTTTTTTCATAAATGTTGATTAAGAGAGGTTTAAAGTTATTAAAAACTTTAACAGACCCTGTTAAAATATAACTAGCAAGTCAACTTTTATGATATAAATAGAAAACACCCCTATAAATTTAGGGGTGTATAAATAAAATGTTTAAAATCGAAATATATGTATCTGAAAATCGCTTAAAAAAGTCTGGAAAGCATAATTCCGAGAAATATGGCGATAATTCCCAGTACGATACTACTTAAAAAGTATATAGAGAATGAAATATAATCACCAGATTTTATCATATTGAAATTTTCGAACGAAAAGGTGCTGAAGGTGGTGAAACCACCACAAAAACCAATGGCTATAAGAAAGTATAATGGATGATTAAGCATATCCTGCTTAGTAAGCCATCCAAGGGCAAGCCCTAGCAAAAAACTACCCAGAACATTAACTACTAGAGTTCCCTGGGGAATAACACCTCCGTCATTTAAATACTTGCTTATCAAATATCGCAGACTGGATCCTAAACCACCACCAAGAAAGACGAGTAGCAGGTTTTTAATCATCTAATACTGTTTCTTTTTCTCCCAGAGGAATGTATAAATGAGTAATCCATTCGGCTGGATTCGCATTGTCCCTTGGTCCGGTAACATGTACCTGGAATAACTCAGCATCTTCCATAATTGCCAGGTCATTCTCCTGAATATATAGGTAAGCCGCATCCCAAGCTTCCTGTAGATATTCATAATCACCTTTTAGGGTGGTTTTCAATGTTTTTTGATTAGGCATAAAACCGTTCAGTACCTGGCTATCCTGAGGAGTGATCACCTCACTTGGAGTAAAGTACGCTGCTGAATAAATGGCGGTTCCTCTATCTTCATTTCTTTCATTGAAGAGAATAAAAGGTTTGCCAGTCATTTCAATATTATTAGAGTTCATGAAGTTGCTTACGTCGTTTGTCATATCCTCCATTTTACCCGCAATTTGGGAAAGTCGGCTCGCAGTAGTGATATAAAGATAATAACCTCCACCGTGTTGCGTTACTCCGTCCACATTGATCGTATAACTTTCGATCTCCTTTCTTATCTGCTCTTCAAGATTATCCATTCCTTGTTTGAATACCGGCTGTAATCGCTGAGTCATACTTTCATCTTCAAACAAAAATGCTGCTTTTTCAAGAAAAGTTTGATCACCTTTTAAAGTCCAGGTAGTTAAGATACTGTCATTTTGTTTTTCAAAAGACCAGGAGATATCACTGGTGCTTTGCCCAAAAGTTGTTTTGAAGGTAACCTGTTGCTCAATGCTACCATGAGGGTTGGCTTTCGTGGTAACCAGCGAACCATCACCCATTTCCTCACTACTCCATTCGTAATTCGCACCCTCGCCAATGGTCTTATCACCGTAGTTGATGATCATGTCTTCAGCACCATTCGACCATGGTTCCCATTCTTTCCAGGTAGTAAGGTCATTTACCTCATCATAAAGAACTTCTTGCGGACCTGCGATCATGCGCTGTTCCTGTACCTGGTAACTTCCATCCTTGGTTGCGATATAAATGGACGCTCCAATGAATATGATTAAAAGTAGGAAAAACAGGTATTTAAGAATTTTCATGATGACTGGGATTATTGGGGACTAATATAATTATTTTGGAGTGGTTGCAAGAATCAATGATTCAGCTGTGTCTTGATTATAAATAAAATGACAATAAAAGCTATGAAGGCTAATAGTACCATCAGACTTCCTTTATAGTATTTTTTATGCAGTTTCAGATCCTTTCGGTAACTAATGATCATAACGATGATAAATGCTACCACGAAAAAGGCAGCGAATATAAGTTGTCCGGTAGAAAACATTTAGTTAATTTTTCAGCAAAGTTAAACTTTTTATACATTCTAATCATGAAGAAAGCTATTGCTGCTGTGGAAGAGTTTCATTCTGCATTTGGTCTTGGCGTTAAACAGAAGCCAGAGGCCAATCTTGGAAAGGCAAAGAACCTGTTGCGTTATCACCTAATGAAGGAAGAGAACGAGGAGTATCTGGAGGCAGCAAATAGCGGAGATCTTGTTGAGGTAGCAGACGCTCTTGGGGATATGCTCTATATATTGTGTGGTACAATTCTCGAACATGGTATGCAGCATAAGATTGAAGAAGTTTTTGAAGAGATACAGCGAAGTAATATGAGTAAACTGGATGACAATGGTGAGCCAGTTTATAGAGAGGATGGAAAGGTCCTGAAAGGGAGTAATTACTTTAAACCTGAAATAAGTAAGATCCTTGATAAATGAAAATCCCGAAAGAGAACTTCCGGGATCATATATCATTACTATTTAGAGGAATCTTATTTTACCTCGTAAGTCCAGTTGTAAAGATCTTCAGCCTCGTTATACTGAATTTTCATAAGTGTGTCCTTGAAAAAACTGGCATAAGAATCATCCATCTTTGGTAATTCGAACTTTTCTTCTTTATAGCCGAAGCCAGCAATAGGATTAATCACAGTTGCCGTTCCAGATCCAAACATTTCTTTTAATTCTCCTTTTCTGGCAGCTTCAACGATCTCCTGAACGCTAACTCTGCGTACTTCAACTTCAATATTATTTTCTTCCGCAAGTTTTAGAACACTCTTTCTAGTCACCCCGTCAAGAATACGGTCGTTTGTTGGTGCAGTTACCAGCTTGTTTCCAATTCTAAAGAAAATGTTCATTGTGCCGGCCTCTTCAAGATATTCATGAGAATTAGCATCGGTCCAGATGATCTGCTGGAAACCTTCTTCCTTTGCAAGATTGGTAGGATAGAACTGTGCTCCGTAATTACCGGCAGCCTTAGCAAATCCGACTCCACCGTCTGCAGCTCTACTATACTTTTCTGAAAATTTCACTCTCACTTCTCCGCTGTAATAAGCCTGTGCTGGAGAACAAATAATCATAAATTTATATTCTTTTGCTGCGGAAGCTGATACACCTGCCTCTGTAGCAATCACGAACGGTCTTAGATATAAACTATTTCCAAAGCCTTTCTTAATCCAGTCTTTATCTAACTTCAATAGTTCTTCCAGCGCCTCAAAGAAATAATCCTTCGGAAACTCAGGAATTGCCATTCGCGCACTGGATTTATTGATCCTCTCAAAATTTTGCTCTGGTCTGAAAAGCCAGATACGGTCATCTTTATCCTTATAAGCTTTCATTCCCTCGAATACAGCCTGTCCATAGTGAAACACACGCGCTGAAGGCTCTAAAGATAAAGGTCCATAAGGTCTGATGATAGGTTTTTGCCACGCACCATTTTTATAATCACATTCCATCATATGATCTGAGAAAACCTGTCCGAAAGCTAGATCATCAAAATTAGTCTTGTCTATTTTAGATTCGGTAGTCTTTTGTATCTCTATCATTAGTTGGTGTTTAGTAGTTGGTGTATTATTGCGCAAATTTACCGAAATATTAGCAGAACGAAAATCTAAAGTTTTGGTAAATTTGAAGACTAACCTTTGTTTAGATATATAATCATGAAAAAATTTGCATTTATTCTTGCTTTTTTTTGTCTCTTATCCTGTGATCGAAAAAAACATAATGATGAAGCTGAAGCTGTATTAGAAGATAATGTTGAAGCTAATTATGAATCATATGGCCAGGAAATTAGTCCTAAAGGCACTTTCTCCTCATCAGTTATGCTGGAAAAATATGAAAGTTTGCGAGGGGGAGACACTATCAATGTGAAATTTGATACCAAAATTAATAGTGTCTGTCAGAGTAAAGGCTGCTGGATGGTTCTGGAATTACCCGGAGTGGATGATGTAATGGTGAAATTTGAAAATTATGGCTTCTTTGTTCCAAAGGATGCTATGGGTAAAGATGTGATTGTTCGTGGTAAGGCATTTATTGAAGAAACAAGTGTAGAGGAGCAACGTCATTACGCTGAGGATGCGGGCAAATCTATTGATGAGGTAATGGCGATTCGCGAACCTGTGAAAAAATTTGGTTTTACAGCTGATGGTGTTTTAATAAAAAAATAATTTGGAAAGAAAGATCATTAAAACCAGCGATGGTTCCGTGACCATACATTTGCCGGAATGGGATGAACAATACCACTCCAAACATGGTGCTATTCAGGAAGCCAGGCACGTTTTTCTTAAAATGGGATTACATCACTGGTTGGAATCAAATTCAAAGAGACCACTGGAAATTCTTGAGATTGGTTTTGGGACCGGTCTTAATGCTTTTCTAACTCTTTTAGAATCCAATCGTAATGATATTGAGATAAATTATACAGGAGTAGAAGCATATCCTGTAATTACTTCAGAAATTGAAATGCTTAATTATCCAGAGGCGGCCGACGCTACTTCAGCTGAAGACCAATTCAATAAACTACATTCCGTTCCCTGGGAAATTTCAGCACCCATTACCGAAAAATTTTCATTATTGAAGAATAAGCTGACATTTCAGGAACTCGATATGACCAATCAGTTTGACCTGGTATATTTTGACGCTTTTGGTGCGAGAGTTCAACCAGAGCTCTGGGGAGAGGATATTTTCAATTCGATGTATAAAGCTTTAAGGTCTAATGGTGTCCTTGTAACCTATGCTGCGAAAGGGAGTGTTCGGAGAGCCATGATTTCTGCTGGTTTTGAGGTAGAAAAATTACCAGGCCCTCCAGGCAAGCGTGAAATGTTAAGAGCTGTTAAACTATAACTGCATTCTCGTTAAACCTGTAGAATTGTGCTACACCTGCCTTTAGTGTGTCGTATATTTCTTCAAAAAAGAGATGAAAGTACTTATTACAGGAGCTACTGGAATGATTGGTTCCAGGTTGAGCGATTTATGCAGAGAGAGTGGCATGATAGTACATTATCTAACCACCAGTAAATCGAAGATCGAGAAAAGGGAAGACTACAAAGGTTTTTACTGGGATCCAAAGTCTGAAGAAATAGAAAAAGAATGCCTTGATGGTGTTTCAACGATTATTCACCTTGCGGGTGCCAGTATCGCTGAAAAATGGACTTCAGAATATAAAGAAACTATCATTAAAAGCAGAACCGAAACTGCAGCATTGCTATATGACACCCTGAAAAATAATGAACACCAGGTAGAAAATTTTATTTCTGCCAGCGCTATTGGTAAATATCCGGACTCCCTTGAAAAATTATACTTCGAGGATGACGAAGTTCTTGCAGATAATTTTGTTGGCACGGTAGTGAAGAAATGGGAAGCAGCAGCAGACAGGTTTAGTAACCTTGGAATAGACGTAGCAAAAATTCGCGTTGGACTTGTGCTTTCAGAAAAAGGCGGAATGCTTGAGAAGGTTAGGAAACCTATAGAAATGAATGTCGGAGCTCCTTTGGGAAGTGGTAAACAATGGCAGAGCTGGATTCATCTCGATGACCTCGCCGGTATTTTTCTTCATGCTATAGAAAGAGAGCTTACAGGAGTTTATAATGCGGTTGCCCCAAATCCGGTAACAAATAAGGAAATGACCAAGCAGTTAGCCGATCAACTCAATAAGCCGTTGTGGCTCCCAAATGTTCCGAAGTTGGTACTTAAAACCATGTTAGGTGAAATGTCACAGATCGTACTTTCCAGTCAGTTGGTAAGTTGTAAGAAGATCGAAGAACATGGATACAAATTTAAATACTCCAATCTTTCCAAGGCTTTGGAAGATCTTACTTAAAAAAAAAGGCTGCCAGATGGCAGCCTTTTTTATGATTTGATCTTTATAATTAAGCTTTTTTAGCTTCAAGGTTGATCGTTAACTGAATTTCATCATTGATGAACTTGTCTCCAAGACCTTCAAATACAGATTTAGAACCGTAGTTTACGTTCCATTTTGTACGATCAATGCTGAAATCCTCACTGCTAATAGTGTAAGTATCATCATTCTTACTGATAGTTACAGGGAAAGAAATGTTTTTAGTAACTTCTTTCATTGTAAGGTTTCCTTGTAGCATAGTAGTACCTTCTTCTTCACTGATTCCAGTTACTTCGAAAGTAGCTTCAGGATATTCCTGAACGTTAAAGAAGTCACCTTCTTTTCCTTCTACAGTTCCCATAAGGTGAGCCTCAAGATTTGACTTCTCCTCTCCTTCAAGATCTGTAACTTCGATAGACTGCATGTCGATCACGAAAGTTCCACTCTGGATCGTAGAATCTGTAGCCATAAATGTACCTTCTTTCACAGCAATAGTTCCTGTGTGATTCCCAGTTGGCTTAGAACCTTGCCATTCAATAGTTGAAGCAGTAGTATCTACTTTATATTCCATTGCTTCAGCTTCTGCAGTTGCCGCATCTTTCGCGTCTGCAGTTTCAGCTTCGTTATTGTTATTCTTACATGCTGTAAAACCAAGTCCAAGACTAGCCACTACAAAGGCATTCAGTATTAATTTTTTCATTGTTAAAGTTTTTTATATTCCGCGCAAAAGTAATTTGAAAATCAAACCATGCTTCTTAAAGTTTTATTAAATAATTACTGTGACATTTTGACATTTCATCTTTATTGGCAATGATTTTGACCCAATTGCAGCAGAAAGTAAATTTTTAATAAAATGAGCCGAAAAGAAGATAACATCAAAGACGAAGATAAGATAGTGAAAGACCAGGTTGAGGATGCGATGGAGGAAGCGATCAATGAGGTAGAGCAGGCCGGTGATGATACCGAAGCAGAAGATACAGCAAGCGATAACGAACTTAGCGAAGAAGAACGCATGAAAGAAGATCTTCAAAAAGAGAAAGATAAATTTCTGAGACTTTTTGCTGAATTTGAAAATTATAAGCGTAGAACTTCAAAGGAACGTCTGGAATTGTTCAAAACTGCCAACCAGGAAGTAATGACAGCTATGTTGCCGGTTATGGACGATTTTGACAGGGCGATGAACGAGATCAATAAATCTGGTGACGAGAACCTACTCAAAGGAGTTGAATTAATCCATAATAAGCTTCGCGAAACTTTAAAAGCTAAAGGTCTTGAAAGAATGGACGTAGAACAGGGGAGTGATTTCGATTCTGAAATTCATGAAGCTATTACCCAAATCCCTGCGCCTTCAGAAGATCTTAAAGGAAAGATCGTAGATGTGGTCGAGCCAGGTTATAAGCTTGGAGAAAGAATTATCAGGTATCCAAAAGTGGTTACAGGAAAATAAAAACGCTTTTACAGAATTGTAAAAACATAGTATGAAAGAAGATTATTACGAAATATTAGGCGTAAGTAAAGACGCTTCAGCAGCAGAAATCAAGAAGGCATATAGAAAACTGGCTTTGAAGTATCACCCGGATAAGAACCCTGGAGACTCCTCAGCTGAAGACATGTTTAAGAAATCTGCTGAAGCCTATGAGGTATTAGGAAATCAGGAAAAACGTGCTAAATATGATCGTTTTGGTCATCAGGCATTCGATGGCGGCGGCTTCGGTGGTGGCGGCGGTATGAATATGGATGACATATTCAGCCAGTTCGGTGACATCTTTGGCGGTGGTTTTGGCGGCGGCGGAGGTTTCTCCGGTTTCGGCGGCGGCTTTGGTGGAGGTCAAAGACGTGCAAAAGGGAGTAATCTCAGAATACGCGTGAGCCTTAACCTCGAAGAGATCGCTAACGGTTGTGAAAAGAAGATCAAAGTGAAGCGTAAAGTCCAGGCTTCAGGAACCACTTATAAAACCTGTAGTACCTGTAACGGTTCAGGTCAGGTAACCAGAGTCACCAACACGATTCTAGGTAGAATGCAAACTGCTTCCCCTTGTACTACTTGTGGTGGGTCAGGCCAGATTATTGACAAGAAGCCAGATGGTGCAGATGCTCAGGGTCTTATTATGAAGGAGGAAACTGTTTCTATCAAAATTCCAGCGGGAGTTGAAGATGGGATGCAGTTAAAGGTTTCCGGGAAAGGAAATGATGCTCCTGGTAATGGAGTTCCTGGTGATCTACTGGTCGCGATCGAAGAGAAGGAACACCTAAGTTTGCAGCGTGAAGGAGACAATCTTCATTATGACCTTTATATAAGTTATTCTGAAGCAGCTCTTGGTACTTCAAAAGAGATCGATACTGTAACTGGAAAAGTTCGTATCAAGATCGAAGAAGGGGTACAGTCTGGAAAGATTTTACGTCTTCGCGGTAAAGGTATTAGTAGCATCAATGGCTACGGAAAAGGAGATTTGCTGGTTCACGTAAATGTATGGACTCCAAAAACTTTGAATAAAGAACAAAAAGAGTTTTTCGAGAGAATGGCTAATGACGATAACTTCCAGCCGAATCCAGAGAAAAGCGATAAATCATTTTTTGAAAAAGTAAAAGATATGTTTTCATAAAATCCAATTTTAAGAAAATTTTTATATATTTGATTATCGCTAAGTCTTTTAGCGATAATTTTTCTTTTTCATAGCAATTTTTTTCCCATCCTTAATTTATTGAGGGTGGGTTTTGTTTTTAGGGACTTTTTTGAATAATAAAATCTTCTTAATCGACTTTTTCTCTGTTGCTATTTCTATATCTTTAACATATTATAAAGAACTCTATGGATAATCTTTTGGTTGCCGAGAATGTCTACAAGCGCTTCGGAAAATTTACAGCACTCAACGATGTCTCTCTAAGTATCCCACGCGGAAGTATTTTTGGACTCCTGGGTCCCAATGGAGCAGGCAAGACCACCTTGCTCAGGATAATCAACCAGATCACTATGCCAGATGAGGGCATGTTGTATCTTGATGGTAAACCATTACATCCAGATGATATCGCGCATATTGGCTACCTCCCCGAAGAAAGAGGGCTCTACAAATCCATGAAAGTTGGAGAACAGGCACTATACCTGGCAAGATTGAAAGGATTGAGTAAAGCAGAAGCCAGGGAAAGACTTAAATATTGGTTCGAGAAGCTGGAAATAGAGGAATGGTGGGATAAAAAGATCCAGGAATTGTCTAAGGGAATGGCTCAGAAAGTACAATTTGTGATCACCGTTTTACACCGGCCTAAACTTCTGATTTTCGACGAACCCTTTAGCGGATTTGATCCAGTGAACGCGAATCTTATTAAGGATGAAATATTACAATTGAGAGACGAAGGAGCTACTATTTTATTCTCTACTCATCGTATGGAAAGCGTGGAAGAACTTTGCGATTATATAGCACTAATCCATAAATCGAATAAATTACTGGATGGTCCAATAAACGAGATCAAAAAAGCATATACTTCAAACACCTTCGAAATTGGTCTGGAAACGGCAGATAAAAATGCTTTGTATGCAGACTTACAGTCAAAATTTGAAGTTGGGCCCGCTAAGTACAAGAGTATTCAGGACGATCTTAAACTAACCATCAAAGTTGGAGATAAGGACGATTCTAATGAACTGCTTAGATATTTATTGAGCCAGGCGAAAGTGAATCATTTTGTTGAGGTGATTCCTTCAGTAAACGATATTTTCATTAAAACAGTGACTCAGAATGCGTAATTTAAAGTTAATCATTAGCAGGGAATATCTTGCCCGGGTGCGCAACAAAACATTTATCGTGATGACGTTTTTGAGTCCGCTCATCTTCGTGGGGATGATCATGTTGATCGCTTATTTAAGTATGCTTAATAGTACCGATCAAAAGATCATTGGAATTCATGATGACACAGGAATATTTGCTGAAGAATTTAAAGATGGAGAGCAGGTTCAATATCTGGATCTATCAGAAAAAGATCTTCAACTTGCCAGGACTCAGGTGCTGGAAAATGAATATTTCGGACTCATCCATATCTCTCCCTTGAATTCTGTTAGTGGCAAACCAGATAAAATCGAATTCTTCGGAAATGAAACACCGGGTTTTGGAACTATAGAAAATATCGAGAAAACTATTTCAGATAAACTAACCCGTAAGCAGCTAATTGATAAAGGAATCGATGTTTCAGAAATTGATAAAGCGAGAGCAGATGTTAGCGTGGATATCCAGAATTTCTCGGGAGAAAAAAGCTCAAAGATGTCTAATTATATTAAAATGTTCTTTGGTGGTGCAGCCGGTTACCTGCTTATGATGTTCATCATTATTTATGGAAACATGGTGATGCGTAGTGTGATTGAGGAAAAGACGAACAGGATCATAGAAATCATTGTTTCTTCAGTAAAACCCTTTCAGTTATTACTGGGGAAAGTTTTGGGGACCAGTCTTGCAGGACTTACACAATTCGTAGTCTGGGTGGTCCTGGGAAGTGTACTTTTATTAGGATTGTCCACTTTCCTTGGCATTGATCCTATGGCAGCACAGACGCCGGCTACTATGGCGATGGAAAATGCTGGGAATCCAAAGATCAATCAGCTGGTGATCGATATTCTGAAGTTACCTTATGCCAGCCTGCTTAGTTTCTTTGTGATCTATTTTATTGGCGGATACTTTCTGTACAGTTCGGTTTATGCAGCGATTGGAGCTGCGGTAGATAGTGAAACTGATACGCAGCAATTTATGTTTCCGGTTATTCTCCCCCTAATTTTAGGGATTTATGTAGGTTTCTTTTCCGTGGTGGAAAACCCGCACGGAACGGTATCAACCATATTTTCATTTATACCTTTCACGTCACCTATTGTAATGCTTATGCGTATTCCATTTGGGGTGCCGTGGTATGAAATCTTAATTTCCATCATTATTTTAATTGGAACCAATTTCGCAGTACTTTGGTTATCAGCAAAAATTTATCGTGTTGGAATCTTGATGTACGGGAAGAAACCAAGCTATAAAGAATTGTATAAGTGGCTTAAGTATTAGAATGCAGGAAGATCAATCTACAAAAGAGAAAGTTACAGAAGTAATTGAGGAAGATATCTGGGGTTTGATCCAGGATTTCTGGAATGCCGGATTCAGTTATCAGATAGGAGGTGATGATGTTAAGATCACCGTTGGAATGGTCATTATTGTCATTCTGTCCTTTCTACTGACCAGCGTTGCATTAAGGTTAATTCGATCTTTTATCACCTCAAAGTTGATGGAAGAAGACAAGCTGAAGTTTATTAGCGTCTTTAAATTCATCAAATACTTCGTATATCTTACGGTGATCCTAATTACTTTAAGCTCCACAGGTGTAGATGTAACTATCTTATTAACAGCCTCTGCCGCGTTATTTGTTGGACTTGGTCTGGCTTTGCAGGAATTATTTCAGGATGTAATTGGCGGAATTTTTATTATCCTGGATAAATCACTTCTGGTTGGAGATATTATAGAAATGGATGGCCGGGTGGCACGGGTATTCGAAATTAAACTAAGAACTACCAGGGCGCTTACAAGGGATGATAAAGTAATGATCATTCCAAACCATAAATTTATAAGCGATACAGTATATAACTATACGCAGAATCATAAAACTACCCGGGAATCGGTTAAAGTGGGAGTTGCATATGGAAGCGATGTTGAGAAAGTTAGAACTATCTTGCTAGAATGCGCCAAGGAGCAGAAAGGTATTTTAAAGAAGCCTGAGCCATTCGTGCTTTTTGAAGACTTTGGAGATTCAGCTTTAATGTTTGCATTACATTTCTATGTGTCAGATAGTTTTGTTGATCCAAAGGTGAAGAGTGAATTGAGATTTAAGATTAATGATAAGTTCAGATTGAACGATATTACCATTCCGTTCCCGCAGCGAGATGTGCATATGTTTTATCCGCCAGGGAATAAAATTCCTAATAATCAAACTACTGAGAATGATGCATAAGTCCTGGATATTGATAATATGTTTGCTAGGTGTTTCATTTCTGAATGCCCAGACAGCTGATCTTGCCAGGATCGAATACACTTATTTTCCGCAGAAAAATTCAGATAACTCCTTCCGAAGGTTTAGAGCGCAGGTAGCATATCCTATTGCTTTAAAAAAGGATGGTGCTTATCTGGTGCCGAGTGTAGAATACAGGAACGTGAATTTCAAATTTGAAGATCCCACAGGATTTCAAACAACAGATCTTGACCGGTTTCAGTCTTTTACCGGCTCTTTAGGTTACACTTTCAAGTTTGGTAATGATTGGAGATTTGGAGCTGAAGGCGGCCTAAAGATCGCGTCAAATTTTTCTGAAAACTCTATACTTCAGGATGATCTCATTTATACAGGTTCAGTATTCTTTGTGAAAATAAGAGATAAGGAGGAAGTAGAAATTCCCTGGAGACTAATACTAGGGTTACGTTATAGTACGACTACCGGATTTCCATTTCCTTTACCTATCGTGAGCTACTATAGAAAATGGGCAGAAAACTGGTCGTATACGGTAGGAATTCCGAAGACCAATATGAAATATCATTTTAGTGAAAATAGCGAATTACAGGCTTTTGTTACACTGGACGGGTTTTTCGCGAATATTCAGCGAAATATTGATACGCAGCCTTTAATTTTTAACGATAGACCAAATGCAGAGAGTATATCCATGACAATATTGCTGAGTGGTTTAGGTTATCAATATAGTATTACCGACCATTTGAAGCTATATATTTATGGTGGACATACTTTATTGAACGATATTAGGTTGCGTGATGCAGATCGAGAGGATCTGTACACAATCAATGAAACAAATACATTTTACGCGAGAAGCGGAATAAAATTTACAATATTCTAATGGCAAAAATATTACTGATAGAAGACGAGGCAAGCATAAGACGTGTGCTGAATAAAATACTGAGTGAAGAAAGTAAGGATTATCATGTTACCGAAGCTGAAGACGGACTTGCAGGAATGGAACTGGTGAAAAATGAAGATTTTGACCTGATCCTTTGCGACATCAAAATGCCGAAAATGGATGGTGTGGAAGTACTTGAAGCGACTAAGAAGATCAAGCCAGAAATTCCTGTTGTAATGATCTCTGGACATGGTGACCTCGATACCGCCGTAAATACCATGAAGGCCGGAGCTTTCGACTATATTTCAAAACCACCGGATCTTAATCGTTTGCTCAATACTGTTCGAAATGCACTTGATCGAAAGGAATTGGTTGTGGAAAATACCCGCCTGAAGAAAAAGGTAAGTAAGAATTATGAAATGATCGGCGATTCTGAAGAGATCAACAGGATCAAAGGAATGATTGAGAAAGTGGCGCATACCGATGCAAGGGTTCTAATCACTGGTCCAAATGGGACTGGAAAGGAACTTGTTGCGCATTGGTTGCATCAAAAAAGTGATCGCTCTAAAGGTCCTATGGTAGAAGTGAATTGTGCCGCGATCCCTTCAGAATTGATAGAAAGTGAACTTTTCGGACATGTAAAAGGAGCTTTTACTTCAGCAAATAAAGATAGAGCCGGGAAATTTGAAGCAGCTAACAAAGGAACTATATTCCTGGATGAGATTGGGGATATGAGTATGTCTGCTCAGGGAAAAGTATTGAGAGCGCTTCAGGAAAGTAGAATTTCCAGGGTTGGAAGTGACAAGGATATCAAGGTAGATGTAAGAGTAGTTGCGGCAACCAACAAAGACCTAAAGAAAGAGATCGAGGAAAATAATTTTAGAGAAGATCTTTACCATCGTCTTGCTGTGATCCTTATAGAAGTTCCTGCTTTAAAGAATAGAAAAGATGATATCCCACTTCTGGTAGACCATTTTAGTGAAAAGATCGCTACAGAACAGGGAACTAATAAGAAAGAATTCACAGCAGAAGCAATCGAATTACTAAAGCAGAGTGAATGGCGTGGTAACGTAAGAGAACTTAGAAACGTAGTGGAAAGGCTCATTATTCTTGGAGGTAAGGAAATTACCAGGGAAGACGTCGAGCTCTTCGGAAGTAGGTTCTAAGGTCTTTTATTTCTAGGCTTTTTAGGATCGTATTTAAGGAAATACATGGTGTCTCCACTTGGATGGTCCCATTCATGAAAAAGATCAAAACCAACCCGTTGATAAACGATAGCATTCGTTCTACCGCGGGTTTCTGCATATAATTCCAGACCTGTATCATGTGCAGTTCTAAAGAAAACATCCTTCATTTCCTTTCCTACCTGTGTATCTGCACCTCGGTATTCCTTAAGAATTCCCCAGAACCAGCAGTATAGATATTCACCTTCCTGAGGACGTTGATTCTTAATATACTTCTGTGTTTTAAGAATGTCCAGCGCATTTTTCACTCCAGTTACATTAGCAACCAGCTTAAGCTGAGACCATAGATCCTTCCAGATATTATTGTCCTTCTTACTGGTTTTGAAAAGAATGGCTATACCCTGTCGGTTTTCAGAAACGATAAGTGCATCTTTCTCAATGGCTTTATCTACCATGTGCGTAGCGAGGTATCTAAATCTCTGGTCACGGTTTCCATCCTTTTTTACGATATCCATGGAAGACGGGATCTCCTTTAAAAGTGTAGTGACCTTATCGATGATATCTTTTCTCTCTAATTTGTCCAAGCCGAATGAATTTGTGGCGAAGATAAAAAAATTAACTTTTATAAAGATTGTATCTTTAGTGGTTCATTTAATAATCTTATGAAGAAAATAGACCATACCCAGCTCAAAGTAACCGGTAATATTAAACTGAAAGAGAAGCCTACAAAAATAGAGATGGAAGCTTCAGAAGATAAAATTAAAGACAAACTGAAAGATGTACGAAAGGAGCTCGGCGACTGGCAGGATGTACTTTATGCGCACCATAAATATAGCGTGCTGGTTTGCCTGCAGGGAATGGATACTGCTGGGAAGGACAGTTTGATCAGGGAGGTTTTTAAAAATTTCAATAGTAGGGGAGTCGTGGTGCACAGCTTTAAAACTCCTTCTCACAAGGAGCTAAAGCATGACTACTTATGGCGACATTACATCGCCTTGCCAGAGCGTGGTAAGTTTGGAGTATTCAATAGAACTCATTACGAAAATGTGCTTGTCACAAGAGTGCATCCCGGGTATATTATGAATGAAAATATTCCTGGCATCAACAGCGTTGAAGATATAGATGAAAATTTCTGGGATCAGCGTTTCGAACAAATCAGGAATTTTGAGGATCATATTGCCCAGAATGGAACGATCATTTTCAAATTTTTCCTGCACCTTTCCAAGGATGAGCAACGTGACCGATTATTGAGAAGGCTTAACAAACCCAGCAAGAACTGGAAATTTTCTCCTAATGACCTTAAGGAAAGAAAACTCTGGGATAAATACCAGGAGTGTTATGAAGCAGCGATCAATAAGACTTCTACGGAAAATTCTCCGTGGTATATCATCCCGGCCGATGATAAACCAACGGCAAGATACCTGGTCGCAAAGATCCTGAGGGATGAACTTTCGAAATATAAGGAAGTGCAGGAGCCGGAACTTGCTCCGGAAATCCTGGAAAATTTAGATCAATACAAAGAAGAATTAAATGCTGAAAAATAACAGCTTCGGTTTTCGAACTGTTTAAATTCTATTAATTTGCGACCAAATCCCATTTAATGAAAAAAATACTTTGTACCCTGGCGCTGTCTTTCTTCGGAATTCATTCAGCAACGATCGCGCAATCTTCAGATTCTCTGAATATCAGGAAGATCTATGATATGTCGCTGCTAAATGGAAAAAGCTATGAGTGGCTGGATCATCTTTCGAATCAAATAGGCGGTCGTTTATCTGGTTCTTTCAATGCTGAACAGGCGGTGGAATATACCAAAAAGGAACTGGAGAATTTAGGTCTGGACAAAGTATGGTTACAACCGGTAATGGTTCCAAAGTGGACTCGTGGAGAACTGGAATTTGCTTATGTGCAAACCGGTCCTGGCGATACTCGCAACGTAAATATTACGGCTCTTGGTGGTTCTATTGCTACGGCTGAAGGTGGTACGAAAGCACAGGTGATAGAAGTACAGGGATTGGAGCAATTAAAAGAATACGGGGAAGAGCAGATAAAAGGAAAGATCGTTTTCTATAACAGACCTATGCGAGCAGATCAAATACTTACTTTTGAAGCTTATGGTGGTTGTGTGGATCAGCGTTATTCTGGGGCCGAGGAAGCAGCTAAATATGGAGCTGTTGGCGTTATCGTTCGTTCTATGAATCTTCGAATGGATGATTTGCCACATACCGGTTCTATGAGTTATGGTGAGTTAACAGAAGACCAAAAGATACCGGCAGCGGCAATTTCCACTAACGATGCCGCATATCTAAGCAGTATGCTAAAGATTCAGAACGACCTGCAGGTCTATTTTAAAATGAATTGCAAGAACTTTCCAGATGTGCAGTCGTATAATGTAATTGGTGAAATTACTGGTTCTGAAACTCCAAATGAGATTATGGTAGTAGGTGGTCACCTTGATTCCTGGGATCTTGGAGATGGTGCTCACGATGATGGCGCAGGAGTGGTGCAATCTATGGAAGTCCTTAGATTACTGAAAGAAACCGGGTATCAACCTAAAAAAACATTACGTGTTGTATTGTTCATGAATGAAGAAAATGGTCTTCGTGGTGGAAACAAATATGCTGAGGTTGCAAAGGAAAAAAATGAAGATCATGTATTTGCACTTGAAAGTGATTCGGGAGGATTTACTCCAAGAGGATTTACTTTTAACGCGAGCGATTCTCAGTTCAATAAAGTTCTATCCTGGAAGCCACTTTTCGAGCCATACCTGATCCATTATTTTGAAAAAGGAAGTGGTGGAGCTGATATTGGTCCGCTGGAAGGTGGCGATACGGTGCTTGCTGGATTGAGACCAGATTCTCAACGCTATTTCGATTATCACCATGCCGCGAACGATACTTTTGATGCGGTGAATAAAAGAGAACTTGAATTGGGTGCGGCAACGATGGCTTCCCTGGTTTATCTTGTGGATAAATACGGATTGGAATCTATCTCCAATACACCGCAATTAAAGAAGTAGGAAGGGAATTATTTTTGGGTCATTTCTTTAAAAGATATTTAAAGGCTCTACCTTTGCAAACTTAAATTCAAGCTTTGCAATTATCAGCTTATACGAAAGAATTTGGTAAAAACCTGAACATCGCCTACCCGGTGATGCTTGGGCAGTTGGGGCATGTCATGGTAGGCCTTGTTGATAATTTGATGATTGGGAGATTGGGCGCCGCTCCACTGGCTGCAGTTTCCCTGGGAAATGCATTGGTTTTTATAGCTATGTCTCTGGGTATCGGCTTTAGTTTTGCTATTACTCCGCTTATTGCTGAAACCGATGGTGCTAATGATGTAGAAGGTGGTCGAAGCTATTTTCATCATGGTCTTATTCTGTGTACTCTGAATGGCTTGTTCTTATTTATCATTCTGCTTATCGCAAAACCTCTGCTGTACCGTCTTGATCAACCACCAGAGGTAGTGGATCTGGCTATTCCGTATCTTAATATTGTGGCTCTTTCCATGTTGCCATTAATGGCCTTCCAGGCGTTCAAACAATTTGCAGACGGACTCTCACAAACCAGATATGCGATGTATGCGACATTACTGGCGAATGTGGTGAACGTTATTTTCAACTATATACTTATTTATGGGATCTGGATCTTTCCACGACTGGAGCTTGAAGGAGCTGCCTGGGGGACCCTGATCTCAAGATTTTTTATGCTCTGGTTCGTCTGGGAGATCCTCCGTAGGAAATCCAAATTTGCCGAGTACTTTAAATGGTCCAAAAAGGAAATGCTGAAATGGAGCATTTTTAAGAGATTGTTATCCCTTGGATTTCCAACGGCTTTACAAATGCTATTTGAAGTAGCCATTTTTACAGGGACGATTATTCTGGCTGGAAATCTGGGAACGAATCCGCAGGCTGCAAACCAGATCGCTCTCAACCTGGCAAGTATGACCTTTATGATCGCGGTTGGTTTGGGCGTAACGGCAACTATTAGAGTTGGAAATCAGGTAGGATTAAAAAAATACCGGGAACTAAGACGAATAGGAATATCGATCTTCCTGTTGGTTTTCCTTATTGAAGCTGTATTTGCACTCTTATTTGTACTGCTGAAGGATATTTTACCAACGTTTTATATAGATAATGCTGAAGTGATCTCACTTGCTGCACAATTGCTGGTGATAGCAGCCTTATTTCAATTGAGCGATGGCATACAGGTCGTGATCCTTGGCGCTTTGAGAGGACTGCAGGATGTTAAGATCCCAACAGTATTCTGTTTTATCGCTTACTGGATTATCGGCTTTCCGGTGAGTTTTTATTACGGCCAGCCAGAAAGGCTTGGTAGTATGGGAATCTGGCTTGGTTTACTGGCTGGTTTAACGGCTTCAGCAATTATGTTATATTTCCGATTCAATTATCTAAGCCGAAAATTAATTAGAACTAAAGAAGCAAAATTAAACACATAAACTATGGAATTACCAAAGTTCATATTAGGTGATAATACCGATTATCCTGAATCCATATTCGTGGTGCATACCGAATTTCCACGCTTTGTCATCGATCTTAAAGACGACGAAGTAGAATGGCTGGAAGAATTTGATAAAGAGGATGAAAAAGAATTATCTGGTGAAATGGAAGGCATCATTAAAGATGCGTCTGAATTTTATGACCGCGAAGTAAGCCGTTACGAAGAGAGCTAAATGGAGAAATTAGTAGCCCTGGACAAAGAACTTTTTCTGTATCTCAATAACCTGGGGGCAGAAGAGTGGGATTGGCTTTGGATCGCGATCAGTGATAAATGGATGGCGATTCCATTATATGCGCTATTACTCTACTTGATTTTTCGAAAATTCGGTTGGAAAGCCACGCTGCTAACGATGGTGGTAGTAACACTGCTCATTACGGCTACAGATCAGCTTGCAAATTTATTTAAGCATGGATTTGAAAGGCCCAGACCATGCCGACAAGAAGGAGTCATGGAATATGCAAGATATGTTGCAGAACGTTGTGGCAGGTTCGGTTATTTCTCTGCTCATGCCGCAAATTCGACGGGTGTCGCTGTTTTCCTCGGACTTTTATTCCGAAGAGCGTATCCTAAGATGCTTTTCTTGTTGAGTATCTGGGCACTTGTAGTTTCGTATAGCAGGATCTATCTGGGCGTACATTATCCGGGAGATGTCGTTACCGGGATATTGATAGGAATATGTTTTGGACTCTTATTCCATGTACTAAGGAAATATCTTTTTCTGAAGTTTCTGAAGGACTAGGATAATTTCAGCAATGCCCTGGCGGCAGTGAAAGCAGTAGTTTTATTTTCATCGATTAATCTGAGTTGCTTTTCAAGTTCTATTTTAACTTTAGGATCATTATAGAACCGACTTTTCAGGTGATCATTAATACTCTGAAATAGCCAGAACTTATTCTGTTCCTGCCGGTTGTGTTCGAAATGGCCGTTTTGTTCTGTGGAATTTTTAAATTCAGTGATCATTTCCCATACTTCGGAAATACCCTTTTCGTATAAAGCACTAATTAACTGTACCTGTGGTTTCCACTCGCTCGGTTTTGGAGGGTAAAGTTGAAGCGCACGTTTAAATTCAAGTCTTGCTTCACGGGCAGCTTTCTGATTCTCGCCATCAGCTTTGTTGATCACGATGGCATCTGCCATTTCTACGATGCCGCGTTTGATTCCCTGTAATTCATCACCGGCACCAGCCAGTTTTAGAAGTAAAAAGAAGTCGGTCATGCTATGAACTGTAGTTTCACTCTGTCCAACACCAACAGTTTCAATAAGAATGACATCAAAGCCTGCTGCTTCACATAGCAGAATGCTCTCCCTGGTCTTTCGAGCCACACCACCTAAAGAATCGCCACTTGGCGAAGGACGAATAAAGGCATTTTTCTGAGTGACCAGTTTCTCCATGCGGGTTTTATCTCCCAGGATACTTCCGTGAGATACGGAGCTACTGGGATCTACCGCTAGGACAGCAACCTTTTTACCCTGTTCTATAAGATAGGAACCAAAACTTTCGATGAAAGTACTTTTTCCAACCCCGGGAACTCCGGTAATTCCAACGCGAATCGATTTTTTGGCGTGAGGCAATGCTCCTTCCACGATCGCTTCAGCCATTTCCTTATGCTTCAGTTGATTGCTTTCCACCAGAGTGATACTTCTTCCCAAAGCAGTTTTATTTCCGTCCAGTAAATCCTTCAGTAAAGATTTTTCCGAAGATTTATTGCGGCGGGAATCTCTTATTCTTTGGGCAGATTCTGCACTAACATTTCCGGAGGAATTGTTGCTTTGAGATTCGCTTAGCGCAGACTTATGCTGATGTTCGTTCAAAATGAAGCGGTAATATTTATGAGAAAATTATGACTGGCTTTTTCAGGCATCTTTAAATGCTTGGTATATTGGAGAAAACTAAATTACTTAAATTATTTTACGCAATGAAGAATTTGTATAAAACTACAGTCACTACTCAGGGAGGTCGTAACGGGCACACTCGTAGTGAAGATGGTATACTGGATATGGAATTGAGAAAACCTAAAAGCCTTGGTGGTGATGGAGGTGACTATTCTAACCCGGAACAATTATTTGCAGCGGGATATTCCGCATGTTATGGTAGTGCACTGGAGCATGTTGCAAAACAGCACAAGATCGATCTTGGAGATTATAGTGTAACAGCTACAGTAAAACTGGGTCAGACAGATTCTGGAAATCTTCAGCTATCTGCAATTCTGGACACCTACATTCCGGCAGTTGATGTAGAAACTGGTGAAAAGCTCGTAAATGAAGCTCACGAAGTTTGTCCTTATTCTAGAGCAACCAGAGATAATATTGATGTTACTCTAAACCTGATGCTGGACGAAGAATAATATCATCCAGATATAATAGTATTAGTTGAGGCGCCTGTAGGCGTCTCTTCTTTTTTTATAGAGATCTCTATTTTTACCTGATCCCAGACAAGTTCCATGGAAATAAAGTCGCCGGCTTCTTCAAAGGAAATAGTGAATTGCTCGGTAATTCCAGCAGATTTCTTAACTGGTCTCTCCAGTACCAGAGCATCGAATTGTGGATCTCTATAAGCCTTCTTATCCATGTCTATTCCCCATGGATACATTTGATCGTTAAAGATCACTTTCCAGCTATTCTGCTTTGGGATGCTCCAGAGAGTATATTTTCCAGCCTTCAAAAGACTTCCATCCACGAGGATATCTGAAGTGGTTTCAAAAGTTGTTGCTTCGTTAGCACCGGTTCGCCAGACTTCATCATAAGGTACAAGTTTACCGAAGATCTCGCGATCTTTCCTGTAAGGCCTGTTATAAAAGACCTCCAGTTCTATCCCATTCTGCTTATAGCTAGCAATATCTTCAGGGCTATGAGCTTTCGTTGTATATCTCATTATAAGCATTGTAAGTAAACCAGCGAGGATCAATCCTCCGGCAATACTCAAGCCTGTTTTTAGTTTAGAGTTCATTTTCTAGCATTTATTATAACCTATCCAATAAACCTGCCATAAGGTTTACTTGCGCTAATCGCTTTAAATGTAAGAATATAGAGCGATTGTGAAATAAATTTCGGAATTTTTGCAACGCGGACTTTTATGGTTCGTCTTTAGAATGAACTAACCCATCAAAAACCAATTAAATTGATACAGCATAAGCTAATAGAAGCTTGCCAAAACAACAGCCGTAGGGCCCAGTTGAAGCTGTACAACAAATATTGTGACGGGATGTACTATGTGGCGTTGAGATTTATGAAGGATACGATGGAGGCCGAGGATGCCATGCAGGAAGCATTTATCAAAGCTTTCTCTAAGTTACATCAATTCAATGGCGAGGTCACTTTTGGTGCCTGGTTAAAGAAGATCGTGATCAATAAATGTCTGGACAAACTCAAGGCAAGAAAAATGGAACTGGTAGCCATAAATGAGCAAACGCTTGGCACCGTAGAAGAAGAGAATGACTGGCAGGTGGATGACGGGATCGGGATAGAAGAAGTGAAATTGAAAATGCAGGAGCTGCCCGAAAAATACAGGTATCCTTTGATGTTGTTTTTGGTGGAAGGATACGATCATGAAGAAATAAGCGAAATCCTGGATATCACCCAGGTGGCATCCAGAACTCTGGTGCATAGAGGAAAAAAGAAATTGCAGGAAGAATTAAAATACTTAAGTCATGGGACAGGATATTAGGAAGATGTTTCAGGAGAAGCCGGAACAGGAAGAACAGAAGCTTCAGTCAGGGCACCAACAACGTTTTGAAGAACGATTGAATAAGGCTATGCCTATGGAGAAAAAGAAGAACAATTTCTATTTTCTTCAGATAGCCGCAGGACTTATGATCGCGTTGGCTGTGGGAGCTTTCTTATACTTCAGCAATAACGAAGCTGAAATAGTGAACTCACCACAGATAGTGGAAACTCCTTCCGAAGAAAAAGTAGAAAAAGAAGAAGTTCCCGGTACTGACTATAGGTTGAGCGATGTCTCCCCTGAGTTTAAGAAAATCGAAGATTATTATATGGCCAGTTTGAATATACAACTGGCTAAACTGGACATGACGCCTGGAAACAAAGAACTTATAGATGCATTTATGAGAAAACTGGAAACTCTGAACGATGAATATATCGCGCTTAATGCGGAAGTTCAAGAGACTGGTTTGAATGAGGAAACAGTAGAAGCTATGATCGCGAACTTGCAGCTTAGACTGGATCTTCTAAAGAAATTGAAGAACAAATTAAATGAAATCGAACAATCAAAAGACCTTAAAAATGAAAACTATCAAGCATAAATATATTTTATTGATGCTGCTCTTTATCACAGCAGGATCATTTGCTCAAACAAGCAAACTGAAGAATTCCTATAAAACTTCATCAAATGTGACCGTGGAACTGGATTCCAGGTATACCAATATCATTGTAGAGAACTGGGATAAGAACGAGGTTGTTGTGGAAGCCTATCTAAACGGAAATTCCGGTAACAAAAAAGCTACGAAAGAACTGCTGGAAAACTGGCAGGTAAAGACCTCCAAAAATGGTGACCGGGTTAAGATCAAATCCAGTGGAGGTGGGAACACCAATATCAACATGAATCTTGACCTGGACCTTTCAGGACTTGAAGAGCCTTTGTCTATGCTGCCGGAAATGCTGCAGCCTATGATGAATGAACTTGTGGGGCCTTTACTGGCTAATATTGCGCAAAATCCGCTACCGGAAGGTTTTGCTAATGATATGGAGGAAATGAAATTCGATTATAGCGCTTATAAAAAAGACGGGGACAAATACCTTGAAAAATGGGAGTCTGAAATGGACAAGAAGTTTGGCAAGGAATACGAGGCGAAAATGGAGAAGTGGGCTGCCGAAGTCGAGAAGAATTCTGAAGAATGGGAAAAAGAATATGAAGTGAAGATGGAAGCCTGGGGCAAGGATTTCGAGAAAGATATGGAAGCATGGGGTGAGAAATTCGGAAAGAAAATGGAAGCCTGGGGTGAAAATTTTGGAAAACAGTTCGAAGCTAATATGGAAGCCAATGGTGGAAAAATGTTTGCTGGGAATAGTGACGGGAATTCATCTAAAAATCAGAAGACCATCAGGATCAAGGTTCCCAAGGATGCAAAACTAGAACTAAACGTTCGTCATGGAGAGTTAAAACTTGGAAGTACAGTTAAAAACCTGAAAGCCGATCTGTCTCACAGTCGGCTATCAGCCAATAGACTCACCGGACAAAATACTAGGGTGAAAGCGGCGTATACACCGGTAAAAGTCGCTCATTGGGACTATGGAGTGCTTTCAACAGAATTTGTGAAGAACTGTACAATAGACAAGGCGGTGAGTATCAAGCTAGAGTCAAATAGTAGCGATGTGGTGATCAATGAACTTCAAAAAACAGGGGTACTTAGTGGTAGTTTTGGAAAGCTGGAAATTAAAAATCTTGGTTCAGGATTTCAGGATCTGAATATCAGTTTGGAAAATAGCGATCTGGAACTCAATGTGCCTGAGACTGCTTTTAATTTTAGTTTTAATGGAATGCAAAGTAATATAAAGCACCCTGCCACGATGAAATTAAAATCCACGAAGTCTTATGATAACGAGATGCTGAAAGGCTACTTTAAATCGAAAGACGGAAGCGGTAATATCACAATCAAGGCAAATTATAGCGATGTATTGATAAATTAGGAGTTAGCCCTTACATTTGGCTTACTAAGCTGAATGCAATGATAGAATTTTCCAAATTTATAAAAGGTCTAACTTCAGAATTCACACCGGTGATAGGTGGAGATTATGCACAGGAAGATTATGAATATATTGATCTCTCACAAAATAACAGGGATCTGCTGAAACTGGAAGTGGCATCATCTGCCGCTTTTTCGGTTTTTATAGATGAATATCTGAGAAACCGATCGGCCAAAGCTGCGTATGGTGGTTACAATGAACTAAGAACTTTGTATAATCGCAGCGAGTTATTCAATCATTCGAGCTCGAATAGAAACATTCACATAGGACTGGATGTGTGGGTTCCTGCGTATTCAGATATTATAGCTCCACTGGATGGTCACGTACATAGTTTTCAGGATAACTCAAATTTTGGTGATTATGGACCTACAATAATTTTAGAGCATCATTTTGATCGTCAGTCGTTTTTCACCTTGTACGGACACTTATCCCGCGCCTCACTGGATAATTTGGAAACAGGAATGCAATTCAAAAAAGGAGATAAAATTGCTGAACTCGGAGATTATGCTGAAAATGGTGATTATGCACCACATTTGCATTTTCAGGTCATCAAAGATATGGAGGGCAAGTTAGCAGATTATCCAGGGGTGGTTCGAAAAGAAGAGCTTGAAGATTATTTGCAGAATTGTCCTGATCCTAATCTACTGCTGAAAATTTAGAAGACTCTCTTCGGAACTGTATGCTAATTAAACTATTTTTTTCGAACGAAAAGTGCAACAATGGCTGAGGTCACCACTCCAACGACCAGCGCAAAGAAGAACGACTGAAGGATATAGGAAGTAAGATTAAAATATTCTTCCGCAGCTTCACGAGTCATACTGCCTCTTTCAACAGCATGATCTATGATATTAGGAAAGTAATCCGGTGTAACAAAAGTGTGTGTGATATACTGTGCCAGCGGAGTTAGGATGGCTACGACGATGCTTACTACAATTCCAGATATGAATCCCTGAGACCAGTTCATTTTGCCTTCAAAGAAATTCTTTCTTTTATCCAGCAACGCCAATACGTAAATTACGATCGCTACAATTCCAAAGAAATTAGTGTAGATCGCATGTTTGGCGATAAGTTCATCATGCCAGCCCAAAGCCTTTTCCAGATACATCCATAATAAGGATACTACACTAAAGATTATTCCCCATTTTATTTCAATCGCAAAGCGTTTCATACTGATGATTTGTTTGTTAAAATTACTAAAAATTATATTAGTAGAAATTTGAAATCTTTTTAAAATCTCTTGCTATTAAGGGGTTACTGAAACGTCTGCTGGAGAGTGTTCTTTCAAAAATTGCGGCACTTTTCAAACATCACTTCAGATAATTCTCCAGGAACTATATTCGTAAGCAGTCTGCAGCACTGAGACTGTCCAGGTGTGGTTTAATTAGTTATGTTCTTGATAGATTCAACTATGGAGTAGCTCTTCATACTGGTTATTATGCAAGGGTTTTATGTTTGGTTCTAATTAAGCCTAGTATATTATTTGCTCATCCTTCGACAGGCTCAGGATGGCAATAGCATTGTTATAATCCAGCTTTCGATTGGCTCAGGGTAACACTCTCACAAGCAAACATTCCTTTTTAGCAGTCTGCAGCACTGAGCCTGTCGAAGTGCGGTTTCAATTGTGCGGGCTCACTTTGTTCCAGTCTTCGACTGCTCCCGCTAGTGATCATGAAGGTGTTATATGTTTGGTTCTGATTTAGATATTCTATATTTTGCTCATCCTTCGACAGGCTCAGGATGGCAATAGCGTTATTATAATCCAGCCTTCGATTGACTCAGGGTAACACCCTCACAAGCAAACATTCCTTTTTAGCAGTCTGCAGCACTGAGCCTGTCCAAGTGAGGCTCAAGAGTATTTCTTCTTGGTCAGCAGTTTGTAGCACTGAGCCTGTCGAAGTGCGGTTTCAATTGTGCGGGCTCACTTTATTCCAGTCTTCGTCATGCTCCCGCTAGTGATCATGAAAGTATTATATGTTTGGTCCTAATGTAGATATCCTATATTTTGCTCATCCTTCGACAGGCTCAGGATGGCAATACTTTCAAAAGCAATTATTCTTAATCAGCAATTTGTAGCACTGAGCCTGTCGAAGTGAGGCTCAAGACCATTTCTTCTTGGTCAGTAGTTTGCAGCACTGAGCCTGTCGAAGTGCGGTTACATTTGTTCTGTCTATAATAATGCAGCTATGAAAAAGCTCATTATGGCAGGTGTTTTAGATATCATAATATCCATTAAGAATTATATTTTTTAAAAGTAAGCAGTTTTGTGTTATTTTCAATTTTAGAAAATAGTCTGCAGCATGGAACCTGTAGAAGTGCGAAAAGATAAACGTGGAGTTATATTATGTATACATATTAAAATGTAATGACCACTCCTTTTATTTAGGTATGACCTCCAATCTGGAAGAAAGATTATTACAACACCATTCAGGAAAATACCGTGGCGCATATACCTTTAACAGAAGACCTGTAGAATTAATGTGGGTGCAGCAATTTACGGATCCCAATATTGCCTCAGGGTTAGAAAAGAAATTGAAAGGATGGAGCAGGAAAAAGAAAACTGCCTTAATTCTGAAAGACTGGGATAAGTTACAGAAGTTTTCAAGAAACTATTCGCAATACGGAAAGCCTGGATAAATCTATTTTGAATATGGTTTCTGCGATTGCTCATCCTTCGACAGGCTCAGGATGGCAATACTTTCAAAAGCAAACATTCTTGATCAGCAGTTTGTAGAACTGAGCCTATCGAAGTGCGGTTTCAATTATGCGGGCTCACTTTATTCTAGTCTTCGACACGCTCCCGCTAGAGATCATGAAAGTGTTATATGTTTGGTTCTGATGTAGACATCCTATATTTTGCTCATCCTTCGACAGGCTCAGGATGGCAATAGCATTGTTATAATCCAGCTTTCGACAGGCTCAAGATGGCAACACTATCAAAAGCAAACATTCTTGATCAGCAGTATGCAGCACTGAGCCTGTCGAAGTGTGGTTTCAATTGTGCTGCTTTGATAAACTAACTATGGAAAGCTCAGTCCGGCAAACGCATAAAAAAAGCCTGAAGTAAAACTTCAGGCTTTTAAATCTATAATATCAGGTTCTATTCATCTACAAGAACCCAGTCTCCTTTATCTAACAATGGGATCGCTTGTTTGAATTTCATGGCTTTTGTTTCACCACTCAATACGTTCTTCAAAGTAACCTTATCGTTTCTTCCAATTTTAGGTCTGTCTCTGGTAATGGTTTCAGTGATCTCAGGTTTACGCTGAGTATTACCAACCGCTCGACTTTGAGCAGCACGTTCATCCATATTCGGGATCTCTTCCTTCTTGGTTTCAACTTTCTCTTTTTGCTGAACCTGCCTTGCTTCCTGAATATTAGGAACGCTCGCCGTTGGAATCTCTCCCTTGAATAGGAAGGACATCACATCACGGTTCACGGTTTCCAGCATTGCTTTGAATAGCTCAAATGCTTCAAATTTGTATATAAGCAACGGATCCTTCTGCTCATGTACAGCTAACTGAACACTTTGCTTTAACTCATCCATTTTTCTTAAGTGAGTCTTCCAGGCTTCATCAATGATAGCGAGCGTGATATTCTTCTCAAAATCTTTTATTAACTGTTTCCCTTCAGTTTCATAAGCTTTCTGAAGATTAGTAACCACGCTTAATGTTTTTGTGCCATCTGTAAAAGGAACAGAAATACGCTCGAAGTTATTTCGTTCATCTTCATGAACCTGTTTGATGACCGGGAATGCACGTTCAGCATTATGAGCCATCTTGGTATCGTAATGTGAGTATGCAGCCTTATAAACCTCTCCAGCTAGCTTCTGAGGCATCATTTTCTTGAATTCTTCTTCAGAAACAGGAGAACTCATTGAGAAATTCCTGATCAGTTCAAATTCAAAGTTCTTAAAATCTTCAGCTCCTTTATTGGTTTCAGCAATATTTTCAGAAATATCAAAGATCATATTGGCAAGATCCACACGTAACCTGTCTCCAAAAAGAGCATGGTAACGACGTTTGTAGATCACCTCACGCTGTGCGTTCATTACATCATCATACTCCAGCAAACGCTTACGAACTCCGAAGTTATTTTCCTCTACTTTCTTCTGTGCACGCTCAATAGACTTGGATATCATGGAATGCTGAATAACTTCACCTTCTTCCAGACCCATACGGTCCATAAGTTTGGCGATTCTCTCAGAACCAAATAATCTCATCAGGTTATCTTCAAGAGACACATAGAACTGTGAACTACCCGGGTCACCCTGTCTACCGGCACGACCACGCAACTGCCTGTCCACACGTCTTGAATCATGACGCTCGGTACCAACAATCGCCAGACCGCCAGCTTCCTTCACTTCCTTGCTCAATTTAATATCGGTACCACGACCGGCCATGTTGGTGGCGATCGTTACGATACCCGCATTACCAGCTTCAGCAACAATATCTGCCTCCTGCTTGTGACGTTTCGCGTTCAGTACGTTGTGAGGTACATTTCGAAGTTTCAGCATACGGCTAAGTAATTCCGAAATTTCTACGGAAGTAGTACCAATAAGTACCGGTCTGCCCGCATTTGAAAGATCGGTCACATGATCAATCACCGCATTATATTTTTCACGTTTGGTCTTATAAACCAAATCTTCTTTATCATTTCTGGCAATAGGTCTGTTGGTTGGAATTTCCACCACATCAAGTTCATAGATCTCCCAGAATTCACCAGCCTCAGTTACAGCAGTACCAGTCATCCCCGAAAGTTTACGGTACATTCTAAAGTAATTCTGAAGGGTTACTGTAGCAAAGGTCTGTGTTGCATCTTCGATCTTTACATTTTCCTTAGCTTCGATCGCCTGGTGGAGTCCGTCACTATAACGACGACCATCCATGATACGACCGGTTTGCTCATCCACGATCTTCACCTTGTTATCCATCACTACATATTCTGTATCTTTTTCGAACAGGGTATATGATTTCAATAACTGGCGAAGCGTATGAATACGTTCACTTTTTACTGAATATTCTCTGAATAGTTCTTCTTTCTTTTCAGCTTCTTCTTCGGCAGAAAGACCTTCTTTTTCAATTTTTGCGATCTCCATTCCAATTTCAGGCATCACAAAAAAGTCAGGATCATTTTCTCCGGAAAGAAACTCAATCCCCTTATCGGTAAGATCGATCTGGTTGCTTTTTTCCTCGATCGTAAAATACAGCTCGGCATCAACCTTCGGCATTTCACGATTATTATCCTGCATGTAGTGATTCTCGGTTTTCTGCAATAGTTGCTTTACACCTTCTTCACTCAGGAATTTGATCAATGCTTTGTTCTTCGGAAGACCACGATATACTCTCAATAGTTGGAAACCACCTTCTTTGGTGTCACCTACCTTGATCAGTTTCTTAGCTTCAGCTAGTACTTTTACTAGATATTTACGCTGAACTTCCACGATATTGGCGATCGCAGGCTTCAATTCCATAAACTCATGCGTATCTCCTTTAGGTACGGGACCTGAAATGATCAATGGAGTACGAGCGTCATCAATTAATACTGAATCCACCTCATCCACGATCGCATAGTTATGCGGGCGCTGTACCAGATCATCGGGAGCATGAGACATATTATCCCTCAGATAATCAAAACCGAATTCATTGTTGGTTCCGTAGGTAACATCAGCATTATAAGCTTTTCTACGTGCGGCAGAGTTTGGACGGTGATAATCGATACAGTCTACACTTAAACCGTGAAACTGAAAGATAGGAGCCATCCACGCGCTATCACGTTTCGCCAGATAGTCGTTTACAGTCACCAGGTGCACTCCGTTTCCGGTAAGTGCATTCAGGTAAACAGGCAAAGTAGCTACAAGGGTTTTACCTTCCCCGGTATGCATCTCTGCAATTTTTCCCTGGTGCATGGCCACACCACCAATAAGCTGAACGTCATAGTGAATCATATCCCAGGTTACCGGCTTGCCGGCTGCATCCCAGGAGTTATTCCAAATGGCGTAGTCACCTTCAAGATTTACGTAATCTTTTTCTGCGGAAAGTTCTCTATCGTAAGCAGAAGCCTGAACCTTTAATTGCGGATTATTACAGAAACGCTTAGCTGTTTCTTTCACTACTGCAAAAGCTTCGGGAAGGATATCGTTGAGAACTGCTTCAGAAAGCTCGTAGGATTTATCTTTAAGAGCATCGACTTCAGCATAGATATCTTCCTTGCGGGTGATATCATCAATTTCATCAGCTTCTTTATTTAGCGCTTCTATCTTATCTCTAACTTCTTTGGTAGCATCAGAGATCTGAGTTTTAAATTCAGTTGTTTTTGCACGCAATTCATCCAGGCTCAATGCCTCGAACTTTGACTCAAGTGCCTTGATCTTGTCTACAATGGGTTGAATTGCTTTTACGTCTTTCTTGGATTTATCTCCAACGAAAGCTTTTAATACGGTATTTAAAAAACTCATAGTGGTTTTTTTATTTAAGGGGTTCAAATTTACGCAAAAAAAAAGCCTCATGATTGAGACTTTTCCCTAATTTCTACGTGTTATATTTTAATATTCATCCTCATTCCAGAGGTAATCTTCATCTGTTGGATAATCCGGCCAGATCTCTTCAATAGAATCATATGAATCACCTTCGTCTTCTATTGCCTGTAAATTCTCGACAACTTCAAGCGGTGCTCCTGTTCTAATTGCGTAGTCTATTAACTCGTCTTTGGTGGCCGGCCAGGGTGCATCACTTAAATAAGATGCTAATTCTAAAGTCCAATACATTGATTAATCGGGTTTTAAATTTTGGCAAAAATAATTTTTTTGCTCTAATAGCCAAGAAAAAAATCTATTATTTACTCAATAATGATAAGAACGTAAAGATTTCGATCATTATTTGCATTATTCACAATGAATATGATGAAAATCTAATTGATTTAGGATTTTTTTGGAATCCATTGAATTTCTTCAGCTTGCAAGGAATGAGACAACATCCGTGCCAGCACAAACAGGTAGTCTGAAAGTCGGTTCAAATAAACCAAAACCTGATCCTGAAATGGTTCAATGTCATATAACGCGGTAGAAATACGTTCGGCTCTTCTACAAACGCAACGCGCTATGTGACAGAATGACACACTTTGATGTCCGCCAGGTAAAACAAAATGCGTCATCTCGGGCAATTCGGTATTCATCTCGTCGATCGCATGTTCCAGTTTTTCAATATCAACATCAGATACTTTAGGAATATTCAAACGATCCTTTCCATTTTTGAGTTTTTCCTTTTCAGGATCTGTAGCCAGTACCGCTCCAATGGTAAATAACCTGTCCTGTATTTCTATTAGTAACTGCTTGGTACTATCATTCACTGGCTGATCTCTTAGAAGACCTATGTGTGAATTTAACTCGTCTACCGTTCCGTAGCTTTCAATACGTATATGATGCTTGGGAACCCTGGTTCCTCCAAATAGAGAAGTGGAGCCCTTGTCCCCGGTCTTGGTATATATTTTCATTGCAAATTTTTATCTGGATAAAAGTACGAAGTTCGAGTAGCTAAGAAAAATAAAGCGGATAGCTTAACATTCAGAAAGATTAAAGAGTATCAGATTTGTGCTCCTTTTTACGTTCGAGATAACGTTTTCTGAAATTCCTGTTCTTTCGTTCTTTTTTGATTTTTTTACTACGGTTGGAATTCCATATAAAAAATGCGAGAATAGCTACAATAATAAGTAGGTATAGCCAGGTTTCCCTATCAAGGTCGATCATAAGAGTTGTTTAGAAATCTAATTTACAAAAAACCTGAAAAATCTGATCTAAACTGTAGGAGTATGCACTTTTTTGCGTTCATCGGTCTCTATTCTGCCATCTTTTAAGCGGATTACCCGATGTGCATGCTCGGCGATCTCTTCTTCGTGAGTAACCAGGATTACAGTATTTCCTGCAGCATGTATATCATCAAAAAGGTTCATGATCTCTACGGAAGTTTTTGAATCCAGGTTTCCAGTTGGCTCATCTGCCAGGATAATGGAAGGTTTATTGACCAGCGCACGACCTACCGCCACACGTTGTCTCTGTCCTCCTGAAAGTTGATTGGGTTTATGATCCATTCGGTCACCAAGTCCTACGCTACGAAGAACTTCTTCAGCACGTTCTTTACGTTGAGATTTTGTCGCTCCGGCATAGACCATTGGTAAAGCTACGTTATCTAAAGCGGTAGTTCTGGGAAGTAAATTAAATGTCTGGAAAACGAATCCAATTTCTTTATTCCGAATTTCCGCAAGTTCATCATCACTCATTTGACTTGCATCTTTTCCATTGAGAATATAAGACCCGGAGGTTGGAGTATCCAGGCAGCCCAGAAGATTCATTAAAGTAGATTTACCGGAACCTGAAGGTCCCATGATCGCGACATATTCACCTCGTTCAATATCCAGATCGATACCTTTTAGGACTTTTACGACTTCCTGCCCCAATGGAAAATCTCTGGTGATCGTACGAATTTCGATTACTTTACTCATGGATTTTAATTTACGCCTGTTTGACGGCGATTCAACTAATTTGTTACACCCTAATCGTAAAATGCTCCTTCACCTGTTCCCTTCGGAAGAATATAAAGCCCCATTGAAAAGTATCGATCGAAACCCGAACCTGTGGATGTTCGATA
Source organism: Christiangramia sp. OXR-203 (assembly GCF_034372165.1). Taxonomy (NCBI): domain Bacteria; kingdom Pseudomonadati; phylum Bacteroidota; class Flavobacteriia; order Flavobacteriales; family Flavobacteriaceae; genus Christiangramia; species Christiangramia sp. OXR-203. The sequence continues at coordinate 2,634,451 of NZ_CP139698.1, read as the reverse complement.
ATTTCTTTCCAGGCTTCCTGCATTTCAGCAGACCAGTGGATGTCATCAAATATAAAGACAGAATCATTGTGCGCAAAAGGTAATAATGTGCGGAAATAGTCCAGTGTTGCCTGTTTTTGGTGATTGCCGTCGAAATAAATAAGGTCGAATTTCTCTGAAGTTTTCTGTCCGATTTTTGATGTTCGGAGTTTAGAAGTGAGATCAGAAAGAACATTTTCGATTTTGTCAATTCTTAAGTCAATATTTTTGAGATCAAATTTTTCAAATTGTTGCCGGGCGATTTTTGCAGTTTCATTGCAACCTTCTATAGTGGTAAGTTTTGTGGATTTATTTGCTGCAATAGCTGCGGAAGCTATTCCTAAGGAAGTTCCCAGTTCCAGAGCATTCTCGATCTTTAAATAATTAACGATTCTGGATAGTAATTTCGCCCTAAATAGGGTGATCCCGGCATTTTTCGCAATGGCATGCACCGGTCTTTGATTTGAACTAAAAACCCTGCTTCCCGCCCCAAAGTCTTTTACTTCAATAATTTCCTTATTCCGAAGAAGATCATTGCGGTAATCTTTAATCAATTTATATTCCGAATGTTCCGATGTATCATAAAAACACTTGGTTACCAGCTCATAAACAAAAGGGGAGTGGAGTCCGTGTTCGTTTTGACTTTTCAGGAGAAAGTTTATATAGGATTTGAGTTGGAAATACAAGGTAGTTAGATCTTAGTGGAGAGTGGAAAGAGATGATGTTCGTTCGTGGTCTATAGTTTATGGTTTGAATTTGAAAATATTTAATTATGATCTGATTTTTTGAACTTGATTCCCTTCAGGTCAGACTTTCTTAAATAGTACATAAAGGCACCAAGTTTGTTTTCCAAAGTGTTACACTGATCTATCAGCTTGTTGAAGCTAGATTCATCTATTAATTGCTTGTCTATTGATCTATAAAATTGAGATTTCAATTCTGAAGTTGATCCTTTTGAGTAGCTTAGAAAATTGTGAAACTCAGCATTTCCACCTCGCCCGAAACCTTCTGCTATGTTGTCCATAATTGAACCAGAACTTCGTTCCATTTGATTAGCGAGCGCATAGTTTTTTCCTAAGGGTGTTTCTCTAAGAAGTTTTTCCACAGATTTACAAATAGTCCTTGCCATTTTCCATACTTCTAGTTCTTCAAAATTATTAATCTTAGCCATCTTCAAATTTTGCCATGAATCTAATTAAAATCTTTAAACGAGATACAATGAGCCATAAACAACAAACACTAAACAACAAATAAAGAAATTATCTACTGAAGAAAGTTCTGGCCAACGTTCATCAATTGATGGAGAAAGAACGCCTACCCCTCCAACTTCTCCATCAATTCAAACCAGCGCATGGTTTTAGTTTCGATCTCGTCTTCAACTTTTTTCAGGTCTTTAGATCTTTCAGCAACCTCTTCAGCGCTAAGTTCTTCCAGGAAGCTTTGCTGAATTTTCTCTTTCTTCTTCTCCAGTTTTGCGATCTCTTTTACCAGTTTACTGTATTCCTTTTTCTCTTTTTTAGACTGAGAATCTTCTGAAGAAGATTTCTCGACCTTAGGTTTTGAAGCTTCATATTCTCTATAATCTGTATAATTACCGGGGAAATCCTGTATTTCTCCTTTTCCCTGAAATACAAACAGGTGATCGGTGATCTTATCCATAAAATAACGGTCGTGAGAAACCACAATAATGCAACCGGGGAAATCCAGCAAAAAGTTTTCCAGAACATTTAGGGTTAAAACATCCAGATCGTTAGTAGGCTCATCGAGAATCAGAAAATTAGGATTCTGAATTAAAACAGTACACAGGTAAAGCCGCTTCTTTTCTCCACCGCTCAACTTTTCTACAAAATCGTATTGTTTCTTTCTGCTGAAAAGAAATCGCTCTAAAAGCTGTTCAGCTGAAATTTGTCTTCCTTTTTTTAACGGAATATAATCTCCAAATTCTTTAATGACCTCAATAACCTTTTGTCCGGGTTTTATTTTTATACCTTTCTGAGTGTAGTAACCGAATTTTACCGTTTCGCCAATCACGATTTTACCTTTATCCGGCTCAAGATTCCCGGTAAGCATATTCAGAAATGTAGATTTTCCAGTTCCGTTTTTTCCAATGATTCCAAGGCGCTCTCCTTTTTGAAAGGTGTAACTGAAGTGATTAATCAGTTCTTTTCCTCCCAGCTCCTTCGAAATATTATGAATTTCAACGATCTTACTTCCCAGGCGTTCCATATTTAGTTCCAGCTGAACTTTATGATCCTGCCTGCGCTGACTCGCCCTATGCTTTATCTCGTGAAAATCTTCAATTCGAGACTTAGATTTCGTGGTACGAGCTTTCGGCTGGCGGCGCATCCAGTCAAGCTCTTTCTTGTATAATTGCTGAGCCTTATCTGTATTGGTGGCTTCGAGCTGATGTCTTTCTTCTTTCTTGTCGAGATAATAAGAGTAATTACCTTTATAAGTGTAAAGCTTCCCATCTTCCAGTTCAATGATCTCGTTGCAAACTCTCTCCAGGAAATACCTGTCGTGAGTCACCATAAAAATGGTAAAATCCTCTTTTTTAAAGTATTCTTCCAGCCATTCGATCATATCAAGATCCAGGTGGTTGGTAGGTTCATCAAGAATTATAAAATCTGGTTTTTTCAATAACATTCTGGCTAAAGCCAGACGTTTCTTTTGTCCGCCGGAAAGGTTTTTCACTACCGCATGAAGATCTTCAAGATTTAATTTGAAGAGTATCTGTTTGAATTCCGTTTCAAAATCCCAGGCATTATTAGCCTCCATAGCGTCCATTGCCTTTTGCAAGGCATCAGCGTCTTCCGGATTCTGGATGGCTTTCTCATATTGTTCTACAATTTTGAGCGTTGGATTTTCGCTGGAAAAAATACTTTGTTCAATAGTAAGATCAGGATCCAGATCTGGTTCCTGGGAAAGGAAAGCAACCCGAATATCATTCCGGTAGATCACCTGCCCGTCATCAGGAGTATCGGTTCCTGCCAGAATATTCAGTAAACTGGTTTTTCCGGTTCCGTTCTTAGCGACAAAACCAACTTTTTGATCCTTATTTATTCCGAAGCTTATATTTTCAAAAAGTCGGCGCTCGCCATAGGATTTGGCTATGTTTTCTACTGAGAGATAATTCATGTATTGTTGTCGGTTGTATGTTTTCCGTTCTGGGGTCAAAAGTACGAAGTAAATTATCAATTGATGATTGACAATAGATAATTGAGAATTATAGTTCCTTTTTTGCCATGCTGAGCCTGTCGGAGTATGAGCAAAAGGTTTTATGTGCGTTATCAGTTGTCTGTTGAGGCGCTTAAACTTCCGAAGCTTGGGAATATGACGCTGCCTATATGCGGAGCATTCGTCACCCTGAATTTTATTTCAGGGTCTCAATGTTCAAATTTAGATTTTGTCATTTCGACCGCGGGGAGAAATCTCTTTTGAGTGAGTCAAATAGTTGAGATTTCTCAGTCGCCATGCTCCTTCGAAATGACATAATGTAGAATTTAAATTTTTTACCTTTCTTTTTCCCATCGCCGGAAAAAGAAACAAAAAGGTCTAGGCTTACGAAAGTTTCCCTGATTTTATCGTTCGGGATTTAAATTTTATGAACTCGCCTTTAAAGATTATGTTTTTAAAAGAACCGTCGTAGCGGCTCAAACAACATAAAATTTTACGATCTCCTCACTTCAAAATCTACGGGAAACTTTCGGTAGGCCGCTATGCCATTTTCCAGATGCCTGTACCTGGGTATTATCATTGTTTCTGGTTTTTTGTTTTAGCGTCAATGTCATTTCGACCGCGGGGAGAAATCTCTTTTGAGTGAGTCAAATAGTTGAGATTTCTCAGTCGCCATGCTCCTTCGAAATGACATAATGTAGAATTTAAATTTTTTACCTTTTCTTTTTCCCATCGCCGGAAAAAGAAACAAAAAGGTCTAGGCTTACGAAAGTTTCCCTGATTTTATCGTTCGGGATTTAAATTTTATGAACTCGCCTTTAAAGATTATGTTTTTAAAAGAACCGTCGTAGCGGCTCAAACAACATAAAATTTTACGATCTCCTCACTTCAAAATCTACGGGAAACTTTCGGTAGGCCGCTATGCCATTTTCCAGATGCCTGTACCTGGGTATTATCATTGTTTCTGGTTTTTTGTTTTAGCGTCAATGTCATTTCGACCGCGGGGAGAAATCTCTTTTGAGTGAGTCAAATAGTTGAGATTTCTCAGTCGTCCCTAAGAGTCGGGACTTCTTCGAAATGACATAATGTAGAATTTAAATTTTTTACCTTTTCTTTTTCCCATCGCCGGAAAAAGAAACAAAAAGGTCTAGGCTTACGAAAGTTTCCCTGATTTTATCGTTCGGGATTTAAATTTTATGAACTCGCCTTTAAAGATTATGTTTTTAAAAGAACCGTCGTAGCGGCTCAAACAACATAAAATTTTACGATCTCCTCACTTCAAAATCTACGGGAAACTTTCGGTAGGCCGCTATGCCATTTTCCAGGTGCCTGTACCTGGGTATTATCATTGTTTCTGGTTTTTTGTTTTAGCGTCAATACAGACAACAGGCGTATGGCAACCCACACCAAACCACCAACCACGAACCACAAACAACAAACAACAAACAACCAACCACCAACCCCAAACCCCAAACCCCAAACCCCAAACCCCAAACCCCAAACCCCAAACATAATTTCACCCTAAAGTTTTGATATTTGCCTGTAAAAACTATATTTGTTAAAACAATGTGAAGCCCTTTATGCGATTTAAATCCTTTTTGTTTTTATTCGCTGCAATACTAGCCTTAACCTCATGCGTATCTACAAAGCAAATGTCCTATCTTCAGGAACATGAAGAAGAGGTAGACAGCATTATTCAGGTTCAGCGATTGCGCAAGCCATATCGAATTCAGGTAGGAGATCTTTTAAGTATAAGAGTTAAAGCTCTGGACCAGGAACTTGTGGGAATGTTTAACCCTGTTGGAGAAGCTAATCCTAATGCAACTACTGAAGAAGCTGTTTATTTTGATGGTTTTACGGTAGACGATCATGGTAATATTCGAGTACCCACCATGGGAGAGATCAATGTTCTTGGGTTTACCGAAAAAGAGGTTCGTGAAAGAATAGAAGAAAAATTACTGGATGAATATTTTAGGAAAGAGGCCAATATTTTTGTTACCGTTAAGCTTGCAGGTATTAGGTATACAACTCTTGGGGAAATAGGCCAGGGAAGCCAGGTGATTTATAAAGAACAGGTAACGATTATGGAAGCGATTGCCAATGCCGGGGGTATTTCAGATTACGGGGACAGAGAGCATGTTCAGATTATAAGGCAATACCCGCAGGGAGAGGAAGTTCACACTATAGATGTTACCAATATAAATGCTCTTAGTAGTCCATACTATTATATCCAGCCAAATGATATGATCGTCGTGAATCCATTGCCTCAGAAGGCGCTAGGAATCGGAACCACTGGTTTGGGAGTGTTTACTACTATTTTTTCGGTTGTTTCAGTAGTGACCTCTGTAATTTTATTAGCTACAAGATAATGGCGCATGAAGAAGATCATATATCCGATGTAGGTTCAACCTTTGACTTTAAGGGTTTTATTCTGAAAGTTATAAGCTACTGGAAGCTTATCTTACTTTCAATTGGAATCAGTTTCGCTGTTGCCTACTATAATAACGTTCGAAAACTGCCGGTATATCAGCTGGGAAACACTATTTCCATAAAGGATGATCAAAACCCTTTTTTTACTTCAAACACAAGTTTGACCTTTAATTGGGGAGGGACTTCAGATAAGGTTAATACAGCAATAACCATTCTTAGATCCAGGTCGCATAATGAAGAAGTGGTGGAGCGATTGCAGTTCTATATAAATTACCGCGCACAGGGCGAATATCAGAAAATAGATGTCTACGGGCAAACCCCATTTCATGTAATAGCAGATTCAGCTGCTTTCCAGGCGAATAATGTAACCATGGAGATCAAAGTGCAGGACGAGCATACATTCAATTTAAAGGCTGAGATTCCTGCTTTACTATACCGTACTAATTACAGAACCAAAGAAACCGATACCAGGGTAGTTGAGGAAAATGAGTTTAACAGGAATTATAAATTTGGTGAGCATATTACCCTGCCATTCTTTTCTGGATACATCGTGCGTAATGAGGGGAATTATGATAAAGAAAGAACGATCTATATCAACTTTTCAAATTTCAATTCCGCCGTGAGCACTTACCGGGGGATGAGTATTTCTAATGGCGATGGATCTTCTGTTCTTAATTTAAGTCAGACGGGGTTAAATAAAGCTCGAATAGTAGATTACCTTAATGGTTCAGTAAAGGTGCTAAGTGAAAATATGCTTAAACGCAAGAATCTTTTTGCTACCAAAACCATTCGGTTTATAGATAGTAGTCTCGCTGTGCAGGCTGCGGAGCTAAAAAGAGTGGAAGATGAATTGAATGATTATCGCAATGAAAATTCTGTTCTTAATATTTCATCTGAAAGTAGTGATCTTTCGGGGAAATTATCCACCCTGGACGTTCAAAAAGAGGAGATACGCCGGCAGTTGACTTATTATGATAATCTGGAGGAGTATTTACAAAGCAGAAACGATTATTCCAATGTTCCGGCACCATCTGTCGCGGGGATTTCAGAAGGTAATATTGCCAGTGGAGTCTCTAAAATAATACAATTAGCAGAAGAAAGAAAGAACTATCAATATACATTAAAAGAGAATTCACCGGTTTTTGCCGATATAGACAGACAGATAAATTCTGTGAAGTCTATTATTTTAGAGAATATCAATTCATCAAAAGGGTTGTTAAATTCAGAGCTACGGGAAATAAGGACTAAGATCGCTCAACTTGAAAACGAAGTTAAAAAACTCCCACAGGAAGAACAGGATCTTTTAAAGATTCAGCGCAAGTATTCTTTGAATGAAAGAACGTATAATATGTTTCTTGAAAAACGAAGTGAAGCAGGTCTTGTTAAGGCTGCTAATGTAAGTGATGTGCTTGTTATAGATAAAGCAAAGGACACCGGGGGTGGACAAATAGGTCCTAATACGCGATTAAATTATGTGATGGCGGTCCTTGTTGGAGGTGTGATACCTTTAACTTTTGTTTTTTTGCTGGTATTTTTAAATTCCAATATCCATAATGCTCAGGAAATTACAAGGCTTTCTCCAATTCCAATACTAGGATTGATAGGTAGAAATAAAATGAACAGTAATCTGGCGGTTTTTGAATCTCCAAAATCTTCAATTTCAGAAAGCTTTAGGGGCTTAAGGTCTAGTCTGCAATTTATGTATAAGCGACAGGGAGTGACGGGATCTAAAACTGTACTAATAACCTCTTCAGTTTCCGGGGAAGGTAAAACTTTTTGTGCCATGAACCTTGCTACCGTTTTCGCTTTAAGCGAGAAGAAAACGGTACTTGTAGGAGTTGATCTTAGAAAACCAAAGATTTTCGATGATTTTGAACTGAATAATGATCTTGGGATTGTAAATTATTTGATAGACCAGGCAACAGCGAAGGAAATTGTACAACAAAGTAAAATTCCGTACCTGGATGTTATAACTTCAGGTCCTGTTCCTCCTAATCCATCCGAATTACTGCTCACGGAAAAGATGGATAACCTGATATCTGACCTGAAAGAAACTTATGATTATATAATTTTAGATACGCCGCCCATTGGAATGGTGGCAGATGCGCTTAACCTGGTAAAACATGCGGATGCCACTTTATATATGATTAGACAGGATTATACTAAAAGAGGCATGTTAGAAACCATTAATCAGAAATATGCCAAGGAAGAGATTAAAAATATCAGTTTTGTGCTAAACCATTTTGTGCATAGCGCCAAATATGGTTATGGCTACGGTTACGGTTATGGCTATGGTTATGGTTATGGATATAATCGTTATGCGAAAGGTTATTATGGGGCGGCACCGTCTCGTTTATCCCAGGTGAAGGCTTCCTGGAGAAAATTTATGAGGAACTTCGAATAGTGTTTTTTAGTGAAGGGTGAATAGTGAGTAGTGAATAGAAAGAATTATGGATCATAAGGAATTGGATGTTTGGAAGAAAAGTATCGAATTGGTTGAAACTATTTATAAGATTTCTGCTCAATTTCCGGCTTCTGAGATTTATGGATTAACAAATCAAATTAGGCGGGCTTCGGTTTCAATTTCATCTAATATCGCTGAAGGAGCTGGTCGTAGTAGTGATAAAGAATTGTTGTATTTTCTGAATGTAGCTTTAGGTTCACTTGCAGAAGTAGAAACTCAAGTGGAAATTGCTCTACGACTCAATTTTATTTCTACTGCAGACATTATTTTTGAGCAGATAACAGAAGTTCGAAAATTGATTATTGGTTTTAGAAATTATATTAAGAAAAAATCCAATCACTAATCACGATTCACCGGAAATAATGAGCGAAGCGAATAATAACGACTGGCTATACGAAATCACCCCAAAGCGAAAGCTGATAGACCTTAATTTTAAGGAGATCTGGCGGTATCGTGATCTTTTGATCCTTTTTGTGAAAAGGGATATAGTCACGGTTTATAAGCAGACTATTTTAGGTCCGCTTTGGTATTTTATTCAACCATTATTTACATCGATAATTTTCACGCTGGTTTTTAATAATATAGCGAGTATTCCTACCGGGAATGTGCCTTCTTTTCTTTTTAACCTAACTGGCATCACCGCCTGGAATTATTTTAACCAATGCCTTACTGGGACCTCAAATACTTTTACTGCCAATGCAGCTATTTTTGGAAAAGTCTATTTCCCCAGGGTAATTATGCCTTTAAAAACCGTGATCTCCAATTTGTTTAAATTTGGAATTCAATTACTTATATTAATTATTTTTTATTTTTACTTTATAATTAGAGGTTATGAGATAAATCCTAATACTAATCTAATCCTCTTCCCCGTTTACGTGTTAATGATGGCTTTACTAGGGCTTGGTGCGGGAATGACGATCTCTGCTTTGACTACTAAGTATCGTGATTTAACGGTTTTGGTAGGGTTCGCAACGACATTGCTGATGTATATTTCTGCCGTACCATATCCACTTGCTGAAGTTTCTGAAAAGATGCCAGAGTATGCCTGGCTGGTAAAATATAATCCGTTAACACAAGTTATTGAAGGCTTTAGATATATGATCCTGGATACAGGGGTCTTCTCCTGGACGGGTTTTCTTTACACTTTAGGAGTATCGGTTGCACTTTTTCTGTTTGGATTAATTATTTTTAACAGGACCGAAAAGAATTTTATAGATACTGTTTAAGAGTGAAGTGTGAAGAGTGAAGAGTTAAGGGTGAGGAGTGGAGAGTGAAAAAAATAATTCGAGGTAAGAATAGAAGGAATGAGTGTAATACTTAAAGCTGAAAATATCTCTAAACAATACCGTCTTGGTACGGTAGGTACCGGTAGTTTGCAGCACGATTTAAACCGATGGTGGCATACTTTGCGAGGCAAGGAAGATCCCTATTTAAAAGTTGGAGGTGTGAATGATAGAAGCACTAAGGCTACAGAAGATTATGTATGGGCTTTAAGAGATATTAATTTTGAGGTGAAGCAGGGCGAAGTACTTGGAATCATCGGTAAAAACGGTGCCGGGAAATCTACCTTGTTAAAACTTCTTTCCAGGGTTACTGCACCAACAACAGGAAGTATAAAGACCAAAGGAAGAATTGCCTCTTTGCTGGAAGTAGGCACCGGCTTTCATGGGGAACTTACTGGTAGAGAAAATATCTTTATGAATGGTGCGGTGTTGGGAATGAGCAGGGCTGAAATTAAAAACAAACTTGATGAGATCATCGCTTTCTCCGGTTGTGAAAAATATATAGATACTCCTGTAAAGCGTTATAGTAGCGGGATGACTGTTAGACTTGGTTTTGCCGTAGCCGCGCATTTAGAGCCTGAGATCCTTGTAGTAGATGAGGTGTTAGCGGTGGGAGATGCCGAATTCCAAAAAAAAGCCATCGGGAAAATGCAGGATCTTTCTACAGGGGAGGGAAGAACTGTTCTTTTTGTAAGTCATAATATGGCCAGTGTAAAAAATCTCTGTAGCCGAGCAATACAATTAAAGAATGGACAGGTTTGCAAAGAAGGAGATGTGGAAAAGGTCATAGAACATTATTTGAAGAATCATCAAAAAGGTCAGACAAATATTTCACTTCTTCATCCCTCAATAGAACGAACAGGTAATGGAGAAGTACGCATAAATTCAGTTTCAGTGTATGGTGAAGAGGCTTCCAAACTTCCACAAACTGGAAAGCCACTAACTTTGAAATTCCACCTGGAAAATAAAAAAAACTATAAGTTATCAGAAATTGTATTGGAGTTCCGAATAGATGACAATATTGGGCAACGCCTTATTTGGAATAGCACAAAAATGTCAGCTGAAAGTGATAACTCGGCTCTTAAGACCATTACAGCCAGAATGGATAAATGTATCTTGAATAAAGGTCACTATTCTGTAACTTTATATTTGAGAGTTAGAAAAATGGAATCTGACTGGATACAAAACGCTTTTAGTTTTAAGGTGGAAGAAGGATTATTTTATTCTTCAGGGATAGAAGTGCCACCAACCCAAAGTAAAATATTAACCGAATTCAATTTTCAATTTAATGATCAATAGGATCAAAAATAGAATAAAAACTTTTGTAGATGTACGAGTTAACCTGATTAAGAATCAAGAGAGACTCAACCAACAAACAGTTTTTTACTATAACCAGTTGGCCCAATTATTTGATGAGGAAAGTTTCATCCCTTTCTCTGCCTGGGCCATTTCTCCAGATACAGTTCTTCATGTATTAAATGACATTACCATCAATAAAAAACAATGTGTAGTAGAATTCGGTGCTGGGGCTTCCACCTTCTACATAGCAAAACTAATAAAGGTATTGAGACTGGATACAAAATTTTATGCTATTGAATCTGATCGTGGTTGGGCCGATGAACTAAGCAGGCAACTTGAGGTATATAAATTAAATGAATTTGTTAAGATAATTCATGCTTCTTTAAAAGAAGCTCCGTCTGAAATCACTTTAAATAATCAGGTGCTTTGGTATGATACCGGAAAACTGAACCACGAGTTGAAAGACATATCAAAGATTGACCTCATACTCGTGGATGGACCTTTTGGAGGTAGTACTCCCTATGCCAGATATTCAGCGCTTCCATTTCTAAAGGCTAAAATTGATAAAGGCTGCAGTATTTATTTAGATGATATAAACCGGGATGATGAAAGGGAAATAGCATTTGAATGGAAAAAACTTATGAATAAGCAGATGCAATTTATTAATAGATATGCGGTATTAAAAGATAATTCCCTATTTGATGTAAAGCCTCTGCAATTAACAAATCTTCATTAGGCTTTAAACGTGATGCAAAATTTGGTTTCCATAATTATTCCTACATATAATCGAGCTCATCTCATTGGAGAAACTTTAGAATCGGTTATTGCACAATCCTATATAAATTGGGAATGTATAGTGGTTGATGATGGCTCCAGCGATTATACTGCTGAACTGATGGAGTTTTATAAAACAAGAGATAGAAGGATTTCTTACCATCAACGCCCTAAGAACCGACCAAAAGGAGCCAATACCTGTAGGAATTATGGTTTTGAAATAAGCATAGGAAAATATGTTAATTGGTTTGATAGTGATGACCTCATGGCTCCGAAATTTATAGAAAGGAAATTAGATGGATTCAAATCTAATACAGACATGGTGGTTTCCAAAAGCATTTTAATGAATGAGAATGAAGAAATTATTGGGAAAGAAATCAGGACTAAAAACAGCGTCAATTTACTGGAAGACTTCATTACTTTAAAAATAAGCTGGTACTTGCCCGATCCTATGTATCGCAAGAAGTTTCTTGCTGATAAAAAATTGTTCGATGAGCATCTGCTTAAAGGCCAGGATAGAGATTTCCATATTCGACGGCTGCTGGAGAACCCCAACATCAATTTCCTGGATGATTATCTCACGAAATACAGACAGACTGATAATTCCATTTCTCAGGATTTTAATGAGAAAACCATTAAAAGCCTGTATTTCACAATTAACAAGTTGATAAAAACCTTGTTGCCATTAAATCCTAAAAAGGAAACCGAATATTTCTTACTTAAACAGCAGCTTAAAAAATATCCGTTTTTATATAGAAATCATGAGATTACAAAACGTAATTTTTTGCTGTTTAGAGATCTCGGGAGGCTTGATCTTATAACCATTAAATGGTTTATAAAGTATGTACTGGCTGTTTTATCTTTTAAGTTTGTAAATAAAGGACAGTTTTTTTTACGTGGTGAATGAAGAAAGGATTAGTATCTATAATTATCCCCACTTACAACAGGTCACATTTAATTGGTGAAACCCTGGATTCCGTCATAGCCCAAACCTATCAACACTGGGAATGTGTTGTGGTAGATGACAATTCCACGGATTATACCAAAGAATTACTCGATTGTTACTGTGAAAAAGACAATAGAATAAAATACTATCAAAGACCATCAAACCAACCAAAAGGAGCAAATGCCTGTAGAAATTATGGGTTTGAATTAAGCGAAGGAGAATTTATCAATTGGTTTGATAGTGATGATTTCATGTTAAAAGATTTTTTGAGTAGTAATTTAAGCGCTTTCAGTGAGCAAACGTCTTTGACTGTCTGTTCAGGAATTTATACGGATGAAAATCTAAATATTTGCCAGAAAATTAACTTAATCCACACAAAATTTTTATTCAAAGATTATGTTTTGTGGAGAATGGAAATTTTGACTCCCTCTGTCATTTTTCGAAAGAATTTTCTTTATAACAGGCATCTATTTAACCTGGATATTTTCAGAGGTCAAGAAACAGAATTCTTCTCGAGGATTTTTTTTGAAATTGATGCTAAAGATTTTGTTATAAATAATACACCTTTATTTCTTTATAGACAGCATAAGTATTCCAAGTCTTATTTGGATAAATCTTATGATCCAATATTCATGAAGTCCAAGATCTACATCATGATTCAAAACTTGAGATTTTCTCTTAGTCTAAATGATTTGGAATTGATTAATCATTTTAAGAGGTCTTTAATGTTAGTCTTTTTTCAAACCATTGATAATAAAGACGATAGTAATTCGAAATATATTAGAGATAATATTATTGATACAGAAACAAATTTGAAATTTCTTGATAGAATAAAGCATTGTTTCTTATTAACCATTTGTATCTGGTCGAAAAGGACGTATCGTATAAGAAAGATAATGTTTAAAAATCTATGAGAATATTGATCGTAAGTCCTTTTTTGAACAATATTGGGGGAACTGAAATTGAAGCAATGTATTCAACAATTTTCCTCAGTCAATCCAATATTTTTAAAGAAGTATATTTATTTTCACCGTTAGCACCAAGTAATGATATGCTGAATAAGATCGTTTATGATCATGGTATAAAGGTATTCAGTTATCCTGCTCTATTAAATTTCCCAAATATTCTTCGACTTGACAATAAAATAAAACGAAATTTAAATTTAAGTTCTTCACCTTTAAAATTTCTTTACTGGTATTCTAAAAGAAGAAAATATGATAAAATTTATATTCTAACTTCACAAACTTTAGAATATTCCTTACCTATACTAAAGGCTTTTGATGATTCTAAAATAACAATGAAATTTACCATGTTTCAGCAGAAAGCATTTTCGAACAAACTAAAAAAATATTTGGCAAAGGTTCATTTCAATATCGTCATGAGTAAGGATCAAAAGAATTTCTTCAATCAAAATTTCGGATTAACAAACGTCCTCGTGCAGGATATTTTTACACCTAACGAAAATAATCTTCTTAAGGTAAATTCTCGAAGAACCTATGATTTTGGAGTATTTGGTAGATTATCGAAAGAAAAACAAATTGAGGACGCCATAATTCTGATAAAGAAACTGCACGGCATGGGAATTTGCTCATCTTTACTCATTCAAGGAATAGGTGATCTAAATTATTTGAAATATTTAAATACTATTATTTTTGAGAATGAACTTCAAAATTTTATAACTATTAACTATGAATCATTATCACCTACCGAAACGGAATTATTTTTCAATCAAATATCAACTTTTTTGATTACATCTGTATCTGAAGGTGGTCCAATAACCGGGCTAGAGGCTATGGCCTCTGGAATTCCAGTATTATGTTATAATGTTGGTGCTATGAGTGAAAGATTAGGAAAATATCAATGGTTAGTTGCTGAAGACCATGAGCAATTATTTAAAAGTGCCATGCGATTATTGAATCTTTCTGAAAGGGATTATAAGAAACTTTCAAATTCCCTAAGAAATATTTATTTGGATGAACACGCAAATCAAAATAAATTAGAAAAGTTAAAAAAAATATTAGGTTAGTTGAAAAAGTCTATGATAAGTATTATAATCCCTTGCTACAATGACTTTCAATTTGTAGAAAGTGCCGTAGACTCAGCTTTAAATCAGGATTACGGGAATATTGAAGTGATCGTGGTAGATGATGGTTCCGATGCAAAAACCAAGACAATTTTAAAAAGACTGGAACCAAGAATTACAAAATTACTCACTCAGGAAAACCGAGGGCCTTCTGCCGCACGTAATGCTGGTATAACTGCAGCTACTGGTAAATATATATTGGTACATGATAGTGATGATTATTTTGAGTCCTCCTTTTGCAATAGAGCCATTGAGGTTCTTCAGAAAAACGAAAATGTGAAAGCTGTTACCTGTTATGCCAGGTGGTTCCAAAGCGATGAAAAATTTAGAATATTTAAACCCTCAGGCGGCGATTTGAAAGATTTTTTAATTCAAAATGCCACTTTAAGCAATTCTATGTTCAGAAAATCTGATTGGAGGCAGGCAGGTGGTTATGATGAAAAAATGATACATGGATTTGAAGATTGGGAGTTTTTTATAAGATTGCATATGAATGGGGGTAAAACCCATGTGATTCCGGAAATATTGTTTCATTATAGAATGAGAGAAGATTCTGTAAGTAAAAAAGCCAATTCCAGAAAATATGATCTTTTAAGGTATATCTATCAGAAGCATGAAAACCTATACATTCAGCATCATTCACTTTTTATCGATCATCTTTTACAAAGGATTGAACAGGAGGAGTTAAATAAGCTAAAGAAGGAAAAAGCTATTGAATTCAAAACTGGATACTTGTTGTTACAGCCTCTTAGGTTTGTTAAGAAACTACTACCCCTCAAATTTTAAATTTTTTGAAACAGGCTATACTCATAACAGCTTATAAGAATTATTTTCATCTTGAGAAGATCATTAGTTTTTTTGATGATGATTTCCAGATATATATCCACCTGGATAAAAAAAGTATAATTTCAGATTCGGAGCTTCAACAGTTGTTAGCCTATCCGAACGTACAAAGTCTATGTCAAATTTATAAAGTGAACTGGGGAGGAATTAACCACTTGAAATCTATACTACACCTTCTCAAACTTGCATCAGAGGATAGTGAAAATTACTATTTTCATTTAATCAGCGGTCATGATTTCCCAATTAAAAAGCCTGAAGAATTCAAAAGATTCTTTTTAGAAAAAATTCATTTAAATTACATTGAGAATTTCAAAGTGCCTTTTAGGGGTTGGGCGAACAATGGAGGTCTAGACCGTCTTGAGTATTATAATCTATTCGATGTTTTTAATTACAAGGATAACAGGCAAATTAGGTGGATTAACAAAGCTCTGGTTTATCAGAAAAGGTTAAATGTTAAAAGAAACTTTCCGGCCTGGTTTCCTCCTGTTTATGGGGGCTCCACATGGTGGTCTTTAAATAAAAACGCTGCGGAATATATAAAGCAGTTCCAGAATCAACATCCGGGATATTTAAAACGATTCAGGCATACCCTATGTTCAGAAGAATTTTATTTTCAAACTATTCTGATGAATTCTCCATTAAAAAATACAATTAGAAATAACAATCTTAGATATATTGACTGGAAACCACGAAACGGCAATAATCCCGCTATTTTGGATCTGACTGATCTGGCAAAGCTGCAAAATTCTGATGCGTTTTTCGCAAGAAAATTTGAATTACCTATTTCAAAAGAATTATTAACACAATTAAACGCCTAAAAGATATTAATGCTATCCATAATTGTATGTTCGGTAAATCCAGATCTTTTAAAAAATTTAAGGGATAATATTGCCAATACTATTGGAATTGATTCATACGAGTTTCTTTGTCAGTACAACGCATATAATGAAGGTATTGCAATAGTATATAACAGATTATTAAAAAGAGCAAAAAACGATATTGTTTTATGTATTCACGAGGATATTAAATTTCATACACAAGATTGGGGAAGATTACTGACAGATTATTTTGAAGACGACGCACGGTTAGGATTGCTAGGGATTGCTGGATCTAAAACAAAAACAAAAACTCCAACCGGATGGTGGGAGAATGAGCCTGATAACTGGGTAATGAATCTTATACAACACTATAATTCGGGCAAAACACAACGAATTGATAGGGGATTTGCAAATGCTCTTGAAGAAGTGGTGGTGATTGACGGTGTTTTTGTTGCCCTTCATAAGGATTCAAGATTAGAATTTGATGAAAGAATTCATGGATTTCACAACTATGATCAGGCTATTTCGATGCGTTGCAGAAACAAAGGATATAAAATTAAAGTAACCAGAGAAATACTTATCGAACATTTCTCAAGCGGTTCGAAAGGAGATGACTGGAAAAGCTCTAATCAATTGTTTTTCAACCTTTATAAAAGTTATTTACCGCAGTCAATTAAAGACAATAGAGTAAGAATGAATGAGAATGCTTATAGTTATATGCGACTCATTAATAATCATTCAAAAAAAAATAAACTATTTTCCATAATTTACTGGATTAAGTACTGGAAGATATATCCTAGAGAAAAAAAGACTTATCGACTTTTAAAACAGCTCCTTGAATCCTGAATAAAAAGATGTCTGCAAACCTTATTATATTAATAGCTACATATAATCGTTCTAGTCTCCTGCTAGAGACTATTGCATCTCTTCAAAAACAAACCCTAACGCACTGGAAATGTATTGTAGTTGACGATCATTCTACAGACGATACATCAAAGGTTATGCATAATGTTACAGAGAACGACATCAGATTTAACTATTATCTGAGAGCAAACACCTACAAAAAGGGTCCTTCTGGTTGCAGGAATATGGCATTGGAAATGGCGATAGCTGAAAATGCAGAGTATATTCATTTTTTCGATGATGATGATCTGATGCATCCGGAAAAATTGTCTCTGCAGCTGAAAGCTTTAGAAAATGATCCGAAAGCATCAGTAAGTTATTGTAATTTTGAACGGTTTCAGTCTGGAGTTAATTACAAAGAAATAAATAATGTAAAAAAGGAGAAAAGTCAAACTGTCGCGGAGGATTTCCTATTTACGAAAATAAGGTTGAACATTGGTAGCACTTTGCTAAAAGCTGATTTGCTGAAGACTGAAAGATTTGATGAAAATCTCAATTATGGCGAAGAAAAGGAGTTTTTTCTCAGGATTTTTTTTAAATATCAGCCCGTCTCGCTTCATTTAAATGCTACGCTATTTTACTACAGAGATCATCAGCAGTCACTTACCGGTGAGAATAATTCAAGGTTATTAAAAAGAGGCTCAGAAATTGTAATTCATGAAAAACTCTGGGATTTCCTGGATAAAGAGAAAATAGTAAATAAAAAAAGTATTGCATTTTTAACCCGGCAATTTCTACTGGAGAACCATAACAAGAAGTATCTAGTTAAAGTTGTGAAAATTGTGAAATCATCCAGTTCGTATTCCTCCATGGAACGATTTAAATTTAACTGGATCATTCAATTTCATCAGTTTTATATAAAATTCATGTATAAACTTTTAATTTTGGGAAGATAGATTTTCATGACTTCAGACAAGCCCAAAATAACGATCCTACTTGCCACCTTTAACCGGGCGCATCTTATTCGAGAAACGCTGGATTCAATCATGGCTCAGACCTATACTAATTGGGAGTGTCTCATTGTGGACGATCATTCTATAGATGAGACTGAAGAGGTAATTGGTGTATATTTAGAGAAGGATAACAGATTCGAATACTACAAGAAAAAAGATAAGTATAAACGCGGACTTTCCGGGACAAGGAATTACGGATTAGACCTGGCAGCTGAACGAAATGCAGAATTTATTCAGTTTTTTGATGATGATGATATTATGCATCCTGAAAAATTGGAGCTGCAGATAAAACCTCTTTTGAATAATGTCAAAATAAATTTCACTGTATGTAAATTTCAAAAGATTGTAGGAAATAAAGGTGAAGAAAGAATTATAAATCCTAAATTGAACATGCATTCTGCTCATTTGGGAGATTCAGTATTGACTGGTGATATTAGAATTAATAGTTTATGTCCATTATTTCGAATGAATTTTATAAATAACTTTAGGTTTGATGAAACGCTCAAATATGCCGAAGAATGGGAGTTATTTGTAAGATTAGGTTATTTATTTCCAGATAGCTATTCAGTAGTTAATAAATACTTATTCAAATATAGAAAGCATTACGATAGTCTTACCATGGGTGATGATAAAAACTATGATAAAATCAAGACATCAGCAATCATAAGAATAAAAATTTTTAATTTTCTTAATAGTAATAATCTCCATACAAAAAGGAGTATTATTTTTTTTGGTAAAAATTTTTTAATATCACAGCCAAGACCGGATTTAGTTAAAGCATTATTAAAGCAATCTAAAAAGCAAAAGTTTAATCCCTTTGTTTTTTTTAGGTTAAGAATAGGTCTATTCCTTCACAAAGTTTATTCTTTGTTAATTGCAAAATTGTTTCAATTGTAATCTTGACTAATGCATAGTGATCCTCTAGTTTCCATTATAATACCTACTTTCAATAGGAAAGAACTATTATTGGAAACAATTCAATCAGTCAAGAATCAGGTATTCAAATCATGGGAATGTATAATAGTCGACGACGGAAGTGAAGATGGGACTGAGAAAATAGTTAATGAACTTATTAAGAGCGATAGTCGTTTAAAATTTTTTAAAAGACCTCAAAAATTTCCTAAAGGTGTAACTTCATGTCGTAACTATGGATTTCTAAAAAGTTCGGGCAAATATATTCAATGGCTGGATGATGATGATTTATTATCTAAGCAAAAGATTTCCAATCAAGTAAAGGTTCTGGAGGAAACTAACTTAAGGGCAATTGCATTGTGTGATTGGGTAATTTATTCTTGTGGAAAGGAATCGTTAACAAATTCTGTCTTTGATTTTAATCAAAGTTTTGAGGCAAAACAATTATTTGTAAAATTACGTGAAAATTTAAAATTTCTTCCAATACATTCTTTATTAACTCCCTCGCTTATGATCAAAAGAGCGGGACTATGGAATATAAAGTTATCTCTTAACGATGATATTGAATTTTTTGGAAGATTAATAGCGGAAGCTGATCAATTTCTGAACGTTACTAATTGTTATGTCTTATATAGAGAGCATAATTACTCTAGAATTACAACATCTAAAAATGCTAAGGCTAATCTATTAGCAAAAATTTATAGTTATCAGCTTTTACAAGCTAGTTTAAACGTCAACAATATTGCTCATTACTCTTATTTCAAATGGCGTTTATTAAAAATTTTCTTGCACTATAATAAAATTGAAAAAGATATTATTAAAAATTATAGTTTTTTATTCAAGCAGTATGGAATATTTGTCGAATTGAAATATTATTATAAGATAAAACACAGTCTATATATCAGATTCTTTCCCTTAATCAAAAAAATTAAAAAAGGTTGGAAAAATTAAATTTTATTCTTGTCACAGGTGGTGCAGGCAATATTGGAAGTGCTTTGGCTAAAGCCTTATCAGATAAAAATTATAAGGTCGTTGTCGTTGATAATCTGTTAACAGGTAAAAGGTCAAAAATTGTAGAGAGTGAAGATCTAATTTTCATCAAGGGAGACGTAAATGAAAGGATTTTTGTAGAGGAACTCTTTAATCAGTTTGAATTTGATTATGTATTTCATTATGCGGCCATGGTTGGGGTACAAAGAACTTTGAGCAACCCTTTAAAGGTTTTAAATGATATTGAAGGAATAAAGAATATTCTTCATTATTCTCTAGAAACTGGGGTTAAACGAGTCTTCTACGCCAGTTCCTCCGAAGTTTATGGAGAGCCTTTTGAAATTCCGCAAAAAGAAAATACCACACCACTTAATTCCAAACTTCCTTATGCCATCGTTAAGAACGTGGGAGAATCTTTTTTTAAATCCTATCAAAAAGAACACGGTTTAAATTATACGATATTCAGGTTCTTCAATACCTATGGTGTAAATCAAAGTGAAGATTTTGTGATTCCTAGATTTATTAAAGCAGCTCTTAAAGATCAGCCAATTAGGATATATGGTGATGGTTCTCAAACAAGAACATTTTGTAATGTAGAAGACAATGTAGAAGTTACCTTGCGAACTTTAGAAGATCCTAATTATGAAAACCAACTATTAAATGTTGGTAGTGATGATGAAATTTCAATTCTTGAATTGGCAAAAAAAATTATTAAAATTTCAAAATCTGGTAGCAGAATTGAATTTTTACCGCCCTTAGCTGAAGGTGATATGGCCAGACGCTGTCCAGATATATCTAAAATGAAAGGTATATTAAACAGAGATTTGATAAGTTTGGACCATGGTATTAAAAGTTTAATTAATCATTATGAGGGTAGGGACTAATCCCGAAAAATTTAAAAAAGAGTTGCATACGGAGATATATCATCGTGTGGTGGTTCCAGTATTTATTCCAGAACTGGATGATTATTTCAAGGATGGTTTAAAAATTTTTAGACTTAATTTGGAATCATTAATTAAAACCATCCACACAAAAACAAGAATTACCATTTACAATAATAACTCTCATCCTGATGTTAAGAAATACATTGACGAAATTTTTTTGAAATATGATGTTGTAGATCAGGTATTTCATTCAAAACAAAACCTGGGTAAAATAAATGGTATTCTCGCTGCAGTTAAAGGTAATCTGGAGCCTTTGATTACGATTTCTGATTCTGATGTATTTTTTAAGCATAATTGGCAAGAGAATATTGAACAGATTTTTATCGATTTTCCGAATGCAGGAACTGTAAGTCCTGTTCCAAATAGTGTTCTATATAAATATTACACAGCCAATAATTTTTTTCAAGGGTTTTTGGGTAATGCCGAATTGAAATTTCATAATGTCAAGCAACCGGAAGCTATGCAGCGTTTTGAAGATAGCTTAGGAGATGATGTGAAACTTTATAATCAACAGCACCTTCAAAAATACATGATTCTTGAAAACAAAAAATCAAAGGCAGTGATGGGAGCTGGCCACTTTGTTGCAACTATTAGGAGAGAAGTATTTGATAAAGGCACTACAGAGCCAGCTTTTTTAAAAATTATGGGAGGCGTAGAAAGTAAATTTATAGATAAACCGAATGAAGACCTTGGCTTTCTAAGATTATCTACTATTTCTAATTTCGCTTACCATCTAGGGAATACGTTAGAAGATTGGATGCAGGAGGAATTTAAAAAGCTCGATGATAAAAATTCCAATCCTTATATCAAAAATTTTAGTCTTAGTCCGATGCGACCAGCCAGTAAAATCAAAATTTATATAGGTAAACTTTTAAGAAAAATTCTACTTCATAAACTTTTGAAAAAGCATTATTTTAAGACAATAGGACTGGAAAATGCAGAGAACTACTAAACAAAAGTATCTTTTCTTTTTTGGCACAAGACCGGAAGCTATAAAAATGGCATCCGTAATCCTGGAAATGAAAAAAAGGAAAATGAATGTGCTCATTTGTGTTACCGGCCAGCACCGAGAGATGATGGACCAGATGCTGGAGACTTTTTCTTTACAACCGGATTTTGACTTGCAATTGATGGAACCGGATCAAAGTCTTAATACCCTAAGTGGAAAAATTTTTAGTGAAATTGATAAAATATTTGATAACGTAGAACCAGATTTGGTGATGGTCCAGGGAGATACTACTACTGCGACGATTGTAGCACAAGCGGCTTTTCATCGTAAAATTAAAGTAGCACATATCGAAGCTGGGTTGAGAACATACCAGCGATATTCACCTTTCCCAGAAGAGATCAACCGGCAACTTATCACCAGGTTGGCAAATTATCATTTTACGCCTACATCAAAGGCAACAAAAAACCTGGTTTCTGAAGGAATTGATCAAGGTTCGATTTGTGAGTCTGGGAATACGGTGGTGGACGCATTGAAACTGATAGAAAAGAAAATCCAGAATTTTGATTTTTTAAGTGAATTTGGATTTAATCTGGAAAAATTCAGGAAGATGATCCTTGTAACCGGACATCGTCGTGAGAATTTTGGTAAGGGAATGCAGGAGCTATGTCATGCTCTGGTTGAACTTGCTCGAGACCAGAATCTGCTTATTGTATTTCCGGTACATTTGAATCCGAATATTAAAATCGTGGTAGAACAAAGGCTACGTGGATATAAAAATATAAAACTATTACCTCCGGTTAAATATGACCAGATGCTGGCACTTTTAAAACGTTGTGACTTGGTGATCAGTGATTCCGGCGGAATCCAGGAAGAGGCTCCTGCTTTTAAAAAACCGGTAATCGTAACTCGTGAGTTTACAGAAAGGCACGAAGCTGTGGAAGCTGGTTTCTCTATGCTTACCGGGTCTGATTCGATGAAAATTCTTCAAGTTGCCATGAAGCTTCTGCAAAACACTGCGGGTTTTAAAAATACTCCGAATCCTTTTGGGGATGGGCGAGCAGCTATGCGTATCGTAGATTTTTTTGAGAAAAATAAGTGGCTCTGAAGCTTGGCAAGCGCGATAATTTCAAGAGAATCATAATATAATCGCTTATATCACTGATATCTGGTCTTAAAAGCATTCTCTTCTTTTAAAATTTAATAGCTTTACCAAAATTTGAACTTTTGCCTTCTAAACGCATTCTGGTAATAGCTGAATCTATCAATATTGATGACAGTAGTGGTTCCAAAGCTAATGTGGCTCTAATTCGTAGTTTAAACCATGCGGGATGTGAGCTATTTATATTGCATTATACCAGAATAGACATTCAGCTTGACGGGTTAGAGTGTCGTAGCATACCGGAAAACAGAAGTTCTTTAATTTTTTTTCTTAGTAGGTTTCAACGAAAGATTCAACATTGGTTTGGCTGGAACCTGGCAAAACAACTCGAACCGAAATTTGGCTTTAGTTTTACTTTTTTCAATGATGCTAAAAGCATTGAAAGAGAATTAGACAGGATCGACCCTAGTGATTATGATATGGTACTGACCCTTAGTAAAGGCGCAAGTTTTCGTCCTCATTACGCCCTACTGAACTTGCCCGAGTTTCATCACAATTGGATGGCCTATATTCATGATCCTTATCCATTTCATTACTATCCTGAACCTTATAAATGGTCTGAACCCGGTTTTGAGCAGAAAATTCGATTCTTCAAAAATGTGTCTGAAAAATGCAGATGGGCTGCTTATCCTTCTTTATATCTGGCGGAATGGATGGAAGAGCATTTTCATTCATTTAGGAATAAAAGAGTGATTATTCCTCATCAATTACAGCAGCAAAATTTAATAGGTAAAGTACCATCATATTTTCAAAATCGATTTATTATTCTTCACGCAGGGACACTTATGAAACAAAGGTCCCCGGAGTCACTACTTGTCGCATATTCAAAATTTTTGCGAAAAAATCCAGATGCCGCGAAGAAGAGCAAACTAGTTTTTATTGGAAATAATTCATATCACAAGTCAACTATAGTGGAATACCAAAATGAAATTCCATCCTTAGAACTTTATCCTAACTTACCTTATGCAAATGCCCTTGCCATGCAAAATGCTGCAAGTGTAAACGTGATTTTAGAATTTGAAGGAAATTTGAGTCCATTTCTCCCTGGTAAGTTCCCACATTGCGTCAATGCTGAAAGGCCGATTCTTCACATCGGACCAAAAAAAAGTGAATGTAGGAGATTGTTAGGAGAAAATTATGCGTTTTCGGTGGAGGTAGATGACTTAGAACGACTTACAATGATTTTGGAAGAATTATACTATCAATGGACTGTCAATAAATGCAAAATGCAAAGACGAGATCTTGAGTTTTATCTATCTAAAGAAAATTTGAAAAGTATAATGGAAAGCTGTATTTGATGGACTGCTCAATTCTAATTAGTACCAGAAATCGCATCTCGGAATTAAAAGTTACATTATCTTCTATTGATAAAAAAATTGGGGAAGATGTAGAAATCCTGGTTTGTGACGATAATTCAAGCGATGGAACTTTCAATTATTTAAAAAATAATTTTCCGAAGATCAGGGTTTTTCAAAACTCAAAACGAATGGGGTATTTATTCAACAGGAATCTATTGATGTCTAAAGTCCGGACAAAATTTGCAATGAGCCTGGACGATGATGCCAGTCTAATAAGCGAAAAGCCTTTAAAGAAATGTAAAGAGTATTTTGAAAAGCATCCTTCATGTGGAGTAATCGCCTTCAGGATTTTTTGGGGTAGAAGTTTGCCTTCAAATTTTAATCATTCTGAGAATTCTAAAAGAGTAAAAAGTTTTGTTGGCTGCGGTCATATTTGGCGTATGGATGCCTGGCGTGGAATTCCAAGTTATCCGGAATGGTTTAAATTCTACGGCGAAGAAAATTTTGCATCATTTCAGCTTTTGAAGAAGGACTGGGAAATACATTACGTGCCAGAAATTTTAATTAACCATCGGGTAGATAATATCAAGAGACAAAAAGACAAGGATTTTTACAGACGGCGAAGCAACGCATTAAAAGCTGACTGGTTTAATATTTTACTTTTCTATCCTACCAAAAATGCAGCTAGACTGATATTTTATTCGATTGTTAAACAGTTTGAAAAAGCCTGGATTCAAAGAGACTCGAAGGTTTTGATAAGTCTATTTAAATCAATGATCGGAATATTATTAAACTTAGATAACATTTTGAAGGAAAGGAATCAATTAACTCAAAAAGAGTTTAGAAAATGGAAAGGCTTATCGAACACTCAAATTTACTGGTCGCCAAATAATTAAAATAATTTTGAAAACACTCGCAATCATTCCTGCACGAAAATACTCCAGAAGACTACCGGGTAAAAATTACAAGGAGCTGGGAGGTTTACCCTTGTTTTGGCACAGTGTTAATTATGCCAGGATTAATTCAGAAATTATCGATGAGATAATTATTAGTACAGATGATTCCATAATCATTGATATAGCAAAAAACGAGAATCTTAGAGTTATAGAACGTCCTGTTAACCTTGGAAAAGATACCACTTCGACTCTGGAGGTTTTAATTCATGTTCTGGAAAATATAAAAGAAAAATATGATTGTGTTATTCTGCTGCAACCAACAAATCCTTTAAGGCCGAAAAATCTTTTAATTGATTGCTGGAAAACTATATTGGATACAAACTCTGAAAGTCTTTTTACTGTAAGTAGAAATCATAGAAAATTCGGCAAAATTGAAAACGATAATTTTAAGCCATTCAATTATACCTTTGGTCAAAGAAGTCAAGAGCTGGAACCGCTTTATTATGAAAACGGACTTCTTTATATTGCCAAAGCTGATATGATAAAGAATGGAAAATTAATGGATGAAAACAGTTTTCCTTACATTGTAGATCACCCATTCGCAGAGGTAGACATAGATGAACAGGTAGATTTCGACTATGCTGAATTTTTAATCAACAGAATAGATAATCAATGAATCCTTTAATTGAAATTGCAGGTCGTAAAATTGGCCAGGATTTTCCGCCTTTGGTTATTGCAGAAATAGGGATCAATCACGAGGGTTCTCTCAAAGTTGCCAAGGAAATGGTAGATGCGGCCAGGAGGGCTGGTGTAGAAATGATCAAGCACCAAACTCATATTGTGGAAGATGAAATGAGTAGTGAAGCCCGTGAAGTTATTCCGGGAAATGCCGATATTTCCATCTACGAGATCATGAAGCGTTGTGCATTAAATGAAGAAGATGAACTTGAGCTTAAAAATTATGTGGAAAAGCAAGGGATGATCTTTATAAGTACTCCATTTTCAAGAGCTGCAGCTAACAGATTACAAAATTTTGAGGTTCCGGCCTTTAAAATTGGCAGTGGTGAATGCAATAACTATCCTCTTTTGGAACATATCGCTAACTTCGGTAAACCTGTTATTTTAAGCACCGGTATGAATAATATCGAAGCTATTAAAAGGGCCGTTGCTATTTTTGATAAGGCCAAGGTTCCTGTGGCCTTGCTTCATACCACCAACCTATATCCAACTCCACCACATTTGGTAAGACTTGGAGCTATGCAGCAATTAAGCGCAGCATTTCCTAAAAAGGTTTTCGGCCTTTCTGATCATACGCTGAATAATAATTCCTGTCTGGCAGCAGTTGCTTTAGGAGCATCGATCCTTGAACGACATTTTACCGATCATATGCATCGAACCGGTCCCGATATCGCCTGTAGTATGGATGAAGAAGCTTGTAGACGTTTAATTATTGATAGTTCAGAAATCGCTCTGATGAGAGGTGGAACCAAAAAAGCTGCTGAAGAAGAACAGGTAACCATAGATTTTGCTTTTGCTTCCATTTGTACTATCCAGCCTGTAAAAGAAGGCGAAATTTTCACCAAAGATAATATCTGGGTAAAAAGACCGGGAAAAGGGGGGATTGCCGCCTCTGCTTTCAACGAAGTTATAGGAAAAAAAGCTTCGAGAAATATTAGCAATGATCGCCAGCTACAACCTGATGATATTATCGATTTTAAACCAAAGTTTTAAAATGAAAAAAGTGCTATTTCTTACCGGGACCAGAGCTGATTTTGGTAAAGTAAAACCACTAATCCAGATCCTCGAACAGGAACCAGGATTTGAAGTATTCCTGTTTGTAACTGGAATGCATATGCAGTACGAGTATGGGTTAACACTTCTGGAAATAGAACGCTGTAACTTTTCCAATATTCATACATTTCAGAATCAAACGAAAGAAACGACGATGGATCTCAGCCTGGCAAAAACCATCGAGGGTCTTTCACAATACGCCACCCAGATTCATCCAGATTTGATCGTAGTACATGGAGATCGCATAGAGACTTTAGCCGGGGCAATTGTAGGCTCTTTAAATAATATCCTGGTTGCACACATTGAGGGTGGTGAGATCTCTGGTACCATAGATGAACTGTTGCGACACAGCGTATCCAAATTATGCCATATCCATTTTGTGGCTAATCAGGAAGCCGGAAATCGTCTCATTCAAATGGGCGAAATTGAGGAATCGATTTTTGAGATAGGTTCGCCGGATATTGATGTAATGGCTTCGGAAAAACTACCAGATATTCAAACCGTAAAAGATTATTATGAAATTGAATTTGGTGAATATGCCATACTACTATTCCATCCGGTTACTACTGAAATTGAGGAACTACAAAATCAACTAGATGTGCTAATGGATACTCTTCAGGAGAGCGATAAAAACTTTGTCGTAATTTATCCTAACAATGATCTTGGAAGTTCCAAGATCATTTCCCAATATAATCGTATACTCAAACCAGATCATCGCTTCAGGATAATTCCTTCCCTTAGATTCGAATATTTTCTAAGCTTACTTAAAAATTGTGAATTCATCATAGGTAATAGCAGTGCAGGTGTAAGAGAAGCTCCATTTTATAATATTCCTGCGATCAATCTTGGGAGCAGGCAAAATAACCGAAGCAAAAATTCTGAAATAATCAATATAGATTATAGTAAAAAAGAAATTCTGAAGGCTATATCATCTGCCACTAAAAGTGTAGCGTTTGATGCTTCGATAGAGTTCGGTAAAGGAGATAGCGCTGTATTATTTCTGAATACCTTAAAAAGTAAGCAGATATGGGATTTAAATCATCAGAAACAATTCAAGGAAATCTAGCGAATGTCTGCAAATACCACCCATAAAGGAAATTCAAAAACTTGTCAGCAAACCCTTGGCCTGGTGATCACTGACGGGGTAGGATTTCGAAATTTTATACTCAGCGATTTTCTGGAACAAGCAATGCAAAAGTTTGCAAGAGTAGTAATCTTTTCTGCGCTTCCAAAAGCGACCTACAAGGATGTTATTTCTTCTGAAATCATCGTATTTGAACTTCCCACTACCCAGGAAAAAGGGACAACCTGGTTCTTTAGAAAAGCCAAGGAAATCGCCCATCTTCGTAACAATGCCGCTGGCAATTTCGGGATTCAGGATAATTTGAAGACCAATTACAACGGTGGTTCTTCCAGAAGAGCGAAACTTACCAGGCTAATTTACAAGGTAACCGTAAAATTACATTCTGAAAAATGGATCGGGAAATATTACCGGCTTCAGCAAAAGAGCTTTGCAAAATCGGAGAAAGTCAAAATATTTGAACAAGCTCTCTTGGAGCTAAATCCATCTGTATTGTTTTTCACCCATCAGCGCCCGCCTTATATTGCACCCTTGATCTTTGCAGCAGAAAAAAAGGAGATTAAAACCTGTAGTTTTATTTTTAGCTGGGATAACCTGGCTTCAAAAGGCAGAATGGCTGGCGATTTTGATCATTATCTTGTCTGGAGCGATCTAATGAGAAGTGAACTCCTTCAGTTTTATAAGAAAGTTTCCAAAGAGCAGATCAGTATCGTAGGAACGCCACAATTTGAACCTTATGTGATGAATCAATACAGCAGTTCGAAAGAAGAGTTTGCCACGCGCTTTGATTTAGATCAAGATCTAAGCACCATTTGCTTTAGTTGTGGTGATGTCTCCACTAGCGCCAATGATCCAATTTATATCGAAACGATTGCGGAAGCTATTCAAACCAATCAATTAGATAAATCAGTAAACTTTCTGGTTCGTACATCTCCTGCGGAAGAGCCGGACAGGTTTCGATATGTAGCGGAGAAATTTTCATTTATAAAATGGAACTATCCGCAATGGAAACAAACCAGGCAGGATCATGCAGAGCTGTGGTCCCAGCGTGTTCCTACCAAGACAGATCTGGAAGACCTGCGCATGATCCTGGAATATGCAGATCTTGGCATCAATATGTGTTCTACCATGAGCCTTGATTTTATGCTTTTCGATAAACCTGTCATTAATCCGGTATTTGGGAATACGAAAAACGGACTTTATGATGATCAGCGATTTCTGAAATATGCTCATTACGAACGAGTGGTGGAAAGCGGTGCCGTAGCAATTGCTAAAACTGCTGAAGAATTGATCGAAGCGATAAATTTTAGTCTGGAAAATCCCGAGGCGAGATTAACAGTGCAACGCGAGCTTATCAAGCTGCAGATTGGTAAACCCCTTGAAAATACCAGTGAAGGAATTGCAGAAGCTTTAAAATCACTGGTATGAAGCAGGTGGCGGTAGTATGCAATTACAAATTGAATCCTTCCCGAATAGGCGGGATGGACCGGTTTTTTGTTGCTTATGATCGAAAATGTAAAGCGCATGGATGCGTCGTCAAATGGTTTTTTTCTAGCGGTAAGCGATTTAGTTTTTATAAAGATCTGGACATTGAAATTTGCCGAGACTCTTCAGTAGAAAATTGCTTCTTAAAGTTTCAGCGAAAAGAAAAGCGGGAATTTGACTTTGTAGTGACTCATTTTGTAGAATTGTGTACGTCGTTTTTTAGAGGGGTTAAGAACAATGGGCAGCCATATGTCATTTCTGTTGATCATAACCCAAGACCCTTAAACGGTTTTCCATTAAATAAGAGATTGAAAAATAAACTGAAAGGCAGTCTTAATTCAAAATATATCGATCGCTTTATCGGAGTTTCAAAATATACCCGAAATCAGATCCTCAACGATTATGGTCACGGGCTTCGTTCTAAAACTGAAGTGATCTACAATGGTATTGATACAGATGTTTATAAAAAACGTGCTGAAGAAAACTTTGGAAAATTTATTGTGGCTTCGCATTTAAGACCTTCAAAAGGAATACAGGATCTGATCCATGCCGTAGCTATCCTGCCGACAGAATTTAAAAACATGATTGAAATCGATATTTTCGGTGAAGGTCCCATGGAACAGGAGCTGAAGGAGATGGTAAAAAAAAGGAATTTGGTAGAGCATTTCAATTTTAAAGGAAGTTCACCAGATCTGCCAGATCTTTTTCAGCATTACTTTTATATGCTTCAGCCAACATATATGGAATGTTTCAGCTTATCTATCCTGGAAAGCCTGGCTTCCAACGTTCCGGTGATTACCACTACGGTAGGAGGAAATACAGAGGTTATCGTTGATGGACAGAATGGATTTATATTTGAAGCCGGAAATGTGCTGGAGCTTTCAAAAATTATCGAGGAAATACTTTCGAAGAAAAGGACTATTTCAAAACCTGTTCACAAAGTAGTGGAAGAAAACTATTATCTTGATAAAATGGTCGGCGACCACGCGGCCCTTTTAAACCTGTGATCCTAAATCATGCATATTGCTTTTCTAACCCCTGAATATCCCGATCTTCCTGATTCAAATTCCGGGGGACTTGGCACCAGTATTAAGAATCTGGCTACGGCCTTAAATGGATTTGAAAGGATTAAGGTGAGCATTATTGTTTATGATCAGAAAAAGGATCATTTTTTCCAGAAGAACAATTTAAATTTTCACCTGGTCGCTAAGAAAAATTATGCCTTTGGAGGTTGGTATAGATACCGAAAGTATTTGGAAAAAACTATAAACGATCTTGCAGTAAAAGAAAATATAGATATTATTGAGGCAGCTGACTGGACTGGGATCACTGCTTTTATGAATTTAGAAGTTCCTTTATTGATAAGACTTCATGGCAGCGATGCTTATTTTTGCGATTTGGAAGGAAGGAAACAGAAATGGAAAAATCATTGGTTCGAAAAAAAATCTTTAAGAAATGCAGATCATATAGTTTCTGTTAGTGATTTTACCGGAAAAAAGACTATGCAGATTTTTGGATTAGATAGAACTTACCATGTTATTCCAAACGGGATTGATGCTGAAAAATTTAAAGCTTCAACAAAGACGCCGAAAACTAAACAACTTCTTTATTTTGGAAGTCTTATTCGAAAAAAAGGATTTTTGAAGCTAGCCGAGATATTTAACCTGGTTGTCCTTCAAAATCCTGAGACAAAACTGGTAATTGCCGGCAAAGATGTAACAGATTTTCAAGTTCATAAAAGTACCTGGGAAGTTTTTCAATCTATACTTATTCCAGAAGCCGTCAAAAATGTGAGATATTTGGGACAGGTAGATTATCAATCTATAATTGGTTTGCTGGAAGAGTCGACAGTTGTGGTGTTGCCAAGCTTTGCTGAGGCTTTTCCCATGACCTGGCTTGAAGCAATGGCTATGGAGAAGGCCATGGTAACTTCAAACATCGGTTGGGCCAATGAAATTATGGTTCAGGGAGAAACTGGATTTATGGAGCATCCCCAAGATCACATTGCGTTTGCTCAAAGAATATTGAAATTGCTGGAAGATGAGAATCTTCGGAAAAGGATGGGATTAAGAGCCAGGAATAAAATTCAGGAGGAGTTTAGGTCCTCAATAATTGCCGGAATAAACCTGAATTATTATAAAAAGGTTTTAAAAAGATCAACTGAGTGATTATTATCAGTCATCATAGGGCAGAGGAATTAGTTAGTGTGAGCAGAAATGCTGAGGAACTGAGTAATTTTGCTGTTGATCTCACCCAGGTTTTCTGGCAACTCTGTCACAAATTTCCTGAGGATCTCATTATATGGAAAGAGGACAGCGTACAGTTTGAAGAGCATAATATTTCTCACATTTTCCCGCACTCTTTAATCATGGCGTCTCATCCTGTTGCGAATTATTTTATCGGAGATGAGATCGGCTATGTGGACCAACTTCCTTTTGTAAATCCAAAGCTGGAGGTGAGATATCCAACCTGGAGAATGAGCACCGATGTTGGAGGCATCTATGGAAAAACAGCACAGCAATTTGAGGATACATTTAAACATATTAAAAGCTTTGGTTATTTGCTGAATTCCATGGCGAAAACTGGTCAGCAAAATTCTCTTTTTTGTTATAGTGATCCGGCTCTCGTACAAAGTAAGCTAGAGAATAAAAAACTACCAACTCGAAATACTTCAGTTCTTTTCAGTTTCGTTGGTCAGCATTACAAAAAAGTTAGGCTTCTCATCTTGTTCTTCTGTTTTCTGAAATATGAAAGAAAGTTCCCTTTGATTTCGTTGCTGAAGGCTCTATTTAAAACATCTTATTTCCCCCTGAATGTAGATCTGCCCCAACCTGAGTTACCAGAATCCAACAACATTCCTGATTCAGAAAAAATCGATGTGATCATTCCCACACTGGGCAGACCGCAGCATCTGAAAAATGTTCTGTTCGATCTCAGAAATCAGCAAATGAAACCTGAAAAAGTGATCATTGTTGAGCAGAATCCAAATTCTAACTCCAGTTCAGATTTGAATTATTTGAAAACGGAAGAATGGCCGTTTCAAATCATACACCATTTTATCAATCAGACAGGTGCCTGTAATGCCAGAAATTTAGCATTGAAAGAAGTTAAATCAGATCTTGTTTTCTTTGCAGATGATGATATTCGTTTTGAAGCCGATATGCTGTCCAAAGCAGTTACAGAGATGCGAAAACTAAATATTGACGCTTTGAATTTAAACACGTTGCAGCTCGGAGAAAAAACAGAATTTTCAAAGATGAAACAATGGGGAGTTTTTGCTTCCGGAGCTTCTATTGTACGCTCTAAGTTTGCTAAGAAAGTTAGTTTCTCACTTGCTTTTGAACATGGATTTGGAGAGGATAATGATTATGGGATGAAATTGAGAAAACTGGGTTGTGATATCATATATCATTCTCAAATTATCTTACAACATCTTAAAGTTGCCTCAGGAGGATTCAGATATGTTATGCAGGATGAAAAAATAGTCTCTTCCCAAAAACCTAAGCCTTCTCCAACATTTATGTTGTTGGTGAATAGACATTATAACAATATAATGCGGAGAGGATATAAAGTAAATTTGTTTTTAAAATTCTATTCCAGGCAGTCGGTAAGAAATCCAATACGGTATTTTTCAGTGATGGAAAGAAGATGGGAGATCAGCGAGCAGAAAGCTATGGAACTGCAACAACAATCCAATAGCACAAGTAGATAAAGATGAACTTAGCAAAACTGAATTTTAACCTGATTGTTTGCACCTATAAAAGAGCAGAGTCCCTGCTGAGGTTGCTGAGATCTGTACAAACTCAGTCACTCGATCCAGATCGTATCTTAATCATCGATGGATCGCCTGATAATAATACGGCTAAGATGCTAGAAGCGAATCAAATTCTTAATCTTGAATATTTTAAGGTTGATGAACATGATCGAGGTTTGACCAGGCAGCGAAATTATGGAATAAAAAGACTTAATACAGATTGCGATATTGTTTGCTTTCTGGATGATGATGTTATCCTGGAGAAAGACTATTTCCGCAAAATTATTGGAACTTTTATTCTTAAACCTGAAGCTCTGGCAGTTTCAGGATATATCAGTAATGATGTAGACTGGCAGAAAGTTGAAGATGCTGATGAAACTGATAAAGACCTGTTTACCTACGACGGTTGGAGCAGAGTGGAAGGCTCGAGGTTTGGTATGCGTCGAAAATTTGGACTTGCTCCAGATAAAGCACCAGGAATGATGCCCGATTTTTCTCATGGATATTCGACTGCATTTCTACCTCCCTCGAATAAGATCTACGAAGTGGAAATGATGATGGGAGGAATATCTTCTTACCGAACGGGTATTTTCAAAGAAATGTCATTCTCAGAATATTTTGAAGGTTACGGACTTTACGAGGATGCCGATTTTTCCCTTCGACTGGCCAAAAAGGGAAAGCTTTTTGTAAATACTGCGGCCAGGTTAGAGCATCATCATGATACCGCTGGTAGGCCAGATGTTTTTAAATACGGTAAAATGGTATTGCGTAATGGATATTATGTCTGGCGTGTTAAATATTCCAATCCCTCTTTAAAAGCTACACTAAAATGGCATGCCACCGCTTTGCTGCTTACTAGCATTAGGTTCTCCAATGTTCTTACCTCAAAAATTAAAAAAGAAGCTTTCTTTGAAGCTGCAGGTCGTTTAAGTGGATGGTTCAGTCTATTTATTAATGCCCCAAAACCTACAAGCTATCAATGAAAAAGCTTCTACTGGCCTTTTTTTTTATTATCGTTTCCGGAATTTTATTTCTGAATTATAACTATCCCTTCTTTACAAGCAAGATTGGGAGATGGTCTGTAGGATTTTCATTTGTTAGCGCACCTATGGAAAAACCGAATATAGATGAAAATAATTTGATCACTTATGCCGAGGTGGATACATTTCTAAATTCTGAAGGTAATTATATTGCCGATCCTTTTTTCATATATGAAAATAATACCTATTATTTGTTTGTGGAATTAAAAGGGAAGCGTAATGCAGATATTGCGCTGTTTACTTCTGCTAACGGCATGGATTATAAGTACGAAGGAGTAGTTATAGATGAGGAATTCCATATTTCCTATCCTCAGGTTTTCAGGCATGAAAACGAAATTTACATGTTGCCGGAAACCAAGCAAAGCGGAAATGTGTTGCTCTATAAAGCCGACGATTTCCCTGTGAAATGGGAAATTTCAGACACCTTGATCAAAAACCGCAGTTTAAAAGATGCAACAATTCTTTTAGAGAAAAATCTAATGGTAGCGGTAGACGATCATATGAATCAGCTGTTTTTTGAGAGTGATTCGTTGCACGGGGAATGGAAAGAATCGAAAAGATTTAATGGTCGTAAGGGAAATGAGACTCGCCCCGGCGGCCGCTTTTTTAAGTTTCAAAATGATTGGTGCTTACCTGTTCAGGATCGTACTTTTGGTTATGGCTCTGGAATCTCGATCTACAAATTGAAAGAGTCTGAACAAACAATATCTTTAGAACTTGTAGAAAAGAGATTTTTACAAGATGTACCAGAGGTGGAGTGGTTCAATCGGGGAATGCATCATTTAGATATTCAACAAGTAGGAAACCGATATTATACGGTTTATGATGGAGATCATAATCTGGATGGTGAGCAATCCTTTCAGATTTGGCGTACATTAAAGTATAATTTTTACGATCTTTTCAACTGAAAGTTATTTATGAAATTTGCGATCATTACCTATATTGAACACGCTGTATATAATGGGAAATTTTATTCGTATGAACCTTATATAAGTGAAATGAATATTTGGTTAAATGGGGTTGATGAATTTATGGTTCTGGCTCCAAAAATTAATCGCAAACCATTAGTTGGTGAGACCGCTTACATTAAAGATCCTGTGTTTGCTGAGGTACCTGCACTCAGTTTTAAAGGATTAACCAATATTCTATTATCAATTTTCCGGACTCCATTAATTTTGATCAAGATATACAGAATCTGTCTGGAAGCAGATCATATTCACCTACGCTGTCCCGGGAACATCTCTTTTCTGGGATGCATCATTCAGATCTTTTTTCCGAAGAAGCAAAAAACTGTAAAGTACGCAGGAAACTGGGATCCGGAGTCAGATCAACCACTTAGTTACAGACTTCAGAAATGGATCCTGAATAATCGCTTTCTATCCCGCAACATCAAAGTTCTGGTGTATGGGAAATGGAAAAATCAGTCAGATAACATCATCCCTTTCTTTACTGCAAGCTTTTCCGAAGAGGAGATTTCTCCGGTGAATAAAGAATTTGATAAGAGTTTAAAATTCATGTTCGTAGGATCCTTATCAGAGGGAAAAAGACCCTTAATTGCAATTAAACTGGTAGAGGCATTAATTTCACAAGGTGTTGATGCAAGTTTAAAACTCTATGGAAATGGGGTTTTACTGGAGGAGCTTGAAGATTATATAAAGAATTCAACGTTTTCAGAAGCTATTAGCATAGTGGGTTTTAGAAACAAGAAGGAGCTGAAGCAGCGTTATCGGGAATCAAATTTTCTTGTTCTGCCTTCCAAATCTGAAGGCTGGCCAAAGGCACTAGCTGAGGCTATGTTTTTTGGCTGCATTCCTGTTGCCACTAACGTATCCTGTGTTTCTTGGATGATGGGAGAAGGGGAAAGAGGAGTTGTTATTCCTGCAGATCCAGACCATGCAAAAAAAATCATTCTGGATAAACTGGAAAACAGAAATGCATTGAAAGCGATTTCAAAAAATGCGCAAAAATGGTCGCAGCAGTACACATTGGAACGATTTGAAACCGAGATCAGGAAATTTTTATGAAAGTTTTACAGGTGATCGATACGCTGGATGCGGGTGGTGCAGAACGAATGGCCGTAAACTGTGCAAATGCGCTTGCTGGTAAAATTGAGGCTTCACATATTTGCTGTACGCGCAGAGAAGGACTTCTTCGCAATGAAATCAAAGCTGAGGTTAGATTTCTCTTCCTGAACAAAAGATCAAGTCTTGATCTCTGGGCTTTCAGAAAATTACTGAAATATGTCAAAAAACATCAAATAAGTATTGTTCATGCTCATAGCACATCTATTTTTCTCTGTACTCTACTTAAAATTTATCTGGGTAGCAAAATCCGATTAATCTGGCATGATCACTACGGTAAAAGTGAGTTCCTTGAAAATAGGCCGAAAACAATTTTAAAGTTATTGTCTGGTTATATAGATGGGGTGATCGCTGTAAATCAAAAACTGGCAGAATGGTCGAAAATTCACCTTGAGTGTTCTCACATTCAGGTAATTCGAAATTTTATTCTTCCGAAGACCAGGAAACCCCGAGGTTTTACATTACTCAAAGGTTCAACAACCGACTTTAAATTTATTTGCGTGGCGAATCTTCGTCCACAAAAAGATCAGATCTCTCTTATTGAGGCATTTGAAAAACTGGACTTGGGGAATGTAAGTCTGCATCTTTTAGGTAAAAACTTTCAGGACGATTACAGCGTGCGGGTTCTCCAAAAAATCGAAAATTCCGAGCTTAAGGATGCTATATTTTACTACGGAAGTCAGGTAGATGTCGATGCTTATCTTAATGAGGCCGACGTGGGAATTCTCTCCTCCATTTCTGAAGGATTACCCCTTGCTTTACTCGAATATGGTTTAGCCGGTTTACCTGCTGTTTATACCAATGTAGGGCAATGTGCCGAAGTAATGGGAGACCATGGAATCCAGGTGCCATCCAACAACCTTGCTGCATTATCTGCGGCAATGAGAGCGATGTATATGGACCCAGATTTGAAGCAGAAAGCCCTATCTTTTCGCGATCATATCGAACTAGAGTATTCCGCTTCCAAGAATGTGACGGAAATTATCGATTTTTACCAAAGTTCTTAATGTTGTAATAAATAAAGAATAATCAATTGGCGATCAAAAAAATAAATTATATGTCCTATTTACAATTCGTGCTACTGCATGTTTTGATAGGATTTGTAATTTATTTTCAGAGATCATCTGCTTCCATTTTACTGCTTGCTACCTGGGTGGGCTTGTTTTTCTGGATCATTTTAAAGAATAACCGGAATAATGAGGCTCTGATGGCAGCAGCTTATATCGCCGGAGCAGAGGTATTTTACAGAATGAATGGGGCTATGATCTTCTATGAAACCGGTAAATATTCGGTCATTCTGTTTCTATTAATTGGAATGTTTTATAAAGGCACTTCTTCTAAAA
The DNA here is from genome assembly GCF_034372165.1 of Christiangramia sp. OXR-203. Lineage (NCBI taxonomy): Bacteria > Pseudomonadati > Bacteroidota > Flavobacteriia > Flavobacteriales > Flavobacteriaceae > Christiangramia > Christiangramia sp. OXR-203. Next base: position 2,596,737 of record NZ_CP139698.1, on the reverse strand, counting down.
CGGTACCTTTCTGGATCTATTTGCTGGTGCTTTTTCCCGGAGTGGTAGTGGCTTCTTTTACTCTCGATTATGATGTGGTATTTCGAAAAGCAATAGCATTTAATTTGAGCGGGCCTGTTTGCCTGGGTGTTTCCGCCCTTTACTGCTACTACAAAAAAATCACATTCGATCATTTCAACTATGTGTTGCTCATGTTGCTGTTACCATTGGTTGCTAATTTATCTTACTTATTTTTCTATACCCCGAGTATTGGTGAAGCGTTAATGACCGGAACCAATTCTAATTATGCTACTTCTGGGGGGTATGGTCCAAATCAGATTTCAGCAGTGATGGGATTGGGCGCGTTCCTGGTTTGTACCAGATTATTCGTATTTAAGGACAGGGTCATGAATTTGATAGATATTATTCTGCTGGCTTTATTCAGCTACAGAGCTATCATAACATTTTCGAGAGGAGGAGTTCTAACCGCAATTATTTGTATTGCTACCTTTATTTTTATATTCTATCAGAAACAAAACAATATTCAGAAAAGCTCACTTGCTAAAAAACTTATGTTCTTACTATTGTCGGTCGTAGTTATTTGGAGTTTTACTGCGATCAAAACAGAAGGTTTGATTACCTATCGCTATACGAACAGAAACGCAGCGGGTGAGCTGAAATCTGATATTACTACCGGTCGAGCTGAATTAATTGAGACTGAACTGCTTGCATTTTATGATAGTCCGGTAATTGGAGTTGGAGTAGGGAAGGCTAAAAAATTCCGTAGTGAAGAGGCTGGGACTGAAACGGCATCGCATAATGAAATTAGTCGATTGCTTTCAGAACATGGTATGCTTGGTCTGGTAGCTTTGTTAATACTTATTAGCGTTCCCATTGTATTCTGGACGAAGTTTAAAAATAATTATTACTTCCTGGCATTTATGGCCTTTTGGTTCTTAACCATTAATCACTCCGCCATGCGTATTGCGCTGCCAGGCTTTATTTACGGACTCGCTTTATTATATATAGTAGATGAAAAAAAGGATCCTGTACATAGGAAACGACTTGCGAATTAATAGTTTTACCGTCACCTATATCTCTTTTTTCAGTAAAATGTTAAGGAAAGAAGGTTACGAGGTTAAAACTGCATCTACACGATCCAATAAGGCTTTGCGCCTTACCGAAATGCTTGGGCTAATTGCACGCTACAAGAATTCTACAGATATTGTACTTATCGATACTTATGGTGCCCTGAACTTTTATTATGCTTATCTGGTTGGGAAAGCCTGTCAGCTTTTGGATCTTGAGTATATCCCAATATTACATGGTGGAAATTTGCCGGAACGACTGGAAAAATCAAAATCATTTAGTGAAAGTCTCTTCGGAAATTCAAAGGTTAATATAGCACCCTCGATGTTTTTAATGGATGCGTTCGAAAAGCATGGCTTTCAAAATACCAAAGTAATTCCTAACGCCATAAAAACGTCAAACTACCCATTCAAAAGGCGTGAAACTTTTCAGCCTAAATTGCTGTGGGTACGACGTTTCCAGGAGCGATATAATCCTATTATGGCTATAGAAGTATTGAAGATAGTTTCTGAAAAATATCCAAAGGCAAGTCTATGTATGGTAGGCCCGGAGAAAGATGGCACCATGAAAACCTGTAAGAAACTTGCGGAGAAATATAAGCTTGATGTTCGTTTTACCGGGAAATTAAAGAAGAAATACTGGTCCTCCCTATCTCAACATTATGACTTTTTTATTAATACCACCACTGTGGATAATACCCCAATAAGCGTCATTGAAGCGATGAGCCTTGGCCTGGTGGTAGTTAGTACCAACGTAGGCGGGATGCCCCAGTTGATAGATCATAAAACAGATGGGATCCTGGTTGAAGACAGATCTGCTCATCAAATGGCCATGTCTATTCAGAATATCGTGGAAAATCCGGACTCAGGGATATTGCTTTGTAAGAATGCCAAAGTTAAGGTTGATCAATTTGACTGGAGCTGCGTAAGAGATGACTGGAATCAAGTTCTGGCCTGATGCATAAAATTCTCTATATAGGAAACAAACTGGAAAAATGGGATAGAACACCTACTGCTGTTGATACTATTCCGGAACTACTTAGAAATGAAGGTATCTTCATAAAAGCGATCTCTTCCCATCAAAACAAAATTTTGAGGCTGCTCGAAATGTGCCTGTATTGCCTGTTCGGTAATTATCAGAAAGTTGTGATTGATACCTACAGTACTCAGAATTTTATTTTTGCACAACTTTGCGCGAGTATTGCCAGATGGAGGAAGAAAAAATGCTATTTGATCTTGCATGGTGGTGATTTGCCGAATAAGCTAAAATCTTCTGGTAATTATGTGACCAATCTATTCCGTGATGCTTCAGCACTGGCAGCACCTTCTTTGTACCTTTATGACCGGTTCAAGGAGTTCGGCTATAGTAATCTCGTCTGTATTCCCAACGCTGTAGCCCTGCATCTTTATACATTTCAGAAGAGACAAATTACCCAGCCAAAACTTTTATGGATTCGTTCTTTTCAGCAACTATATCATCCCAGACTAGCCATTGAAGTACTGGAAAATTTATCAGACCTCTATCCTGAAAGCGAACTTTGTATGGCAGGACCTGATAAGGATGGTAGCCTCGAAGAACTTAAGAAGTATGTGAACGAAAATAACTTGAAAGTAAGCTTTCCCGGGAAGCTTTCTAAACCTGACCTTATTTCGCTATCAAAGGATTACTGCATTTTTCTAAATACCTCTAACGTGGATAATACTCCTGTGAGTGTCATGGAGGCGATGGCCCTGGGACTTCCTGTGGTTTCAACCAATGTTGGTGGCATGCCGTATCTAATAGAAAATGAACAAACCGGTCTCCTGGTGCCTCCAGATGATTCTAAGGCTATGACTGCTGCTTGTGTAAAATTGATTTCTGAGCCTGAATTTAGCACTCAACTTGCTAAAAATGCCAGAATCGAAGTAGAGAATTTCGATTGGGAACGAGTTAAACACCAATGGCTGGATTTGCTAAGCTAAAAGTTCTATATTTATCTGTACATTACCAGCCCTGCCGCAATGTCGAAAAAGCCTATTTTTCATTTTGAAATTTCTGAGCGAAAGTTTTTATTAAAACTTTTCGATATTCTCTTTGCCTTACTTTCTCTAACTATTGTCGGAATAATTTTTCAGTTTGACTACTTCAGAATTAATTCTGATACCTGGACGTGGACGCTGGTATTTGTAGTTTATCTCAGTTTCTTCGGAAATGTATTTGAACTTTACGACCTTCAGAAGGCAGATCGGTTTGACAGCGTATTAAAAAACGTACTGCTTACCACCAGTCTTACCGTACTGTTTTATATGCTTACGCCTTTGCTTACTCCAAGTTTGCCTGAAAACCGACTACAGATTATCTTTTTCTTTCTTTCAGTAGCCATTTCACTGCTTATTTGGAGATCTCTTTATATCAGTCTGATTTCAAGTCCTAGATTTTATAAACGGGTTCTCGTAGTAGGCGACTCTTTTGATATCAAGTTAATAGCTGAATCCCTGCAAAAAGCTGATCCTAATTACTTTGTAGTAGGTTATATCAATACCGACGAAACTTTGAAAACTGATATCGCCAGAGAAGATCTTTTAAGGTTTGAAGTACAGGAACTCGTGCAGACCGTCAAGGATGAGCATATTAGTGAGATTGTTGTTACCAGTGCATTTCAACGAGGATTGATGTTGCCGCTTTACAATCAGCTAAGCAAACTTCAGAAGCAGGGGTTTTCAATTCGTGATTATTCGCAGGTCTATGAGGAGATTACCCAAAGAATTCCGGTGCAAAATGTTGACAAAGACTTTTACCGTTATTTTCCTTTCAGCAGAAATCATCAGAATAAATTTTATCTGTTGGCCTTTCGGAGTTTTGATATCCTAGTTTCAATAGTCGGAATTCTAGTTGGAGTAATACTAAGTCCTTTTATTATCACCGGAAACCTGATCGCGAATCGTGGAAAGACCTTTTACTTTCAGGAGCGGGTTGGCAAGAATGGTGAGGTTTTCAAAATTGTAAAATTGAGAACCATGAATAAGGATGCGGAGATCTCAGGACCACAATTTGCTCAGAAAAAAGACCTCAGAGTTACTAAATTTGGCCGATTCCTACGTAGATCTAGACTCGATGAAATTCCGCAGTTTTACAACGTGTTACTTGGAGATATGAGTTTGATTGGCCCCAGACCTGAGCGTCCTGTCTTCGTGGATGAACTTTCAGAACTTATTCCTTTTTACGATACCCGGCACATCATTAAACCTGGCTTAACTGGCTGGGCGCAGGTAATGGCAAACTATGGAGATTGCTATGACGATAGTCTGGAAAAACTTCAGTATGACCTTTATTATATCAAACATCGCGGAATCTTTCTCGACCTAAGTATACTTTTAAAAACCTTTAGTACCGTTCTATTTTTTAGAGGACAGTAAAAGCTAGAGGTTGTCTGTTTTACGTTTTGGTTGTTGTATGGTTCTTAGATTTAGGTAGTCTGCTTTCAGTCTTCAATTGAAGTGAAAATGGAAAGAAGCTGGAATCTCAGCTCTTACGCAGGTCTTTTCCTATTATATTTTACTACGGAAAATAAGAAGATGAATAGTGCTAGAAACTGTGCGATTCTTGCCAGGTAATCTCCGTATTGCGAATAAAAAGTTAGCTCATTCTGGATTCCGACTCGCCCTGAAATGCTGCCACGCTCCTCATATGCTAAAGTTTTTAATATATCACCGCGGGAATTTATGATCGCTGAAATTCCGGTATTGGCACTTCTCGCTACGTATCTTCTATTTTCTATAGCTCGCAACCTCGCATAGCTTAAATGCTGCTGATGTCCTTGTGTGTCACCCCACCACGCATCATTGGTAATAATGCTTAGAAAATTCGCGCCATTTTCCACATATCCGGTTACATACTCTCCGTACACCGATTCGTAGCAGATAATTGGTGCAGTTCCCAGCGAGTCCTCAAAATAAAGCACTTCCCGCTTTTCCTGAGTGGTTTTCATCGCAACCGTGCCTCCAAGATCGATCATTACATTACCAAGTATTGGTTTTAAAATATCCTGGTACGGGAAATTCTCCACGCCTACGACCAGTTTTGATTTATGGTATAATTGCAAACTATCTGCGTGATCACTGATCATAAATGCAGAGTTATAATCATCATACCAGTCGTTAGGACCGATTCTATTCGATTGTCTGCGGACTTTTCCTGGATCATTGAACCTTTCGTATAAGGTAATTCCTCCCAGAAACGATAATTCATCATCTAGTTGGCTTATTTGCTCTCCGTAAAATATTCCCTCAGAATTGTTGAGGTTCTTCAGTTGTGTACCATCAGCAAAGACAGTTTCCGGAGCAATGATCAAATCTGTTTCTGGGGTCACAGCTTTTGCAGATATTTCAAGCAGCAGCTCCCCGATCTTTCGATCTGTAGTATTATATTTCTCAGTATAAGGATTGATATTTGGCTGAAGGATAACCACATCTATGAATTCCTCAGGTTCCTCGTATGTCCAGTTTAGAACCCCAGAAATTAGCATTGGAATACCAATAAGCAAAAAGACCTTTACCGCGGCACTTGCTATGATCGCTTTGTCTTTAAATTCCCGGTATGATAAAATGGACTTGAAGATGGCGATGTTCAGTATCCATACCCATAATGTTCCTCCAAAGGTTCCTGTAAATTCGTACCATTGAATCCATGCTGGAACTTCTGAAAATACGTTCCCAAGATTAAGCCACGGCCAGGAAAAGTCCCAGTTCAAGTGTATCTTTTCAAAAACCATCCAGATGCTAATAAGGAATGCTGAAGCAGCTTTAAACCCAGTTCTCTTGGCTACAATATGGTATAAGAGAAAGACTGTAGACATTAAAAGCGAATTAGCCAATATGGCGAAAACTCCACCAAATGGAGTCGAGTTGTAGATCCACCAGGTAGTTATCACATTCCAGACAAAAAAAGTAAGATAGGAAAGAGCAAAAACTTTCAGTTTAACCTTGCTTTCAGAATAATTACGAATTTTAAATTCAGCATAAAGTAGCGGTACAAAACCTAGAAATATGAAAATTGGAAATCCATAAGTTGGCCATGAAATTGCCAGAATGATCCCGCTAAGAAGGGCTAGAAGAATTTTTTTCATAGATGCTGAAGTCTGCTCAAAAATAATAAACTTATACAGGAAACATTAAATTTAGCTGACTAGCTTTTCATATAACAGTATTTTTAGAGGCTTTTAAATTCAAAATGTTAGTTTAGTGGATTCTATTTAAAACAGTCAAATGGGCTTAAAAAAACACGTTCCGAATCTAATTACTTCTTTAAACCTGCTATCTGGTAGTATCGCAGTTATTTTTGCTGTACAGGGAAACCTGGTGCTGGCTGCTATATTTGTAGCTGCAGGGATATTTTTCGACTTCTTTGACGGTCTCGCCGCGCGTGCACTTGATGTAAAAAGTGAAGTAGGACTACAAATGGATTCGCTGGCAGATGTTGTTACCAGTGGAGTAGTGCCAGGAATCGTAATGTACCAGTTGATCGTAAAAGCTTTACCATCCAGCGGTAGCTTATCAACCGATTGGGATTCCTCAGAATTTGAGTTGAACCTGCAACCCTTCGCGCTTATAGGCTTATTAATTATTGTAGCTTCAGCATATCGTTTGGCAAAATTCAATGTAGATGATCGCCAAACCGACTCTTTTATTGGTCTTCCAACTCCGGCGAATGCTTTGCTGATCCTTAGTTTACCGCTTATTCTTACTTATGAATCTGTTCCAATAATCAATCAATTGATCCTGAACGAGTGGTTTTTAGTTGGATTAACGATCTTGAGCTGTATTCTCCTGAATGCGGAACTACCATTATTCGCACTAAAATTTTCAGATTGGGGATTTAAAGAGAATAAACTTCGTTACTTCTTCATCGTAAGTTGCCTATTACTCATAGTATTACTGAAGTTTATCGCAATACCAGCAATCATCCTGCTATATGTACTACTTTCAGTAATATCTAATAGGAAAGCAACAGCTTAATTAAAGATCTTTTTCTTTCTAAGTTCGAAGTTCTGTCCAAGGTAAACTTTACGTACCATTTCATCTTCGGCGAGTTCTTCCGGAATTCCATGTTTTAAGATGCTTCCTTCGAACATAAGGTAAGTTCTGTCTGTAATGGCCAGGGTTTCCTGCACATTATGATCGGTAATGAGAATACCAATATTTTTGTCCTTTAACTGAGCAACAATTCTCTGGATGTCCTCTACCGCCACTGGATCTACCCCGGCAAATGGCTCATCTAGGAGAATGAAATTTGGATCTGTAGCCAAAGCTCTGGCGATTTCTGTTCTCCGGCGTTCACCACCACTTAAAAGGTCTCCCCGGCTTTTACGTATATGACCAAGCCCAAATTCTTCGATTAGCGATTCCATCTTCATTAATCGCTCTTTCTTGGATAGTTTCGTTAGTTCCAGAACGCTGAGAATATTGTCCTCGATACTCAGCTTCCTGAAAACAGAAGCTTCCTGGGCGAGGTATCCAATTCCATGCTGTGCCCGTTTGTACATGGGGAATTTGGTAATGTTCTGCTTATCCAGAATAATGTTCCCGCTATTGGGTTTGATCAATCCTACGATCATATAAAAAGAAGTGGTTTTACCCGCACCATTCGGTCCAAGTAATCCCACGATCTCTCCCTGATTAACTTCTACAGAAATTCCTTTTACAACATTTCTTCCTTTATAGGTCTTGATCAGATTTTCAGCGCGTAGTTTCATATTCTCAATTTATTCTGAATAAGCAGAAATTGTTCCGTTTTATTCCTGGGCTTCCAAAGCTTCCCAATATTCGTAAGCACGTCTTAAGTGAGGGATTACAATAGTTCCCCCAATTAGGGTACCAATACTTAGGGTTTCCATTACTTCCTCTTTGGTAATTCCTTCATTATAACTCGCTTCCAGGTGGTATCTTACACAGTCATCACAACGCAAAACCGTAGAAGCAACCAGTCCAAGTAATTCTTTGGTTTTTTTATCCAGGGCACCTTCAGTAAAGGCATTGGTGTCCAGATTAAAGATTCTTTTAATGATCTTATTATTGTCACCAAGAATCTTATCGTTCATCTTAGCACGGTACGAATTAAATTCGTCCACTTGATTTGTCATAGCTTAATTGTTGATTTTTTCTTTTTCTTTTTCTTCTTTTTTATACATGAACTTCGAAATGATAATACTCACTTCATAAAGTATCAATACCGGGATGGCGACGATGATCTGGCTCACAATATCTGGCGGGGTAATAACCGCAGAAAGAACCAGTACGATCACCAGTGCATATTTTCTGTATTTTTTTAGGAACTCTGGTGTTACTACTCCTACTTTAGTAAGGAAATAGATCACGATGGGAAGTTCAAAAATGAGTCCGCTGGCCAGAACAGATGCTCTTACCAGACTTATATAACTACTAAGATCAAAATCGTTAAAAACGGTATCACTTACCTGGTACTTTCCGAGGAAATTGATGGATAGTGGAGTAACCACATAATACCCGAATAACACTCCTAAAAAGAATAAAACCGAAGTAACGAAAATAAACCCTTTAGCATGATTTCTTTCATTGTCATGCATTGCCGGGGCGACAAATTTCCAGAACTCGTAGATCACATATGGAAAGGCAATGATAAATCCAGCCGTGATAGACGTCCAGACGTGGGCAGAGAACTGTCCTCCCATGGTTCTACTCTGGATTCGGAAATTCATTTCCTGGTCGCAAAAGCCACCATCTATTCCGAAGAGGCCAGATAGATCACATAATACTCGGTATGAGAAAAAATCAGGATTTGCAGGTCCAAAGAGCAGCACATCAAAAATAAACTCTTTCAATACAAATGCTACACCTGCTGCGATCACTACGGCAAGTACCGCGCGAATCAAATGCCATCTCAATTCCTCAAGATGATCTAAAAAAGACATTTCATGTCCAGGTTCTTCCTGGGGGGCGATTCTTTCCATTATAAAATTCCTTCTCTTATTAAATTGTGCAGGTGAACTACACCTGTATATTTTCCATTCTCAACAGCCAGTAGTTGTGAGATCTGATTCTTCTCAAGGATTTCCATAGCTACAACGGCAAGGGTATCCTGTTCGATCGTTTTTGGATCGGCACTCATAATATCCCGTGCCTTGAGTCCATTTATTTCTCCGTGATCCTTCAGCATTCTACGAATATCACCATCTGTGATGATCCCTATGATACGTTCGTTTTCCAGAACTGCGGTTACACCCAGCATTTTTTCTGAAATCTCAATGATCACGTTAGCTACATCGGTTTCCGCAGATACCATGGGCACCATATTTTGAGATACGATATCGCTAACTCTTAAATATAATTTCTTACCTAAAGAGCCTCCCGGATGATATTTTGCGAAATCCCTGCTGCTAAAGCCTTTAAGGTTTAGTAAACATACAGCAATAGCATCACCAATAACCATTTGTGCAGTTGTACTAGTAGTAGGAGCCAGATTATTAGGACAGGCTTCCTTCTCAACATAACTGTTTAGAACATAGTCCGCCTGTTTCCCAAGAAATGATTCCTTATTCCCGGTGAGTCCAATAAGTACATTATGAAAATTCTTGATGAGTGGCACTAAAACCTTTATTTCAGGGCTATCTCCACTTTTAGAAATGCAGATCACCACATCGTTATCTTGAACGATTCCAAGATCTCCATGTATCGCATCTGCCGCATGCATGAAAATGGATGGAGTGCCAGTGGAGTTGAGGGTGGCCACGATCTTATTGGCGATAATGGCACTTTTACCAATACCGGTAACCACAACACGACCTTCAGACTTATAGATAACTTCTACCGCCTTAATGAATTCTTCGTCAATGTAATTTTCGAGATTCGCAATTGCTTTGGCTTCGTTGGAAATGGTTTCTTTCGCTGAAGAAATGATTTGCTCGCTAAGTTTCAAATTAGATTAAATTAAGAATTGCAGGTACTAAAGAAAACCGTATATTTAGTTATACAAATGTATGTAAAATTGTAACACAATTGAATGGGTTTGACCGAAATTGATTTACACAAAGAACTGAAGAAGTACTTTGGTTTTAGTCAGTTTAAGGGGCTTCAGGAAGATGTAATCACCAGTATCGTAAATGGCCATGACACATTCGTTGTTATGCCAACGGGTGGAGGTAAATCATTATGTTATCAGCTCCCTGCACTAATACAGGATGGAACAGCGATTGTTGTTTCCCCACTTATAGCTTTAATGAAGAACCAGGTAGATGCTATTCGTAGTATCTCTTCAGAATATGGTATTGCTCATGTTCTGAATTCCTCTTTAAATAAGACAGAAGTAAACCAGGTGAAAACAGATATCGATAATGGTGTCTGTAAACTGCTTTATGTGGCTCCGGAATCCCTGACCAAAGAAGATTATGTGGACTTTCTGAAGCATCAGAAGATCTCGTTCCTCGCCGTAGATGAAGCGCACTGTATAAGTGAATGGGGACACGACTTCAGGCCAGAATATCGGAATTTAAGACATATACTTCAGCGTATAGGAGATAATATACCGGTAATTGGCCTTACCGCCACGGCTACTCCCAAGGTTCAGGAAGATATTCTGAAGAACCTGGGAATCACCGATGCTAATACTTTTAAGGCAAGTTTTAACCGACCTAACCTGTACTATGAGGTACGTCCTAAAACCAAGAATGTTGATGCCGATATTATTCGTTTCGTAAAAAAGAACGATGGTAAATCTGGTATCATCTATTGCTTAAGCAGAAAGAAAGTGGAAGAGCTTGCCCAAACCCTTCAGGTAAATGGTATTAAAGCCGTTCCTTACCATGCCGGCCTCGACGCAAAAACACGTTCCAGACACCAGGATATGTTTCTTATGGAAGATATCGATGTCGTGGTGGCGACCATCGCCTTTGGGATGGGGATCGACAAGCCAGACGTTCGTTTTGTGATCCATCATGACATTCCAAAGAGTATAGAAAGTTATTACCAGGAAACTGGTCGTGCCGGTAGAGATGGTGGTGAAGGACATTGTCTTGCATTCTACAGTTATAAGGACATTGAAAAACTTGAGAAGTTTATGAGCGGTAAACCTGTCGCAGAACAGGAAATTGGTCATGCGCTATTACAGGAAGTGGTTGCTTTCGCTGAAACTTCTATTTCAAGAAGAAAGTTCATACTGCATTATTTTGGTGAGGAATTCGATTCTGAAACCGGGGAAGGAGCAGATATGGATGATAATGTTCGGAATCCTAAGAATCAACATGAAGCCAAGGATGATCTTGAACTATTGCTGAAAACTGTAAAAGAAACAAATCAATTATATAAGTCTAAGGAAGTGGTGCGAACGCTTATTGGAAAAAGTAATGCGGTCATTCTTTCTCATAAGACCGATGAGCATCGTCTCTTCGGAAAAGGTAGTCACCAACATGCCGGTTACTGGATGGCACTTACCCGCCAGGCTTTGATTGCAGGATTCCTGAAAAAGGATATTGAAACTTACGGAGTGGTAAAACTTACTAAGCGTGGGGAAGAGTATCTTAAGAATCCAGTGTCATTTATGATGACCGAGGATCATGTTTTTAATGATATTACTGAAGAGGTCGTTGTACCTCAAAAGTCGGCGAATACAGTTGATGATCAGCTGGTAAAAATGCTAAAGGAGCTTCGGAAGAAAGTTGCCAAAAAGAAAGACCTGCCTCCATTTGTGATCTTTCAGGATCCATCTTTAGAAGATATGGCTCTTAAATACCCGGTAAATATAGAGGAATTGGGAAACATTCACGGAGTAGGAGAAGGAAAGGCAAAAAAATATGGAGCCGATTTTGTAGATCTTATCTCTAGATATGTTGAGGATAATGATATTGTAAGGCCTGATGATTTTGTAGTGAAATCTACCGGAGCCAATAGTGCTTTGAAACTATTTATTATTCAGAGTGTAGACAGAAAATTACCATTATCAGATATTGCTTCTGCCAAAGGCATGCAAATGCCAGAGTTTATCAAAGAAATGGAAGCGATTGTCTACAGCGGAACTAAACTGAATATTGACTATTATCTAGATGATATTCTTGATGAAGATCAACAGGAAGAGATTCATGAATATTTTCTGGAAGCTGAAACCGATAAGATCGATGAAGCAATGGAGGAATTTGATGGTGATTATGATGATGAAGAATTACGATTATACCGAATCAAGTTTATAAGTCAGGTAGCGAACTAAAACAAAAACCCGGAATCTCTTCCGGGTTTTTTTATTACTATAAATCTAAATTTCAAATTTAATCTAGAGCGAATACGCTACACTCAGGATCCATTGTGATGGTCTTGAATCTATAGTGAAACCACTATCGGCAGCAAGATTTCCACCCAACGCCTGGTTATCCTGAAAAGCTCCTTCATATCGAATATCGAAACCAAGCCTGCCTAGATCCAGACCTGCTCCTAATTGATAGCCAACGCTAATCTCATTTTCCACATCACCAATACTCAAATTGGTATTTTCCAGTTCATTTTTCAGAATATATTGAAATGTGGGACCTGCTTTGATATTTAGAGGTCCTAGTACATTAATTCCTAAAAGTACAGGAGCATCTAACTTCTGAAGCTTATAATCAAATTGTGAATACTCGGTGTTCATTTCTGTATAAACCAATTCCGGGCGAAGAAAGATTCCCAGTATTTCGAACTGTCCAAAAAATCCTGCATGAAATCCAGTCTTGTTTTCTCCATCTTCAAATGAATCGCTGAAATCATCGGTTAGACGGCTAATAGATTCGTATTCTCCGGTTGCACCATAATTTAATCCACCTTTGATCCCAAAACTTGCATCCTGTGCAGAAACATTCAGCGCACCAATCATTAGTGCAAACATCATTAACTTTTTCATAGGTATAATTTTATCTTATTTCAGGCTACTATAACGCCATGGGTTTATGGTTTATTTCAGTAAAAGTAGAAAAGCCTTCCGAAGATAAACTTCAGAAGGCTTTAATATGCTGACTTCTATGTTATAGAAGTATTATTTTCTTTTAATAGCTTTTTCCGCAGCCTTTACAATAGCAGCAGAGTTCAAACCATATTTTTCCATCAGCTGAGCAGGAGTTCCGCTTTCCCCGAAGCAATCTTCAGTCGCCACGAATTCCTGAGGTGTAGGATGGTGAGAAGCCAGAGTTCTGGCAACACTTTCACCAAGGCCGCCAAGGAAGTTATGCTCTTCAGCAGTAACCACACATCCGGTTTTCTTAGCTGAAGCAATCACAGCCTCTTCATCAAGTGGTTTGATCGTATGAATGTTGATCACCTCTGCACTAATACCTTTTTCATTCAGCTCCACAGCCGCTTGAATGGCTTCCCAAACTAGATGACCAGTTGCAATGATGCTAACATCGGTACCTTCATATAGATGCACCGCTTTCCCGATCTGGAAATCCTGATCATCTTCAGTAAAATTAGCAACCTTTGGTCGGCCAAATCTCAGGTAAACAGGACCATCGTAATCTGCAATCGCCTTGGTAGCAGCTTTGGTCTGGTTATAATCACAGGTGTTGATTACCGTCATTCCAGGTAGCATTTTCATCAAGCCAATATCTTCAAGGATCTGGTGAGTTGCACCATCTTCTCCTAAAGTAACTCCGGCGTGACTCGCACAGATCTTCACATTCTTTCCAGAATAGGCAACACTTTGTCGAATCTGGTCGTAAACTCTACCGGTAGAGAAGTTGGCGAAAGTTCCTGTAAACGGAATTTTTCCACCAATGGTCATCCCTGCTGCCATCCCGATCATATTCGCTTCAGCAATACCAACCTGGAAAAATCTTTCAGGATGATTTGCTTTGAAGTCGTCCATTTTCAGAGATCCGGTAAGATCGGCGCATAGCGCAACCACATTCTCGTTAGATTGGCCAAGTTCTGTCAAGCCATCTCCAAAACCAGATCTGGTATCCTTACTTCCTTTATTTATATATTCTTTCATGATATTCTTAATTTTGATTTTAATGAATTTGGCTTAGTAATCACCTAGGGTTTCAGGGTTCTGAGAAAGTCCTTTTTCCAACTGCTCGTCGTTTGGAGCTTTCCCATGCCATGCGTGCGTATGCATCATGAAATCGACACCATTACCCATTACCGTGTTCATTAAAATACAGACTGGCTTACCTTTTCCAGTTCTGTTTTTAGCTTCTTTAAGTCCGTCGATCACCTGTTGAAGATTGTTTCCATCTTCAATTTCCATCACGTCCCAGCCAAATGCTTCAAATTTAGCTCCAAGGTTTCCTAGCGGAAGTACCTTCTCTGTACTACCATCGATTTGCTGACCGTTGAGGTCTACTGTAGAAATAAGGTTGTCCACTTTATTTCCGGCAGCATACATGATCGCTTCCCAGTTCTGACCTTCCTGCAACTCTCCATCACCATGAAGAGTGTAAACTATATGATCATCATTATTAAGTTTCTTGGCCTGAGCAGCACCAAGAGCAACGCTCATTCCCTGTCCCAGAGATCCTGAAGCGATTCTAACTCCAGGCAATCCCTCATGAGTTGTTGGATGTCCCTGTAATCTTGAATCAATTAATCTAAAAGTACTGAGTTCTTCTACCGGGAAATAACCACTTCTGGCTAGAACGCTGTAAAAAACCGGGGAGATATGACCATTGGAAAGAAAGAACAGGTCTTCTCCTTTACCATCCATGTTGAAGCTGGTGTTGTGATCCATAACTTCCTGGTAAAGAGCCGTAAAAAATTCAGCGCAGCCTAAAGAACCTCCAGGGTGACCAGAGTTTACTTTATGCACCTGTCGCAGAATATCGCGGCGAACCTGAGTGACAAAATCTTGTAATTCGTTGATGTTTGGCATTTTATAATGTGTTGTTTTGTTGCCGCAAAAATAAGCGATTTAAAGCCTTTGACAAAGCAACCATACCCCAGTTATTAACTTTTTCAGCAAAATACTAACAGGCTCTGTGAACTCTGACTTCCATTTGAGTTTTGAATGAGTATCTTTGCAGCGATTAAACAGAACTATGAAATTTGAACTTTTATCTACCGATGCCGGTAGTAAAGCACGTGCCGGAAGTATTACCACAGATCATGGCAAGATCGAAACACCAATTTTTATGCCGGTTGGAACGGTAGCTACCGTTAAAGGCGTACATCAACGTGAATTGAAGGAAGATATTAATCCAGATATAATACTGGGAAATACCTACCATTTATACCTTAGACCACAAACTGAAATTCTGAGGAAAGCTGGTGGACTTCATAAGTTCATGAATTGGGACCGAAATATCCTTACAGATAGTGGTGGTTACCAGGTTTATTCACTTTCAGCAAGAAGAAAGATCAAGGAAGAAGGTGTGAAGTTCAAATCTCATATAGATGGTTCTTATCATACGTTTACTCCGGAAAATGTAATGGAAATTCAGCGTACCATTGGAGCCGATATTATTATGGCTTTTGATGAATGTACTCCATATCCATGTGATTATAATTATGCAAAGAGATCTATGCATATGACGCATCGCTGGCTGGACAGGTGTATCAATCACCTTGAGAAAACGCCTGAAATTTACGATTATAAGCAAACACTTTTCCCAATCGTACAGGGGAGCACCTACAAAGATCTTCGGAAGCAATCTGCGGAATATATCGCAAATGCCGGAGCTGAAGGAAATGCTATTGGAGGATTATCTGTAGGAGAACCGGCAGATGAAATGTATGCAATGACTGAAGTGGTTACTGCAATACTACCGGAAGACAAGCCACGTTATCTAATGGGAGTGGGAACACCAATTAATATTCTTGAAAATATTGCTCTTGGAGTAGATATGTTCGATTGCGTGATGCCAACAAGGAATGGACGAAACGGTATGTTATTTACATCCCACGGAACCATTAATATCAAGAACAAAAAATGGGCAGATGACTTTTCACCAATAGATCCTGAGGGTGTTAGCTTTGTAGATTCAGAGTATTCTAAAGCCTATGTTCGACATCTATTTACAGTAAATGAAATGCTTGGCAGGCAAATTGCAAGTATTCATAATCTTAGTTTCTACCTGTGGTTGACGAGAGAAGCCAGAAAGCATATATTAGCCGGAGATTTCACGCAGTGGAAAGATAAGATGGTAAAACAAATGGATAAACGATTATAATTCCGGAATTTGAAAATTCTCGATTGGTATATACTTAAAAGATATCTGGGAACCTTCAGTATGATGCTGTTGTTGTTTATTCCAATTGGTATCACTGTAAACCTTGCTGAAAAGATCGACAAGATTCTGGATAATGAAGTGCCCTTTATTGAAGTTGCCTATTACTATCTGGACTTTACCATCTATTTTGCAAATCTCTTATTTCCTATATTTCTATTCTTATCGGTCATCTGGTTCACCTCGAAACTGGCCATGAATACCGAGATCGTTGCGTTTTTGAGTAGCGGTGTTTCCTTTTATAGATTTCTGAGGCCTTATTTGATAGGGGCAACCATTGTTTGTATTGGTGCATTGATTCTTTCCATGTATCTCGCACCTCAAGCGAGTAAAGGTTTTAATGAGTTTAAATACAGGTATTTAAAACACGGGCAGGAAACCAGGGAAACCAATGATGTCTACCGGCAGATCAATGATAACGAGTTCATCTACGCGAATCACTTTTCCCCAAGTTCAAATTCTGCACGTAACTTTACGCTGGAACACTTTGAGGATAATGAGTTGAAATTTAAGATAAGCGCTTCAAGTTTACGCTATAATCCAGAGGACAGTACGTACAGGCTTACTATGGCTGACAAACGTATTGTGGGTGCCAGAGGCGATAGTATTTTTAACTATAGAACCCTGGATACGATTCTGCCATTCGAATTCGATGAACTTACACCTGAATCTTATATCGCTGAAACATTAAATTATACCGAACTAAAGGAGTTCATCACCAAGGAAAAGAGAAGAGGTTCGGGGAATATAAGCAGGTATGAAGTAGTGGCTTATAAACGTTGGAGTATTCCTATTTCAGCTTTTATTCTAACAATAATTGCCGTTGCAGTTTCTTCATTCAAGAGAAGAGGAGGAATGGGAGTGAATCTTGCGGTAGGAATATGCCTGGCCTTTATTTTTATCTTTTTCGACAAGGTTTTTGGAACCATGGCAGAGCAGTCGACGTTCTCGCCCTTGATAGCTGTATGGTTACCTAATATAGTATTTGGGATACTGGCCATCGTGCTTCTTATTCGCGCGAAGCGTTAATCCATATCTGTTGAAAATTTAAACTTTATCAGCCATTTCTATCCTTTCAAAGTTGTTATATTTGTGAGCTATTTAAATTAATAACCATAAGAAATATGGAGTATTTAGAATTTGAACAACCTATCAAGGAGCTGGAGGAACAATATGCCAAAGCCTGCAATATTGGACAGGAAAGTGATGTAGATGTTACGGCAACCTGCAAGCAAATTGAGAAGAAACTTGCTGAAACCAAGAAACAAATCTATAAGAATCTTACTCCCTGGCAGAGAGTACAACTTTCCAGGCATCCTAACAGACCCTATACCTTAGATTATATAAATGCTATTTGTGGAGATACTTTTCTTGAATTGCACGGTGACCGTAATGTGAAGGATGATAAAGCAATGATTGGTGGTCTTGGAAAGATCGATGATCAAAGTTTTATGTTCATTGGTCAGCAGAAAGGTTATAATACCAAAACAAGACAGTACCGTAATTTCGGGATGGCCAATCCTGAAGGGTATAGAAAAGCGCTTCGTTTAATGAAGTCTGCTGAAAAGTTTGGTGTTCCAGTAGTATGCTTGGTGGATACTCCTGGAGCATATCCTGGTCTTGAAGCTGAAGAGCGCGGACAGGGTGAAGCGATCGCGAGAAATATTCTTGAAATGACAAGACTAAAGGTGCCAATTATCGTAGTTATTATTGGTGAAGGTGCCAGTGGTGGAGCTTTAGGAATAGGTGTTGGAGATAAAGTACTGATGCTGGAAAATACCTGGTATTCTGTGATTTCTCCGGAAAGCTGTTCGTCAATTCTATGGAGAAGCTGGGAATACAAGGAAATTGCCGCAGATGCCTTGAAACTGACTTCTATAGATATGAAAAAGCAGAAGCTCATCGATGAGATCGTGAAAGAACCTTTAGGAGGTGCTCATAGCAATCGTGAAGAGCTCTTTAATACGGTAAAATCTTCAATTACCAAAGCATATTCTGAATTCAGAAACTTATCACCAGACCAACTGGTAGAAAATAGAATGGATAAATATTTAGACATGGGAGTGTTTAAAGGCTAACTGCTTTATTTATACATCATCGTTAGAAAATCCGGCAGTCAAATTCCGGATTTTTTTGTCTTATTAACACAAAATCGAAGTTATCAACAGGTAAATTGTTCATTACCTGTTGAGTACCTCAGGGCAATCTACTTAAGATTATCTTAACATTTTATTTACTTTCGTATCTATGGAAAAAATAAGCTCCCCCCAGAACATATCCTATAAAAAAACAAATGTGGTAAGCCTTGAAAAAGGTAAAGTTCCGCCTCAAGCTGTTGATTTAGAAGAGGTTGTGCTTGGTGCAATGATGATCGACAAAAAAGGAGTTGATGAGATCATTGATATTTTGGTACCGGATGCCTTTTACAAGAATTCCCATAAGTTGATCTATGATGCCATTAAAAAACTGTTCGATGCCTCTGAAGCGATTGACTTATTAACCGTTTCTAACCAACTTAAGAAAGATAAGGTGTTTGATAAGGTTGGAGGAGACTATTATCTTATTCAGCTTACTCAAAAGGTGTCCAGTAGTGCGCATATTGAGTTTCACGCGCGTATTATTTTACAGAAGTATATTCAGAGATCATTAATTAAGATCTCCAACGAAATAATTGAAGAAGCATTTGATGAAGGTTCAGATGTATTCGATCTTCTGGATTCAGCAGAATCCAAACTTTATGAAGTAACCCAGGGGAATATCAAGAGATCCACCGAAACTGCACAATCTTTGGTGATCCAGGCAAAGAAGAAGATCCAGGAGATTTCCAACAAAGAAGGTCTTAGTGGAGTTCCTTCAGGATTCGATAAACTTGATGATCTTACTTCAGGATGGCAACCTTCAGATTTAATTATCGTTGCCGCCCGTCCAGGTATGGGTAAAACGGCGCTTACGTTGTCTATGGCCCGGAATATTGCGGTAGATCAGGGTTTTCCGGTAGCATTCTTTTCTTTAGAGATGTCTTCAGTACAGTTGATCACTCGTTTGATCTCTTCTGAAACCGGACTCTCTTCAGAAAAACTCAGAACCGGTAAACTGGAGCAGCACGAATGGGAGCAATTGAATGTAAAGGTGAAAGATCTCGAAAAGGCACCGTTATTTATTGATGATACTCCGTCACTTTCTATTTTTGATCTACGTGCAAAAGCCAGACGTCTTGCCTCCCAGCATGGGATAAGGCTTATTGTTATAGATTATTTGCAATTAATGACAGCTGGTGGTGGGCAGAAAGGTGGAAACCGTGAACAGGAGATTTCCATGATTTCCAGAAACCTGAAAGCTCTTGCCAAAGAACTTAATGTTCCGGTAATCGCCCTTTCACAGCTTTCCCGTGCGGTTGAAACACGTGGTGGAAGTAAACGACCACTATTATCCGACCTTAGGGAATCTGGAGCGATCGAGCAGGATGCAGATATTGTGTCCTTTATTTATCGTCCGGAATATTATAAGATCGAGGAATGGGATGATGAAGAAAGAACTCCTACGCAGGGGCAGGGTGAATTTATTGTAGCAAAGCACCGTAATGGTGGTCTGGAAAATATTCGCTTAAAGTTTATTGGAGAACTCGGTAAATTCGATAATTTAGAAGACTTTAGTTTCCCTTCTGAAATTCCCTCAAGTATGAATAGTGGAGATGGGGATGACTTCGGAAATTTCAATTTACCAAATCCTAGTGCAGATGAAGCATTTGGAAGCTCAATGAATAGTGAGGATGATGATAGCGACGTTCCATTTTAATGATTTTAAACTGAAGAATTTCAGCAAGATAGGACATTTAAAAAATATCATAAAAAGCAAAGTACTTCAAACTACTTTGCTTTTTTTGTTTCTGTTGATCACCAGTTCTACTGCAAATGCCTCTAAAGTACTTATTCCAATGGATGCGAGTACGCAAAATGATCATTTGAAGGCTTACGGAATGGTGTATTTTTCTCTTAAGAAAAGTTTCAAGGTGAACTGGCTGCTGAATTACAGGGGAGGTTCGTTCCTGGTTTCAGATCATCCAGATCTTCGGAAAGAATGTAAGATTCGTGGTGTGTCTTTCGAGATCATCAGTGATCAAAAAGCTGAAAGTATCCTACAAGAAATAAGCAGTCCTTCCCAGAATATGGAATCAGTTCCGCTCGAGAAGGCACCTAAAATTGCAGTTTATAGTCCGCAGGGAAATAAACCCTGGGATGATGCCGTTACTATGGCACT
Source organism: Christiangramia sp. OXR-203 (assembly GCF_034372165.1). Taxonomy (NCBI): domain Bacteria; kingdom Pseudomonadati; phylum Bacteroidota; class Flavobacteriia; order Flavobacteriales; family Flavobacteriaceae; genus Christiangramia; species Christiangramia sp. OXR-203. Next base: position 2,576,219 of record NZ_CP139698.1, on the reverse strand, counting down.
TAGTTATGCTGAAATACCATATACTACCATCTACGATCGGGAAGTTCTGGCAGATGGCCTGCTCTTGTACGACTGGCTTCACCTGCATCATGAAGATTTCACCGGACAATATGGGAAGTTTTATCGCAGTTTTAAAACTACTCCATGGTATATAGAAGACAAGAGGCAAGCTGAAAGTCTGGCAAGAGAGCTGGGTTATGAAAAAGTATCAGAAGAGAAACTTGCGGTGGCCAGGAGAATAAGTGAATATGTAAAAGGTGGAGGTTTTATGTTTGCCATGTGTAGTGCCACAGATAGTTTCGATATCGCTTTGGCGGCAGATGGGGTAGATATCGCAGAAGCAATGTTTGATGGTGATCCAAGTGAACCGGCTTACCAATCTAAATTAAATTATGATCTCAGCTTTGCGTTTACCAATTTTATTTTGGAGAGAAGCCCGTTGGTTTATGAATTCTCTAATATTGATATGACTTCGAAACGGCAAATGATCGAAAAGGAAAGTGATTATTTTACTTTGATGGACTATTCGGCGAAATGGGATGTGGTGCCTACCATGCTTACACAAAATCATACCCGACTGGTAAAAGGTTTTATGGGACAAACAACAAGTTACGATCCGGAAACGATAAAACCTGGGGTTTTAATAATGGGCGAATCCAAACTGAATGGTGAAGCCAGATACATCCATGGGGTGAAAGGCAAGGGATTTTTCACCTTTTATGGAGGACATGATCCTGAAGATTATCAGCACAGGGTAGGGGATCCAAAAACCGAACTACAGTTGCATCCAAATTCGGCAGGATACCGGCTTATTCTTAATAATGTGCTATTTCCGGCAGCTAAGAAAAAGGAACAGAAAACTTAACAAAATTGAATGGAAATTTATCAGACTGAAATGCGCTTAAAACCACGCAAACGTGGTTTCCACTTAATTACCGATGAAATTTTAAATCATTGTTCAGAAATAGAAGACTTTAAATTCGGATTCTTGCAGATCTTTATCAAACATACCTCTGCTGGATTAACGATTAATGAGAATGCAGATCCAACTGTAAGAGAAGATTTCCGTAGTCATTTTGACAAAATGGTACCGGAAAATCAGGACTATTACAAACATACTACAGAGGGAAGTGACGATATGCCGGCGCATATCAAATCTTCACTTACCGGGCCTTCTTTGCAAATTCCTATTACTAATGGTAGTTTGAACATGGGAACCTGGCAGGGCATATATTTGTGTGAACATAGAAACTCTGGAGGATCGAGAAAACTTGTGCTAACAATCTATGGAGAGGAGGAGGATATCTAGATTCATTTTCGGATTAATGGAAAACAAAAAATCCCGCAATTGCGGGATTTTTCTATAAGAGAGTATAATTGTTTATTTTACTTTTTCTACAATCGCTTTGAAAGCCTCTGGGTGATTCATCGCCAAATCGGCAAGAACCTTACGGTTCAATCCAATTTCACTGGTTTTGATTTTCCCCATAAATTGAGAATAAGATAATCCTTCCTGTCTGGCTGCAGCGTTAATACGCATAATCCATAAAGAACGGAAATTACGTTTCTTAGCTTTACGGTCTCTATATGCATAAAGCATCGCTTTATCAACCGCATTTTTAGCAACGGTCCAAACGTTTTTACGACGTCCGAAATATCCTTTAGCTTGCTTTAAAACTTTTTTTCTACGTGCCCTTTTGGCAACTGAGTTTACTGATCTTGGCATATTTTAAATTTTTTTGTAGTAGGCGGTCGTTTACCGACACTTTCAACTTAACTTATTCTGTAGCACTATGCTCAGTCTAAGTGTTGCCCAACTCCATGGTTAAATAATTAATTAAACCTCAAGAGCTTCAATTTACTTTAAACGTAATTGAAGTTTGATATTTTGCTTATCTGCATCATGTACCAAAGTACTGTGAGTTAAGGCTAGCTTACGTTTCTTAGACTTCTTTGTTAAAATATGACTCTTAAACGCGTGCTTTCTTTTAATCTTACCTGTACCGGTTAGCTTGAAACGCTTTTTGGCACTGGATTTAGTTTTCATCTTAGGCATTACTGTCCTCTTTTTATAATTAACTCTCTTATTCTCTTATTTCGATTTCTTGGTAGGAGAGAGAAACATTGTCATTCTCTTTCCTTCAAGTTTTGGCATCTGTTCTACCTTTCCAAGTTCCTCAAGATCCTGTGCAAGTCTTAGAAGAAGAATTTCTCCTTTATCCTTGAACACGATAGATCGTCCTTTGAAAAATACAAAAGCCTTTAGCTTTGCACCGTCTTTCAAGAATTTCTCTGCATTACGTTTCTTAAACTCGTAATCATGATCATCTGTATTGGGACCAAATCGAATTTCTTTAACAACTACCTTACTGGCTTTAGCTTTCATGGCCTTTTCACGTTTCTTTTGTTCATAAAGAAACTTTTTATAGTCCATTACTTTTACCACTGGTGGTTTTGCGTTCGGAGAGATCTCTACTAGATCAAGACCCTGTTCCTCTGCAATTGCAAGAGCTTTCTTTACAGGATATACATCCATCTCTACGTTATCACCAACCAGGCGTACTTCGTCTGCTCTGATCTTCTCGTTGATTCGGTGCTGCTCTTCTTTTTGTCGACCGAACCTGTTCGGTTTTTTTCTACGTATAGCTATGGCTTAAAATTTTAATTAAACTTATGTTTTGAAAGGCTTTAAGGTACTACTGATTTCTGTATTAATCAAATCTGCAAAATCATCGATCTTCATCGTTCCCAAATCTCCTTCACTATGCTTACGAACAGAAATCGTACCATCTTTGGCTTCCTGCTCGCCGACAATCAACATATACGGGTATTTGTTTACTTCGGCTTCCCGAATCTTCTTCCCGATGGTTTCGTTTCTATTGTCTACAAGGGCGCGAATTTCGTGATTTTCAAGTAAATTTAAAACTTTTTGTGAGTAATTTTCATATTTCTCGCTGAGTGAGAGAATAATAGCCTGTTCCGGCATTAACCATAGTGGAAAATTACCACCGGTATGTTCCAGTAGAATTGCTATAAATCTTTCCATACTTCCAAAAGGAGCTCGGTGGATCATGACTGGGCGATGTGACTCATTGTCACTACCTTTGTATGTCAGGTCAAAGCGCTCTGGCAGATTATAGTCCACTTGAATCGTTCCAAGTTGCCAGCTTCTTCCCAGTGCATCCTTAACCATGAAGTCAAGTTTTGGTCCGTAGAAAGCTGCTTCACCTTTTTCGATCACATAATTAAGACCTTTTTCTTCCGCAGCACTTAAAATGGCCGACTCAGCTTTTTCCCAAACATCATCAGATCCTATATACTTATCTTTCTTCTCAGGATCCCTTAGAGACACCTGCGCGGTAAAGTCATCAAAACCTAAAGATGAGAATACATATAAGGTAAGGTCAATTACTTTTTTAAATTCTTCATCCAGCTGCTCCGGCATACAGAATATATGGGCGTCATCCTGAGTAAAGCCTCTAACTCTGGTTAAACCATGCAATTCTCCACTTTGCTCATACCTATATACAGTACCAAACTCCGCAAATCTCTTCGGAAGGTCACGATAACTCCATGAACTCGCATTATACATTTCACAATGATGCGGGCAGTTCATGGGCTTCAGTAGAAATTCCTCCCCTTCATTAGGAGTCGTTATTGGCTGAAAACTATCTTCCCCGTATTTAGCATAATGACCAGAAGTTACATATAGTTCCTTATGACCAATGTGCGGACTTACAACCATTTCATAGCCGGCTTTCTTCTGAGCTTTTTTTAGGAAATTCTCGAGTCTCTCTCTAAGAGCTGCACCTTTCGGAAGCCATAATGGTAATCCCTGTCCAACTTTTTGAGAAAAAGTGAATAGCTCCAGTTCCTTCCCTAATTTTCTATGATCTCTTTTTTTGGCTTCTTCCAATAGAGCCAGATATTCTTTTAATTCTTTTTGCTTCGGAAATGATATACCATATACTCTGGTTAATTGAGGATTGGTTTCATCACCTCTCCAGTATGCGCCGGCAACACTCATCAATTTTACCGCTTTGATGATTCCTGTATTTGGAATATGACCACCGCGGCAAAGATCTGTGAAAGTATCATGATCACAGAAGGTGATTTCACCATCAGTAAGATTTTCGATAAGCTCTACCTTAAAAGGATTGTTCTCCTTCTTGTAGAATTCCAGCGCATCGGCTTTAGAAACTGAACGCAGTGCAAAATCATGTTTACCACGGGAAATTTCCAGCATACGATCTTCGATCTTCTTGAAATCATTTTCTGAGATCTTATTCCCTCCGAAGTCTACATCATAGTAGAATCCTCTATCAATCGCTGGTCCTATAGTAAGCTTGGCTCCCGGGTACAGATCCTGAATAGCCTGAGCCATTACGTGAGAAGATGAATGCCAGAATGCTTTTTTACCTTCATCATTAGACCAGGTGAAAAGAACAAGATCGCCATCGGTATTTAAAGGTGTTGTGGTTTCCACAGTTTCATCATTGAACTTTGCAGAAATAACATTCCTTGCAAGTCCTTCGCTTATACTTCTGGCTACATCCATTGGAGTAGTGCCTTTTTCAAACTCTTTAATACTTCCGTCTGGCAGAGTGATCTTGATCATTATATACATGTTTTACGAAGTCGCAAAGATAAGGTGTTGAGTTTGGTTGCACAATACATACTTACCTATATACTATATATAGGTGTTGATTATCTCTTCGGAAATGTATTATGAAATTATTTAGACATTGATAATTCTGAAGTTCAACCACTTATAAATAATCTTGTGTTTATTTTATATTTTTTTTCAAAAAGTCATTGTGTAATTAAAATTGGGGTGTATATTTGCAGCCGCTTTGGGAGCAAGGCGTATGTTCGTTGAGAGTAGTAATGGTGGGTGATGTGAAAGGATCTGGCTTTAAAAAATTAAACTAAAATTTATTAAATTTTAGTTTGGTAGAAAGAAAAAAGTTAGTGTATATTTGCAGCCGCTTTGAGAGCAAGGCGTGCGTTCACTGAAAGGGTTTGTAAAGGGTAGGCTATTGTTGGTCTAAGGCAAAAAAATAAAAATTAAATTTCTTTAAATTTTATTTGGCTGGAGAGTAAAACTAGTTTTATATTTGCACCCGCTTTAAAAACGAAGCGACGTTCTTAAGAAGGTTGGCAGAGTTTAAAGGTAGGAAAGCTTTAGAAAAAGAAACTAAAAATTTTATTAAAAAAGTTTTGGTGGATAAAGAAAAAGCGTTGTATATTTGCACCCGCTTTGAGAACAAGCAAACGTTCAAAAATTACAGATTGAAATTACTGAAAACCACCGGATGGGGTGAGAGAATAAGGTTCGATTCCTTAGGTTTTAACAAGACAGATTGGGAGACCAATTAAAGTTCATTGATATATTGAATTGACAAAGGGTTTTATCTTTAATTAGATAGAATCAAGTGTATAAGAATTAAGACTAGAAAAGTCATACTGAGCAATTTCTTTAGTAATTGTTGAATATATTTAAGATTTAACGATGAAGAGTTTGATCCTGGCTCAGGATGAACGCTAGCGGCAGGCCTAACACATGCAAGTCGAACGGTAACAGGAATTAGCTTGCTAATTTGCTGACGAGTGGCGCACGGGTGCGTAACGCGTATACAATCTGCCTTTAAGCGGGGAATAGCCCATGGAAACGTGGATTAATACCCCATAGTATGTAGACTTCACCTGGAGATTACATTAAACATTTATGGCTTAAAGATGAGTATGCGTCCTATTAGTTAGTTGGTGAGGTAACGGCTTACCAAGACCGCGATAGGTAGGGGTCCTGAGAGGGAGATCCCCCACACTGGTACTGAGACACGGACCAGACTCCTACGGGAGGCAGCAGTGAGGAATATTGGACAATGGAGGCAACTCTGATCCAGCCATGCCGCGTGCAGGAAGACGGCCCTATGGGTTGTAAACTGCTTTTATACGGGAAGAACCACATCTACGTGTAGATGCTTGACGGTACCGTATGAATAAGGACCGGCTAACTCCGTGCCAGCAGCCGCGGTAATACGGAGGGTCCAAGCGTTATCCGGAATCATTGGGTTTAAAGGGTCCGTAGGCGGGATAATAAGTCAGTGGTGAAAGTCTGCAGCTCAACTGTAGAATTGCCATTGATACTGTTGTTCTTGAATTATTATGAAGTGGTTGGAATGAGTAGTGTAGCGGTGAAATGCATAGATATTACTCAGAACACCTATTGCGAAGGCAGATCACTAATAATATATTGACGCTGAGGGACGAAAGCGTAGGTAGCGAACAGGATTAGATACCCTGGTAGTCTACGCCGTAAACGATGGTTACTAGCTGTTCGGCTCGATTGAGAGCTGAGTGGTTAAGCGAAAGTGATAAGTAACCCACCTGGGGAGTACGTTCGCAAGAATGAAACTCAAAGGAATTGACGGGGGCCCGCACAAGCGGTGGAGCATGTGGTTTAATTCGATGATACGCGAGGAACCTTACCAGGGCTTAAATGCAGTTGGACAGGTCTGGAAACAGACCCTTCTTCGGACTAATTGCAAGGTGCTGCATGGTTGTCGTCAGCTCGTGCCGTGAGGTGTCAGGTTAAGTCCTATAACGAGCGCAACCCCTGTGGTTAGTTGCCAGCGAGTCATGTCGGGAACTCTAGCCAGACTGCCAGTGCAAACTGTGAGGAAGGTGGGGATGACGTCAAATCATCACGGCCCTTACGTCCTGGGCCACACACGTGCTACAATGGTAGGGACAGAGGGCAGCTACCCCGCGAGGGGATGCGAATCTTTAAACCCTATCACAGTTCGGATCGCAGTCTGCAACTCGACTGCGTGAAGCTGGAATCGCTAGTAATCGCATATCAGCCATGATGCGGTGAATACGTTCCCGGGCCTTGTACACACCGCCCGTCAAGCCATGGAAGCCGGGGGTACCTGAAGTCCGTCACCGTAAGGAGCGGCCTAGGGTAAAACTGGTAACTGGGGCTAAGTCGTAACAAGGTAGCCGTACCGGAAGGTGCGGCTGGAACACCTCCTTTCTAGAGCTTTGCATGTTTACATGCAAGCGACAATTAGTAAAGGGAAGTTTAGAAGGCCAATTTGGTCTTGATTCTTATGTCAATTCGGTTATTATGGACAGTCTCATAGCTCAGCTGGTTAGAGCGCTACACTGATAATGTAGAGGTCGGCAGTTCGAGTCTGCCTGAGACTACTTGAAAGAGTAAGCCATCAGGTTTATAAGTTCATTTGAAAAACTGAAAGGAAATTTTAGAGGTTGAGTAGCCGTTATAAGTACTGTTAACTAATAACTGGTTAGCTGGATACTAAAATAATGGGGGATTAGCTCAGCTGGCTAGAGCGCCTGCCTTGCACGCAGGAGGTCATCGGTTCGACTCCGATATTCTCCACGATTCCTAGAGATAGAGTGGGTTATAGTTTTTACAAACAACCAGGAAACATAAGTTTTTAGTTTGTAAGATCATCGAGACTCTATTGTGAATACGGGAAAAAAGTTCATTGACATATTGAAGAAACAAAGAATACGAGAACACTATTAGATAGAAATATTTAATATAAGTAATACATTATAATACTTCTGTTCTAGCGCAAGTTAGGATAGATTAGAGCATTAAGCAAAGCGCATACAAGCTAGATAAGGGCGTATGGGGAATGCCTAGGCTCTCAGAGGCGAAGAAGGACGTGATAAGCTGCGAAAAGTCGTGGGGATTGGCACATACAAATTGATCCGCGAATATCCGAATGGGGCAACCCACTATATTGAAGATATAGTATCCGCAAGGAGGCGAACCCGGAGAACTGAAACATCTAAGTACCCGGAGGAAGAGAAAACAATAGTGATTGCGCTAGTAGCGGCGAGCGAACGCGCAGAAGCCCAAACCAATGAGTTTACGGACTTATTGGGGTTGTAGGACTGCAACATTGTTTGTACAATGAATTAGAACAAGTTGGAAAGCTTGGCCAAAGACGGTGATAGCCCGGTATAGGAAAGTTGATATAAAGCATAGCAGTATCCTGAGTAGTGCGGGGCACGTGAAACCCTGTATGAATCCGGCGGGACCATCCGCCAAGGCTAAATACTCCTGAGAGACCGATAGTGAACCAGTACCGTGAGGGAAAGGTGAAAAGAACCCTGAATAAGGGAGTGAAATAGATCCTGAAACCATACGCTTACAAGCGGTCGGAGCCCTTTAGTGGGGTGACGGCGTGCCTTTTGCATAATGAGCCTACGAGTTACCGTTGCCAGCAAGGTTAAGCAGTTCAGCTGTGGAGCCGTAGCGAAAGCGAGTCTGAATAGGGCGCTTTAGTTGGTAGTGGTAGACGCGAAACCGTGTGATCTACCCTTGGGCAGGTTGAAGCTGTGGTAACACATAGTGGAGGACCGAACCCGTTGACGTTGAAAAGTCTTGGGATGACCTGAGGGTAGGGGTGAAAGGCCAATCAAACTCGGAAATAGCTCGTACTCCCCGAAATGCATTTAGGTGCAGCGATATAGATAGTTTTATAGAGGTAGAGCTACTGATTGGATGCGGGGGCTTCACCGCCTACCAATTCCTGACAAACTCCGAATGCTATAAAATGTTTCATATCAGTGAGGGCATGGGTGCTAAGGTCCATGTCCGAGAGGGAAAGAACCCAGACCATCAGCTAAGGTCCCAAAATATATGTTAAGTTGAAGAAACGCGGTTGAACTGCCCAGACAGCTAGGATGTTGGCTTGGAAGCAGCCATTCATTTAAAGAGTGCGTAACAGCTCACTAGTCGAGCGGTTCGGCATGGATAATAATCGGGCATAAACATATTACCGAAGCTATGGACTATAGTTTACTATAGTGGTAGGGGAGCATTGTAACAGAGATGAAGGTGAGTCGCGAGGCTTGCTGGATTGGTTACAAAAGAAAATGTAGGCATAAGTAACGATAATGCGGGCGAGAAACCCGCACACCGAAAGACTAAGGTTTCCTCAGCTATGCTAATCAGCTGAGGGTTAGTCGGGACCTAAGGCGAACCCGAAAGGGGTAGTCGATGGACAAGCAGTTAATATTCTGCTACTTGCCCCACGTTAAAGCGGACGGAGGCGTAAATTTGGTGCGTACTGACGGAATAGTACGTTGAAGGGAGTGGTAACACCCCGATAGTACACAAAAGCTACGGCCGGCGTGATAATCCAGAGGAGCGACTTCCAAGAAAAGCGAGTGGAGGCAACCCGTACCCTAAACCGACACAGGTAGTTGGGATGAGAATTCTAAGGTGCTCGAGAGATTCATGGCTAAGGAACTAGGCAAAATTGGCCCGTAACTTCGGGAGAAGGGTCGCCCCCCTTATGGGGGGGGCCGCAGTGAAAAGATCCAGGCGACTGTTTATCAAAAACACAGGGCTCTGCTAAATCGAAAGATGACGTATAGGGCCTGACACCTGCCCGGTGCTGGAAGGTTAAGGGGAGATGTTAGCATTAGCGAAGCATTGAACTGAAGCCCCAGTAAACGGCGGCCGTAACTATAACGGTCCTAAGGTAGCGAAATTCCTTGTCGGGTAAGTTCCGACCTGCACGAATGGTGCAACGATCTGGATACTGTCTCAGCCATGAGCTCGGTGAAATTGTAGTATCGGTGAAGATGCCGATTACCCGCTGTGGGACGAAAAGACCCCGTGCACCTTTACTATAGCTTAGTATTGACTTTGAACAAGTGATGTGTAGGATAGGTAGGAGACTTTGAAGCTGCATCGCCAGGTGTGGTGGAGTCGTTGTTGAAATACTACCCTTTACTTGTTTAGAGCCTAACTTCCAACGGAAGGACAGTGCTTGGTGGGTAGTTTGACTGGGGTGGTCGCCTCCAAAAGAGTAACGGAGGCTTCTAAAGGTTCCCTCAGCACGCTTGGTAACCGTGCGTAGAGTGCAATGGCAAAAGGGAGCTTGACTGAGAGACATACAGGTCGATCAGGTACGAAAGTAGAGCATAGTGATCCGGTGACACCGCATGGAAGGGTCATCGCTCAAAGGATAAAAGGTACGCCGGGGATAACAGGCTGATCTCCCCCAAGAGCTCACATCGACGGGGGGGTTTGGCACCTCGATGTCGGCTCGTCACATCCTGGGGCTGGAGAAGGTCCCAAGGGTTGGGCTGTTCGCCCATTAAAGTGGCACGCGAGCTGGGTTCAGAACGTCGTGAGACAGTTCGGTCTCTATCTACAGTGGGCGTTAGAAATTTGAGTGGACCTGATCCTAGTACGAGAGGACCGGATTGGACGAACCTCTGGTGTATCTGTTGTTCCGCCAGGAGCACTGCAGAGTAGCTACGTTCGGAAGGGATAAGCGCTGAAAGCATATAAGCGCGAAACCCACCACAAGATGAGATTTCTTTAAAGGACCGTGGGAGACTACCACGTTGATAGGCTATAGGTGTAAAGGCAGTAATGTCATAGCCGAGTAGTACTAATAATCCGTAAAGCTTGATGCGCGATGGCTCTGAGGCCTTAAAACCTCAGAGCCGCCAAATGCTTATTTTATAGTTGTAGTACAGGTACTTGTAACTTTTTTGTTTCTTTAATTATGTCAACGATATTAGTTCTAATCTAAGTAATTAGAACAGTTTTAAGCTCGAAGCTTATAACTTACCTTTTAAGGTGGCTATAGCAACGGGGCTCACCTCTTCCCATCCCGAACAGAGTAGTTAAGCCCGTTAGCGCAGATGGTACTGCTGTATTGTGGGAGAGTATGTCGCCGCCTTCTTCTTTAAAACCCTTCATCATATCGATGAAGGGTTTTTTTATGCAATAAAGTCAGGGATAACGTAGCATTTTCTAGTAAACTTGATGTCTGAGAAGCCCTTCCATGACTTCACTCAGTAAACATAATGGTATCTGTTACTATCTTATTTCCGAATAACCTAACATCCAGATCTGAAAAAGAGTAGTTTGTAATCTGCATTTTGACTTCTTCCAACCTTCAGTTTCAAAACCGATTATCATTAATATCTTAGCTAATCTTAGATGCTACTATATAGAAACATACTTTCATCCGGGATGAATCCAATGCTGGTATAACTCGGATTTCAACACAGACGTAGGTTATATTTACTTCTGCACTGGTTTCAAACTTATCTAGTTTTATATTGAAAGTGATCTGCCATTGATCTGCTAACAAATCTATACGATCATCATACTAATTATTATCAACCTTTTCTAGATACAGGTATATAATCAAAAGTGTATACAAATCGTAATGTTGTATTCGCTAATGTCAGAACATGAATTTACAGGTAATTAGAATGATGAAGTTTGCATTGAAAATGCTTCTTCCTTTTAGTAGGAAGAACTTGTAGATGAAACCTATAATTATTTTCGCTTTTGAATCATCAATAGATTAGTTTAAGGGACCTGGATCTAAATTATTTAGCTTTACTATACTATATTCCGATGATTATCACTTCAATTCAATTTAGTAGTTAATCTCCCCCTTCATACTACTAACTGAGTTTTATTAGATTATACATTATACTGCTACCAAGTAATATATCTTAAGAGCGTTTTCCGAAGAAAGAATTAACCATGGTCATAATACCCTTGAACATTAAAAAGATCGCAGCAAAGGTTGCAATGATGCCAATAATCAGAACAGGAATATACCAGGGATGATTCTGATTATTAAAAGCATTGTACAATACCGAAGGCCCTATCATTATTAAGGGTAGAGATCCTGCGAGATATTTTACTCCTTTTGATAAAGTCGTTTTATCTGTATGTTTCATTATTCTACGCTATAGGTTATTGAATCTGCTTCAGATAGTCTAAAATAACCAAACGGGAAGTTATCCTGGTTTGTTTCATTTACGATATTGCCTCTTACTACAGCTGGCATTGTTTCAAACGGGCCACCCTGGTTCGTGCCAACTTGTGACCGCAGTACAAACATATAATCATAATATTCTCTGCTTATTCCTTCCATTTGTATGGAAATTACATCACCCGTTTCTATATCTTCATTTGAAAAATAACCGAAGATCTGGTTACCATCTGTAAACTCATCTTCATACAATTCCAGAAACACGTCTTCATCTGTAAACTTGAATAAGTAGTAATTCTCCTGACTTACCGGATCTGTATAAAATGCTTTGATCTCAATCTCATCGCCAGCAAAGCCTCCACCATCTAACTGTTCCACATAATCTATTCCCGAGACCGACTCAAAACTTTCAGTTGCAGTATAAACCTGATCATTATACATTAACTCGAGTTCATATTCCAGATCAAGAACAGGTTGAAATTCTTCGTTTAAATATATACCATCCTGTTCATGAGAAAATTCGTATCTAGTACCATTTTCAGAAGTAACCGCTATTGAAGCATTTGTCACTGGCTGCAGTTCTTCTTCATAGAAAGGACTCGTTGTACTTAACCTGAATTCCTGACGATTGCCATCTGTTCCCTTGATCCAGATAATAGAAGCTTCTACTACTAATTTTGGTTCAGACTCCTCCAGGTCGATATCTACGACTTCTTCGCAGGAGATGAATCCCAATAAGACAACTATGGCCAAAAATGATTTATACAATCTCATTTCTAAAATTTAAAATTATAAGTTACCGATGGGATGATCCCAAAGAGTGTTAGTCTTACAGCTTCATTTCTCCCTGTATCCATGTTTTCACGAAACGAAATCGAATAAGCATTCTGGCGGTTGTATACATTATAGATTCCAAAATTCCATGAGCTCTGTAGTTTCCGACCCTTATTCTTTTTAGGATAATAAGTTGCCGAAAGATCTAATCGGTGATAAGAAGAAAGTCTATCCTCATTTCGTGCACCATAAACGGGAATATTCACATCTTCATATTCGTACTGTGCATTTGGAAAAGTAGTAGCAAGCCCCGTCTGGTAAATAAAATTGGCGTTAAGATCCCAGCTCTCATTTAGATCATAGCTACCGGTAATAGTCACATCATGCGGCTTATCAAAATTCGTCTTGTACCAGTCGCCATTGTTTATTCCTATTTCCTGGGAGTTTCTACCTGGTGTTCTCTGCTCAGATCTCGATAGGGTGTAAGCCAACCATCCTGTGAATCTTCCCTCGTTCTTGCGTAATAGTAGTTCTAGTCCGTAAGCTCTTGCTTCTCCATTAAGAACTACTCGCTCAATTGCATTGTTGGCGATTAAATTCGCACCGTCTATGTAATCTATTCTGTTTTGTATATCCTTATAAAAACTTTCAATTTCCAGGCTATAATCCCCATTATTAATATTTCTGAAATAGCCAACAGCGTATTGATCCAGAAGTTGTGGCTTTACATAAGGACCACTGGGAGTCCACACATCTAAAGGAGTGGGACTGCTGGTATTTGAAATTAAATGTAAGTATTGGGCCATCCGGTTATAAGAAACTTTTACTGACTGGTCCTCTGCAAAATTATAGGCGATGGCCAGTCTTGGTTCAAAATTGGTAAAAGTTTCAAGTGATTCTCCGCGCGAAACATCTCTGCTTTCAAGAATATCAGCTTCACTATAAATTCCAGTTCTGGGATTGTACGCAACTGGTTCATCATTGGCGTATGTATTGAATTCATTCTGACCCAATCTGAAAAAATTACTCAGTCTCATTCCATATTCTGCGGAAAACTTTTCTGAAAATTTATGTTCTGCTGAAATATAAAAGGCATTTTCAAGAGCATATTTATCATTCAGTTTGAAGTAATTGATTCCTGAAGTTTCATCGATAGGTTCTATTTCCCCCGGATTGAATTTGTAATAAGTATTATGCATCCCATACTTCAGCTCGAAATTCTCTGAAATATAATGGTTGAGATCATACTTGAGATTAAGATTTCTAATGCCGCTATCCCAGTTAAATCCAACAAAGTTCAGATTGAGTCCGTAGTAGTAATCACTATAAATTGCAGATAGATTTGTGAAAATATTATCTGAAAATACATGATTCCATCTCAGGTTAAGTACAGCATTCCCGTAAGTATTCTCAAAATTCTGACTAATATTGAAGACATCCCGACCAAAATAACCACTTAAAAGCAGCTTATTGCTTTCATCCAGCTCATAGCTTAATTTAGTGTTCAGATCATAGAAATAAGCTGAGTTATCATTGTCTGTCAATTTCAGAAATAGATGGGCATAAGAACTTCTTGCCCCAACTAAAAAACTTCCTTTATCCTTAACTATGGGGCCTTCAGCTAGAAGACGGCTGGAAATCGCACCAATTCCTCCCTGCATTTTGAATTCCCGGCTATTTCCATCACGCTGATAAATGTCCAGAACCGAAGATACACGACCTCCATATTCTGCAGGAATTCCGCCCTTGTATAACTTAAGATCCTTAATCGCATCTGGATTGAAAACTGAAAATAATCCGAATAAATGTGAGGAATTATAAATGGTAGCTTCATCCAGCAAAATTAAATTCTGATCTACTGCGCCTCCACGCACATTGAAGCCAGAAGAACCTTCACCAGCATTAGAAACACCAGGTAATAATAATAGACTTCTTACTACATCAACTTCTCCGAACACCACTGGGATCTTTTTTATAGTTCCAATGGAGAGTCGGTTCACACTCATCTCTGGTTTCTTGATATTAAGGGCTTCTATATCGCTTGTTATGACTACTTCATCCAGACTTTCAGAAGCTTCTGAAAGTTGAAAGTTCTGTTGCGTATCATCTGAAATGTTCACTTCATCTTCAGCATTCGCGTAACCAATATAAGTAAGAATGACCCTATGTGTGCCAGCTGGAAGTTTGATCGAATAATAACCATAATCATTCGTAACCACGCCGGTTGCAAGATCCGGGAAAATAAGATTAACCCCTATTAGGGTTTCGTTACTGCTTTTGTCGATCACTCTACCGCTTAAAGTAAACTCTTGTGAGAACGCAATAAATGGTAGCATGACTAGTAGTAGAAAACTTAAAAGTCGCAATTTCAATTTTTCAATAAAAATAGGCTATACCGTGGAAACCCAAAAATTATACTTCACTGAACTTCAAGGCTTTTTTCTCCTTACTAGAAAATTGAAACAAGAGTGCGAAACTGATTGCGAAACAAACTAGTAGAATGATTGCCAGAGGTAGTGTACTGGAAGTGTGAAACTGACTTATAGCGAAAGATGTCAGCGCTCCCAGGATCATTTTTAAACTACCTATTAATGCGGAAGCTCTACCAGCCTTAGCTTCGAATGGTTCTAATGATAATGCGGTAGTATTCGGATTTTGAAAACCCAGTAAAAATAGCATAAGGAATAGTAAAACTGCGGTAATCACCAATCCAAATCCTGCTATTGTATTCAGCAGAAATAAGACAGAGAGTACTAAGAGGATCACACTATTAAATATCGTGATCTGGAATGGAGTGTATTTTTTGAGAAAAAGTCGGTTGATCTGACTTCCAAGGATAAGACCTGCCGCATTAATACCGAAAAGGATTCCGAATTCTTTCTGAGTAAGATCAAAATTTTCCATAAACAGTTTTGGCGCTCCTGAAATATATGCGAACATTGCTCCAATAGCGAAACTCCCAGCCATTGAAAAACTCCAGAACTTATGATGGGTAAGTATTTTAAAGTAATTAAATGCAACCTGTTTTGGTCTCAAATTAACTGCCCCGTCGGGTGTTTTACTTTCCGGAAGAAGTTTGGTTACACTGAAGATCATCAACACGCTAAAAATGGCTAAAAAGAGAAAGATCATTTCCCATCCCATAGCATCTATGATAAAACTTCCTACTGTAGGGGCGATTATTGGTGCGCCACCCATGATCAACATAAGCACAGAGATCGCGCCTGCTACTTCGTTAACCGGAAAAACATCACGAACAATGGCTTTGGCTGCCACCATACCACCTGCGGCTCCAAGTGCTAGAAAGAATCGTGATATAACGAGCCAGGTAAGATCTGGTGAATACATACAGCTTAATGCTGCAAGGAAATAAATACCAAGGCCAATAAGTAATGGCCTTTTTCTACCGTATTTGTCCATGATTGGGCCATAGGCTAATTGTCCAAGAGAGATTCCTATAAAGTAACTGGTAAGTGTTAAACCAATCTGGCTAATCGTAGTATTAAAATCCTGGGCTATACTTTCAAAACCAGGTAAGTACGCGTCGATAGAGAAAGGGCCTAAAGCGATCAGTGTTCCCAAAACAAGAAGTATAATAAACTCCTGTTTTTTGTTTCGCTCTTCTGAAGTATTCTGCATTATGCAAATTTCAGCAAAGTGAATAGCCTGTTCTAATTTCCGGATAGCTTTAACGAAAGATTAAATAGCTTATTGAAGGCAATCAAAGCTTCTTGCTTTAGTGACCGACTATTTGAGCAAAATGTCGAACTTTGCGATCGGCCAAGGCTGATCTTGAACTAACAAAATTTTAAGTATGTCATTTAAAAAACTGAACCCTGTTCTTAAATCCACTTTAGAGGAAATAGGATTGGAATCTGCTAACGCTTTTCAGAAGACGGCATTACCTAAAATTAAAAGTGGAGCAGATCTTTATATGATAGCTCCCAAAGGCAGCGGTAAAACCACGGCACTTATCATAAGTGTAATACAGCAATTAAATGCTGAAGCATTTGAAGATTCTCCAAGAGCTTTAATTTTTGTGAAAAACAAGGAGGCTGCATTGAGTCTTGAAGAAAGGTTCAGGGATTTTACTTCTGAAACTGATCTTAGAGTTTATTCGGCATATGACGAACAGAATATTGATGATCAAAAGGATGCGATCTATTATGGAGTTGACATTGTGATCGCTACCCCTCAACGGTTGAGCAAATTATTTTCTATGACCGGAATACACCTGGGTCAACTCAAGATGTTTATTATTGAAGATGCCGAATTTATTTCACGTGGAGGTCATTTAAATCATATCCTCAGAATTCCTCTAAGTATTTCGAAATGCCAATACCTTGTATTTGGTGAAACGATGGAACCAAAAATGGAGCGTTTACAGGAACAATTTATGGACCGTGCTCAGATCATCAAAATGAAATAAAAAAAGCCCCGTCTATGACGAGGCTTTGATATAAATTATAATCTGGTTACTTATACTTCGGTCGCCAGAATTTCATTCAACTTGTTACTAGGACGCATGGCTTTTTTAGTCATTTCCTCATTCGGTTCGTAGTAACCTCCAATGTCTACAGGTTTTCCCTGAGCATCGATAAGATCTTTAAGGATCTGATCTTTATTCTCTTTAAGCATATCTGCCACTCTTCCGAAGTAAACGTTCAGGTCCTTATTACTGGTTTGAGTAGAAAGTGCTTCAGCCCAGTATAATGCCAGGTAGAAGTGACTTCCACGGTTATCCAGCTCATTCACCTTACGTGATGGAGATCTACCTTCATTAAGGAATCTCTCTGTCGCATCATCCAATGCTTCAGCAAGAGTCAAAGCTTTTGAATTATTATATTTCTCACCAAGATGTTCCAGAGAAACCGCAAGCGCAAGAAACTCTCCAAGAGAATCCCAACGCAGGTGACCTTCTTTTACAAATTGCTGAACGTGCTTTGGAGCAGATCCACCTGCACCGGTTTCAAAAAGTCCACCACCATTCATCAAAGGAACTATAGAAAGCATCTTCGCACTGGTTCCAAGTTCCAGAATAGGGAAGAGGTCAGTTAGATAATCTCGAAGTACATTTCCAGTTACCGAGATCGTATCCTTACCATCCTTTACTCTCTCAAGTGTGTATTTAGTAGCCTCAGTAGGAGCCATAATTTTGATCTCTAAACCATCAGTTTCGTGGTTTGGAAGATATTTATTTACTTTCTTGATAAGTTCAGCATCATGAGCTCTATTTTCATCTAACCAGAAAACTGCAGGCATTCCAGTAGCTTTCGCTCTTGAAATTGCAAGTTTGATCCAATCCTGAACCGGCGCATCTTTAACCTGACACATTCTCCAGATATCACCTTCTTCAACATCATGTTCAAGAATAGTTTCTCCAGCTGCATTGATAACTTTTACTGAACCATTACCTGGGATCTCGAAAGTTTTGTCGTGAGATCCATACTCTTCAGCTTTTTGAGCCATTAGACCAACATTAGGAACAGTTCCCATCGTTGTTGGATCGAATGCTCCATGTTCTTTACAGAAGTCTATAGTAGCCTGGTATAAACCAGCGTAAGAACTATCAGGGATCACAGCCTTAGTGTCCTGAGTCTTACCTTCCTTATTCCACATTTGGCCACTTGTTCTAATCATGGCTGGCATAGATGCATCAATGATCACATCACTGGGAACGTGAAGATTGGTGATTCCTTCATCTGAATTTACCATTGCGATATCCGGACCATCCTTAAGATCTTTAGCAATAGCTGAGTTAATTTCATCCTGTTTGTCCTTCGGAAGATTTTCAACAGCCTGAAGAACATCTCCTAAACCACTGGTAACATCTGCACCAGCTTTTTCAAGTTCAGCTCCATATTTATCGAATACATCTTCAAAGAATACTTTTACAGCATGACCAAAAATAATAGGGTCAGATACTTTCATCATGGTAGCTTTCATGTGCAGAGAGAAAAGAACACCTTTATCCTGCGCATCTTTTACCTGCTCACGAAGAAACTTTAAAAGTGCCTTCTTGCTCATTTTCGTAGCATCGATCACCTCACCATCCAGAACTTTTAGTCCTTCTTTCAGGGTTTTAACTGATCCATCTTCTGAAGTAAATTCGATTTTAAGCGTATCATCCTTGGATAAGGTAACAGAACGTTCGTTCGCTCTGAAGTCACCTTCGTTCATCGTAGCAACGTGAGTTTTAGAATCTGCACTCCATTCTCCCATGCGGTGCGGATTCTTTTTAGCGAAATTCTTAACGGCTTTCGGAGCACGTCTGTCAGAATTTCCTTCTCTAAGTACCGGATTTACAGCACTACCTTTAACTTTATCGTATCTTGATTTTATATCCTTTTCTTCATCAGTGTTAGCATCATCCGGGTAGTCTGGAATAGCGAAACCTTTTGATTGTAATTCAGAGATAGCATTTTTCAATTGCGGAACTGAAGCACTGATATTTGGAAGCTTGATAATATTTGCCTCCGGTTGTTTTGCCAGTTCACCAAGTTCAGCAAGATCATCTGCTACTTTTTGATCATCCTTGAGATAATCTGGAAATTGAGATAAAATTCTTCCGGCAAGTGAAATATCACGGGTTTCTAGACTTACGCCTGCTGCTTTGGTGAATGCTTCAACGATTGGCAGGAAAGAGTAAGTTGCCAACATTGGAGCTTCATCAGTTTTGGTATAAATAATTTTTTCTTTCTGAGACATTTATTTTGTTTTTGATTGCAATAAGTTCAAAGAAAACCCTGGAACATTCCAGGGTATCGTCATACGCGCAATATACAGATTTTCACTCTTTTTTCCTAAAAGTGAGTAGATGATGAGCTGTTAAGAGATCTTAATTTAGAGCATAAAAAAAGCCATTTCATCTTATAACTAAAATGAAATGGCTTCAGAAACTGTAATTGATTCATTTTTAAACTAAGCTAAAACTCAATCGAATCATTACTGCTTCCAGAAAATCATAAATTCTAAAAGAAAATATGATCGAATAAGAAATCTTTCAAACTGGTTTTGATGTCCAAAACACTAATGTTATATAGAAAATTTCAAACTCTAGAAGTAAAAAAAACTCTTTACTTCCTTCAAGATCTAAAAATCCTTTTGTCATCCTAAATCTCTTACTTAAAGATAACTAATATAATTCTATTCTGAAAAGACTTTAACTTTTTGATAGTAAATGATTTGAACAAAAAAGCCCCGGAAGAACCGGGGCTTTTAAATATTTGTATGAGAAAGAATTATCTTCTGATAGCTTCTTTGATACGAGCTTTCTTACCAGTAAGTTCTCTAAAGTAGAAAATTCTTGCTCTTCTAACTTTACCTTTCTTATTGATCTCAATTTTTTGAATCGCCGGAAGGTTGATTGGGAAGATTCTTTCCACTCCAACAGTTCCACTCATCTTTCTAATAGTGAAGGTTTGAGATGACCCTGTTCCTCTTAACTGGATAACAACACCTCTAAAGAACTGTGTTCTTGTTTTTTGACCCTCTGTAATTTCGTAATAAACAGTAATTGTATCTCCTGCTGAAAACTCAGGTAGATCTTTTCTTGATACGAATTCGTCCTGAACAAATTTTACTAACGATTCCATTCTTAATAGTTTAAAGTAAATTCAAAAACAACATACACGTTTCTCGCCAGAGGTTATTTTAGAATGAGTGCAAAATTAATTAAATAATATTATTTTACAAGCCTGTATTTGAAAAAATTAATCTTCCTTCAATAGATCAGGTCGAAGTGCTTTCGTGCGCTTATAAGCCTGATCCTCACGCCATGCTTCTATCTTTGGAAAATTACCACTTGTAAGGATCTCCGGTACTTTCCAGCCCTTATATTCCGCAGGTCTGGTGTAAACTGGAGGAGCAAGCAAATCATCCTGAAAGGAATCTGTTAAGGCAGAAGTTTCATTCCCCAGAACTCCTGGAATCAATCGAATGATCGAATCACAAAGTACGGCCGCCCCTAATTCACCACCAGACAATACGTAATCTCCAATACTGATCTCCTTGGTAATGAACTGATCGCGTACTCGTTGATCTACTCCTTTATAATGACCACATAAAATAATAAGATTTTCATGTAAAGATAAACTGTTCGCGGTTCTCTGCTCCAGTCTTTCTCCATCTGGAGTCATATAGATCACTTCCTGGTATACTCGCTCAGACTTTAGTTTTGAAATGCATTTGTCTATTGGTTCGATCATCATTACCATTCCTGCACCACCACCAAATTGATAATCATCAATCTGCTTGTAGTTATCACTAACGTAATCTCTTAAATTATGCAAGTGGATCTCTACGAGGCCTTTTTTAATAGCCCGTTCAAGTATAGAAGCCTCGAAAGGACTCTTTAAAATATCTGGAACGACGGTTATGATATCTATACGCATTTCTGTAGAACTGAATCTCTATTAGATGTTCGGGTTATTCGACTTATTTCTTTCGTCCTGAAGCATTCTTCCAAGGCGTTGTTCCTTTTCAAGAGCCTTACTTCTATAGGTGTCGAATTCTTTTTCAGTTTCATCTAGCTTTTGCTGAGCATCTTTTGTAGCGGCATGTGAGCTTTTATATCTAAAAAATATAATTAGGAGGATCACAACCAGAGCACCTACGATTCCCCACATCATAGCCTTGTAACCACCTTTGGAAAATGGCATTCCTAAAAACATCAAGGCATCCTTTTCTTCGGTTACTCTTTGCAAGTCTTGTTGAGTAGAATCCAGATCTGCTTTTAGCTGCTGAATCTCATCGTTTTGTTGATCTACAGTATTCTTCTGAACTACGATCTCTTCTTTTAACTCGGTGATATAACTCCGGGTGGTATTTCTAAGTTCTATAAGCTTATCATAATCCACAACCTTATAACCCTGATAATTGTTGGATTCCTTGATAAGGCTTGTAAACTCGTCCTGTATGGGCGTGTCTGTTTTAAGGCTGTCTGTCTGGGCATTCATCTGAAATACACTAGCAATAACAAAAGCAGCTACAATGTAAATTTTGTTACTCATCTTTTAGGTAATTGAAATTGTTTGGGTTAATACACTTCAACGGGCGAAAAATAGAGTTAGTATATTTCAGATTTTCGGACAGAAATTCGCCTATTCGTGTTTTTAAATTCTTTTGAGTCAGTTTATTATTTGAATTAAACCGCCGCAAAAATAAAAAAACCCTGCCAATGGCAGGGTCTAAATGTTTAAAAATTTTGAGATTCTAGTAATAGGTGAATCTCCTAACTTTTGCGATGTATTTTGCCAGTCTGATTACCTGGTGGCTGTATCCATATTCGTTATCATACCATATATATAGGATCACATTTTTACCATCTGAAGATACAATGGTAGCATTGCTATCATAGATCGCCGGGGCAGAAGAGCCAATAATGTCTGAAGACACCAGTTCATTGTCTACGGAATATTGTATTTGCTCAACAAGTTCACCTTCCAGTGCGTATTTTTTAAGGATCGAATTAACTTCCTCAAGGCTGGTTTCTTTTTCAACTTCAAGATTCAGGATCGCAAGTGAACCATTAGGTACCGGTACTCTAATCGCGTTTGAAGTTAGTTTACCTTCAAAAACAGGCAGTGCTTTGGAAACTGCTTTTCCTGCTCCAGTTTCAGTAATCACCATGTTAAGCCCTGCAGCTCTTCCACGACGATATTTGCTATGCATATTATCGACCAGGTTCTGGTCATTCGTATAAGCATGAATAGTTTCAAGATGTCCATGTACCACACCGAAAGAATCCTGAACTGCTTTTAGAACGGGGGTTATGGCATTGGTGGTACAGGATGCAGCGGAGAAAATATCA
The DNA here is from genome assembly GCF_034372165.1 of Christiangramia sp. OXR-203. Taxonomy (NCBI): domain Bacteria; kingdom Pseudomonadati; phylum Bacteroidota; class Flavobacteriia; order Flavobacteriales; family Flavobacteriaceae; genus Christiangramia; species Christiangramia sp. OXR-203. Next base: position 2,553,833 of record NZ_CP139698.1, on the reverse strand, counting down.
ACGCTGTCTGGATCATGTTCCTTCTGGTTTACACCATGAACGATATTTGGGATTCCTTTTCCAGGGGCAGTTAAAAGAACTTTTGCAGCTCCTTTAGAACTCAAATGTCTTGTAAGCGCTTCCTTATCTCTAAAGGCACCGGTATTATCGATCACAAGAGCATGATTGATACCATATTGAGTATAATCAATATCTTCCGGCTGGTTTGCTGAAATCATATGAACCGTAGTCCCGTTGATGATCAATGCTGAATTTTCAACGTCTACATTTACAGTTCCGCTGAAGGGTCCGTGAACAGAATCGCTCTTCAGGAGTGAAGCACGTTTTTCCAGAACACTCTGGTCTACATTGCCCCGGGTTACGATCGCTCTAAGTCTAAGCTGATTTCCTTTCCCGGTTCTTGTCATTAATTCACGAGCAACCAGTCTTCCAATTCTTCCGAAGCCATATAATACGACATCTTTCGGGGTAACTACCTCATTTAATTTAGCATCACTCAGTTTGCTGCTCACAAATGCCATCGCATTATTATGAGTTTGACCGTCAAGATGATATTCATAGGTAAGTTTTCCAATATCCAGCTTTGCTGGTGGAAGATTCAATCCCTGAATTGCCTTGGCAATCTCTACCGAATCAAAAATTGATATAGGTTTACCTACAAATTCTCCTGCGTATTCATGAAGGTCCAGAATATCGCTAACGTTTTTATTTATTAACTGATTTCTGAATAAAACGAGTTCGATCGATTTGTCATACCACAGGTCGCTAACGATATTGATAAACTCGACCGTTGCTTTGCGACGATCTGCCTGGAATGAAAGTTCTTTTTCGTAAACTTTATTAAAGTCCATTTTTTGTTGTGATGTTATAATTTTCGGCAAAAGTATATATTTCAAACGTTTTCGTAAAGGTTTTTGATATAAAAAAACCCTTCAATTATGAAGGGCTTTTTGATTGTTTGGAATATCACTTATCTCCAGATCATACGTTGCTTTTCACCTTTTAAATTATGATAAGTAATGACGATAGGATTTGACTTTTTTCTATTTTCCATGATTTGTTCCACATCACCAATAGAATTGACTTTTTTATTATTAATCTCAGAAATGATACCACCTATTAATTCTGAAGATGGAAGATCATCGGTAAGCATTCTACTAATACGAACACCGTTGGGGGCATTGTACTTTTTAAGCTCTTCTTTAGTAGTATTAGCAACTTCAAAGCCTAGAGTAGGAAGAGAGTAAGTTTCAAGTTTGGTAAGCTCAATTTCAACGGTTTTAGATTCTCCGTTTCGTATCAAGTGTACTCTTACTATATCTCCAGGTCGTTTGGAATTGATATAACCGGTAAGATCTGAAAACTTTGCGATCTCAATTTCATCAATCTTTCTAATAACGTCGAATTCCTGAATTCCGGATTTCTCTGCACCACTACCAGGAGTAACTGCACCAACGATAACACCCTGTGAAATATTGAGATTACGGTCATTTGAAATTTGCTCATTCAACGTTCCTCCTCGAATTCCAAGAATTCCTTTTTGAACATCTCCGTATTCCATGATGTCCTCAACGATCTTTCTCGCGTTATTAGAAGGGACAGCAAAGGCGTATCCAATATAGCTGCCACTAGGAGAGGTGATCGCTGTATTAATACCAATTAATTCACCGTTAATATTAACTAGAGCACCACCACTGTTTCCTGGGTTAATGGCGGCATCTGTCTGTATGAACGATTGCGGCGAACTGTCGTAAACATTGAGATCTCTCGCTTTTGCACTTACGATACCGGCAGTAACAGTTGATTTTAAATTAAAAGGGTTCCCAACGGCAAGCACCCATTCTCCGATTTTAGCATTATCTGAATCTCCAAACGGAATGTAATCAAGTTCTTCTTCCGGTTCAACTTTAATAAGCGCAATATCAAAAGCAGGATCACTACCAATCACTTCAGCAGTATAGGTTTTATTGTTATTCAAAGTAACCTCGATTTCGCTCGCTCCTTTAATAACATGGTTATTCGTAACGATATAACCATCTGGAGTTATGATAACTCCAGATCCAGCACCCTGTAAAGCGCGACCACCTTCAGTACCATAAGGGTTATACTCCCAAATGCTTCTTGGTCCTCCTTTAAAGACGGCCACGTTTTTCACGTGCACCACAGCATGTATGGTCTTTTCCGCAGCATCCGTGAAATCAACATTTGTCCCGTAATTAGGAGTATTACTAACAGGTAGGAAACTCTCTGTGGGTTGACTGTTGGTTTGGTAGGATCTGGTATTGTCATCTTCTACCAGCAACTTATAACTTCCCAGGGTCATGGCGCCTCCAAGAGCAGAGACTAAAATTAGATTTACTATTCTTTTCATTTTCGGATGTTATTTAATTATTTAACCTTTAATTTTTCAAACTTAGTATTCAAATTGCGATTTTTAACGACCATTTAACAGGCTATGATTTCTGTTCAAAATCGTATATTCGCGCCTCTTGAAAATGAAGAAATGAATCTAGAATTCTATAAGTACCAGGGCACCGGAAACGATTTTGTCATGATCGATAACCGTGAACTGAAAGTATCCAAAAATAATACCAAATTAATCAAACGACTCTGTGACAGAAGATTCGGGATCGGAGGTGACGGACTCATCCTCCTCGAGAAACCCGATGTTTCTACAGATGATTTTAAGATGGTCTATTTCAATGCAGACGGTAATCCAAGTAGTATGTGTGGGAATGGAGGACGCTGCCTGGTTGCCTTTGCGAACTACCTGGGAATAGTTGAAAAAACAGCAAGGTTTACTGCAATAGACGGACCGCATGAAGCTAGAATTAAGGAAGGTATTGTAAGTTTGAAAATGCAGAATGTTACAGATGTTAATCTTCAGGAGGAATACAGTTTCCTGGATACTGGTTCGCCACATCACGTAATCTTTGTTGAAAATGTGCAATCTGAAAACGTTCAGCAGAAAGGTTCAGAAATTCGATATTCTGAGTTGTACAGAGAGAATAATGGTACAAATGTAAATTTTGTACAACAAATGAATAATGAGGTTCTGAAGGTTCGCACTTATGAACGGGGAGTGGAGGATGAGACCTATTCCTGTGGTACCGGGGTGACGGCAGTGGCAATCGCGGCCTACCAAACTGGTAAGATACAGAATAAGGAAGTTAAGCTTGAAACACCTGGAGGTTCTTTGGAAGTAAGGTTTGAGAAAACAGATTCAGGATTTGAAAATATCTGGCTAACGGGGCCGGCCGTTCAGGTTTTTAAAGGAGAAATTGTATGTTAACATTAAATGGAAAGAAAATATTCCTAAGAGCGCTGGAGCCGGAAGATCTGGATTTTGTTCATGAAATTGAAAATAATGAGAATTTCTGGGAAGTAAGTTCAACGCAAACTCCATATTCGAAATTCTTGATTCGACAGTATATTGAGAACGCACACCGCGATATCTATGATATCAAACAATTAAGACTTGTGATATGCACAAAAAGGGGTAGAGCTGTAGGGCTTATTGATGTTTTCGATCTTGATATTAAGGATCAGCGTGCTGCACTTGGTATATTGATCGCAGATCCTAAAGATCGCAAAAAAGGCTACGGGAGAGAAAGTCTTTCGTTGCTATGTAATTTCTGTTTCACGCACCTAGGACTACACCAGGTTTATGCAAATGTGACCGAAGGCAATGAGGACAGTAAGAAAGTCTTCGAAAAGAATGGCTTTAGAAAAGTAGGCTTAAAGAAAGAGTGGAGCTTACATAACGGAGTATATAAAGATGAATTACTTTATCAATTGATCAACGATGTACATTAAGAAAATTATTCTGGCGATTGCTATTCTGGGTTTAATTGGCGCAGGTATATTTAGTTACTATATATACAATAGCATCTTCACCTCAAATATTAAAATGGAGGATTCAGAGAAAGTAGTGTATATTCCAACGGGCGCTACATTCCAATCGGTTCTTGATACTCTGGATCCTTATATTAAAGACAAAGAGTCCTTTAGACTGGTGGCCGAGAAGAAAGGTTATGCTTCTAAGGTAAGACCTGGAAGATATACTATCGAAAAGGGGATGAATAATAATGACCTGGTGAACAGGTTGAGAGTTGGAAACAACCCTGTAAAGGTCATTTTCAATAACCAGGAACGTTTGGAAGATCTGGCGGGTAGGATTTCTCAGCAAATTGAAGCAGATAGCATAGAGTTGCTAAAAGCCTTTAAAAATCCTGAATTTCTAGCTGAAAATGATTTAGATCAGAACACAGCTTTAGGAATGTATATACCAAACCAGTATGAGTTCTACTGGAATACATCTGCGGAAGAATTTCAACAGCGAATGAAAAAAGAATATGACAGGTTCTGGACTACAGAGAAGCTAGAAAAGGCTGAGCAAATTGGTTTAACTCCATCTGAAGTGATCACCATTGCCTCAATTGTTCAAAAAGAAACAGCAAAGGTTGATGAGCGCCCAATAGTAGCAGGTGTTTATATGAACCGATTCAAGAATGGCTGGAAGCTCGATGCAGATCCAACGGTCATTTATGCCATCAAGAGAAAAACTCAGAATTTTGACACGATCATCAAACGAGTTCTTTATAAAGATCTGAAAATAGATTCACCTTATAATACCTATAAATATTCTACACTGCCGCCAGGACCAATCTGGATGCCCGATATCTCATCTATTAATGCGGTACTAAATTACGAGGATCATGATTATTTCTATTTCGTAGCAAATGTTGAAAATTTCGGTTACCATAAATTCGCTAAAAACTTAGCGCAGCATAACCGGAATAAGCAGGAATATGTGCGTTGGATTAACAAGCAGGGGATTAGACGTTAGTAGCTAATTTCTTACGGAATGTTTAACGTATTGAACTACAATAAGTTATCTTAAAGTTAATTCCATTAATACTTTAAATAAGCTTTAACATACTGTAAGTCAGTTTATTAAAAAATGTCGTACATTTGCGCCGCGAATATGAGGAGGGTGAATTTCAAATAATTGAACCACCATTAACTTCTCAAAAACACATGTAATGAGAAAGAAAATTGCAAAATTTTCAATCTTGCCTCTTGCAGCAGGCTCTATTTTTTTTAGTTTTTCAACGAAAAAAGCTGCAAATCTCGATTTGGAAGATTACTCAACTTATGATCTGGAACTTGATTATACTGTTCCTGATGTGCGAGATGAGATCGAACCCGAATTTCAACTTTCAACGACTTCTCCGTTTCTTGGGAAATCCTATGTTGGTTTTAAGGAAGCCCTGGCTTTTAAAGAATCTCGTGGTGATTACAAATCCATAAACGAATTTGGTTACCTTGGAAAATACCAGTTTGGTAAAGGAACTTTAGAATTGGTAGGTGTTTACGACACTATGGGATTTTTGAATTCACCAGCCTTGCAGGAAGCTGCCTTTTATGCTAATGCATCCAGAAATAAGTGGATCTTGCAGCGTGATATCAAACGATTTGTAGGTAAAAATATAAACGGAGTTATTGTGACAGAATCCGGGATTCTTGCAGCAGCTCATTTAGCAGGACCTGGAAGTGTTAAGAAGTATTTGCGTAGCTGGGGTGCACAGGCTTTTAGTGATGCATTTGGTACTACAATAAAGACTTATATGAAGCGTTTTGGTGGTTACGATACATCATTTGTAACTACTACCAAAAATGCCAGAGTAGATTTTGGAAATTTAAACGAAGCTTAAAATTACAGATCCTTTTGGATGATAAATATAGCCGGTCTCTTATGGAGGTCGGCTTTTATATTTTTCCAGTCTGCTGCTGTTGCCGTTTTAATGAATTCAGTACTTAGGGTAAGATCGCAGGCAACGCATATCCTGGTAGCTGGATGTAGCATTTGAACTAGGTCTTCCAGAAATTTATTATTCCTGTACGGCGTTTCTATAAAGATCTGAGCTTGATTTTTATCTGCTGAAATCCTTTCCAGGTTTTTGAGTTCGTTCTTCCTTTCTTTTTTATCGATAGGAAGATATCCATGAAAAGTAAAGCTTTGACCATTCATTCCGCTAGCCATCATAGCAAGTAGAATAGAACTGGGGCCTACCATTGGAACCACCTGTATGTTGGCGTCATGAGCCAGTCTGACAATTTCGGCACCTGGATCCGCTACTCCGGGACAACCCGCTTCACTCATTAATCCCATGTCTCTTCCGGCTTTAGCAGCATCAAGAAATGTTGTAATTTCTGAAGCTTCTGTAAATTTATTCAAAGCTGAAAGATTAAGGGAAGGTTGTGATTTTTCAGGAAGAATTTCTTTGATAAATCTTCTAGCGGTCTTTTCATTTTCGACAATAAAATCATCGATATTCGAAATGATTTCAGCGTTGATACCCGGGAAAATTTTATCTGCCTCTGAAGCGCCTAGACCAACGGGTATTAGGTAGAGTTTACCTGAATTTGAAGCATCAGAACTCATAATTCTCCGGATTCAAGTTTTCTTTTTAGTTCATCTGTTGCTTCATCCAACATCATATAAACGTTTTCAAAACCCTGATCACCTCCATGATATGGATCTGGTACATCTACATTTTCTGATGGGAATATTTCTTCGAGAATCAAATGTACTTTCTGGCGTTCCTCGTCGGTTGCTGCCATGGCGATCACATCCTTAAAATTGGAATTATCCATTACGAAAATATGATCAAAATCCTGGAAATCTTTTTTGCTGAATTGTCTTCCTCTTTGCTGGGAAATATTGAGGCCATTCTTACTGGCAATGGCAATCGATCTTTTATCTGGTTCAGAATCAACATGCCAGTCACCGGTTCCTGCGGAATCTACAAAAACTTTTTCAGGATCAACTTTGGATTTAAGAATACCCTCGGCCAGCGGCGATCTGCAGATATTCCCGAGACACACCATCAATACCCTGGTTTTCATAAATATGTAATTTTATAAAGTGAGCTTTTTGTTGAGGTCTTCAACAAATTTCTTGAATTGCTTATCTGTAGAGGCAAGATTATCTACGGTCTTACACGCATGTAGAACGGTAGCATGATCCCTGCTTCCAATTTGAGAACCAATACTTGCCAATGAAGCTTTTGTGAACTTCTTCGCAAAGAACATTGCAAGTTGCCTGGCTTGTACAATATGACGTTTTCTCGTTTTGGATTGTAAAGTATCTACATCCATTTGAAAGTAATCACTTACAACCTTCTGAATGTAGTCTATGGAAACTTCACGCTTCGTATTTTTCACGTAGTTATCTACGATCTTTTTCGCAAGTTCCAGAGTGATATCTTTCTTATTAAAAGAGGAGTGAGCAATTAATGAAATAATAGCACCTTCCAGTTCCCTGATATTAGTTTTGATATTATTAGCCAGGAATTCCACGATATCTTCAGGCATTTCTACGCCATCACGATAAAGTTTATTTTTAATAATGGAAACGCGAGTTTCAAAATCTGGATTTTGAAGTTCAGCAGATAGTCCCCATTTAAATCTAGATAACAGGCGTTGTTCGATATCCTGCATGTCAACCGGAGCCTTGTCACTGGTTAAAATAACCTGTTTCCCGTTTTGATGTAAATGGTTGAAAATATGGAAGAACACGTCCTGTGTTCCTGCTTTCCCAGATAATAGCTGGATATCATCGACCACCAGAACATCTATGATCTGGTAGAAATGAATGAAATCATTACGATTATTCTTCTTGACAGATTCAATGTATTGCTGGGTAAATTTTTCCGCAGAAATATAAAGAACTGTTTTCTCTGGGTATTTATCTTTGATCTCAACACCAATAGCGTGCGCCAAATGCGTTTTCCCAAGTCCTACACCACCAAATATCAATAATGGATTAAAGGAAGTACCTCCAGGCTTATTTGCAACAGCGAGTCCAGCCGAACGGGCAAGTCGGTTCGACTCACCTTCAAGGAAATTATCAAAGTTATAATTAGGATTCAGCTGAGATTCGATCTTTACATTTCGAATTCCAGGAATAATGAAAGGATTCTTAAGTTCCGGGCTTTTGTTCTTTACTGGCACATCTACTTCCTGAGAAGCCATCTGCGACCTTTGAGTACTTGGGATCTTCTCTGTAAATGGGAGCTTATTACCATAGGTATTCTCCATCTTGATCACATAAACCAATTTCGCCTTATCTCCTAGTTCACGTGTAAGTGAAACCTTTAATAACTTCACATAATGTTCTTCCAGCCATTCGTAGAAAAATTTAGAAGGCACCTGGATACTCAGGGCACAATCTGTTAGTTTCACTGCTTGGATAGGTTCAAACCATGTTTTGTAAGCTTGAGGTGTAATGTTATCCTGAATAAAAGACAGACAGTTATTCCAAACCGATTGCGCAGTTTTTGACATTATTAGTTAGACGTTATTTTAGGTTAGTAGAAAGTTCTAAAGTGGCTTATGAAGCATACAGATCTCCAACTTGAGCAAAGCAAATATGTGAACAAATTATCTAATAAAAAAACCAAATTCGGGTTGAATTTTAAGAAAAATTATTGCATACTTGATTCTGAGCCTGAATATAAAAAACCTTTCCGTGAAAGGCGACAAAAATCACATGAAATCACACGAAACCTTTGTTAAAGTACGATATGCCGAAACCGATCAAATGGGAGTGGTACATCATAGTATTTATCCACAATACCTTGAAATTGCTAGACTTAACTGGCTAGATACACTTGGCATCTCCTACAAAAGTATGGAAGAGGAAGGGATAATGTTGCCGGTATTCGAATTAAATTTAAAATATCACAAACCGGTTACTTTTGATGAAAATATCAGGATTGAGACCCGCCTTCGCGAAGAGCCAAATGTTAAAATTATATTCGACTATTCTCTTTACAATGAACAGGGAAATCTGGTAACTACCGGCTACACTGTGCTCGTATTTATGGATGCAAAAACCAGGAAGCCGGTTAGGTGTCCAAAATATATGTTAGAGGCGCTTGGTTATTGATCTTCCAATCTTGAAATCTCAACTTTGTAGGTATTGTCGAACTTATTATAAATGCTTTCGACGTCACTTTTTCTAACTGCTATAAAAATTTTGCAATCCAATTCTAGTTTTTGGTCGATGACGTTCAAATTGTTTTTTTTGATCACTTGCATGACTTTGTTCATTTCAGGGTAATCAAATTTTATTACGAAAACCTCATCGATGGTTCGCTTTAGAATATTTGAAGATTCCAGAGCCATTTGCGCTGCAGTTTTATAGGCATTAATGAGTCTGCCAACACCTAGCTTGACTCCCCCGAAGTATCGAACTACGACAATCAGGATATTGGTGACGTTAAAACTTTGTATCTGTCCATAGATTGGCATTCCTGCCGAGTTTGAAGGCTCTCCATCATCATTTGCACGATAGTGATGGTCTTCTTCGGCCTTACCTGTTTGCCAGGCGTAACACCAGTGTCTTGCCTTGTGGTGGGAAGCACGTAATTCTTCCAGATGTTTAGCCGCTTCTTCTTCAGTTTTAATTGGAAATGCGTATCCGTAGAACTTGGAATTACGATCCTTAAATAATACTTCCGGGGATGCTTCAGTAATAGTTTGATACGTGTCCTTCATATGGCTGAATTCGCTACTAGAATTATACTAATCATAGCTAGAATAAGGCCTATCCAGTTTTTCCGAATAAGTTTTTCTTTAAAAAGCACGATTCCCACGATCGTTGAAAGTGCGACTATACTCACGTGATTGATCGTAAATATGGTTGAGCTCTCGTATCCTTCACTCCTTAAAGCCAGAACAAGGAAGTAAATAGAGAAGTAATTTGGCACCCCTAAAGCTATGCCGCCTAGTAAATTTTTAAACTGAAGCTTTAATTCGCCCCGAACCGCCTGGAAGATCATCACCAGCACCCCAAGGATTCCAGCTGTTGCGAAGATGGTCGAACTAAAAAGACCTACATCGGTTTTCGAAACATAACTGGTTTCAAGAAATTTTAAACTGGTATCAATAATTCCGCTTCCAAGAAATACCAGCAGTGGAAAAATAAGATTTTGCCATTTTATACTTATTCCATCTTTGGTTTTTATAGAAGTTAGATATACTGCTACTAATGCAAGTAATATTCCAGCAATCTTCAGAACTCCGGTGCTTTCATTATAGAGGAATATTCCGCAGAAAACAGGAATAGCAACCGACATTTTTGTGGCTACTGCTACTACAGATAGTCCGCTTTTCTGGGTGGTAATCGCTGCGAGGTTAAAAACGGTTATAAATAGCACTCCTAGCATTAAGGCCCCGGGAAACCATTTTTCAGAAGGAACAGCAGTAAAATCTGAGCCTTCAATAAATCCAAAAAAACCTACAGTACAGGCAATAAAATAATTGATCACGATCGCCTGCAAAGTATTTACTTCGTACTTTTTGTAAAGTCTGAATACAATAAAAATAATCGTGGATGAAAGAACGCTTAGAAGCAGATAGATCAAAATAACTCTTTTTTAGTGGTGAATAGATCGATTACATCCTCCCGGGTTGGTTCAAGGTTCCATACGTGCATTCCCAATGCGGCCGCAGCCTGAGTATTCTCAGCAGTATCATCTATAAAAAGGCATTCCTCTGCAATGAGCTTATGTTGCTCGAGTACAAACTCGAATATGTCGGGATTGGGCTTGCGCATTCCTATTTCGTGTGACAGATAAAATGCATCAAAACAGCTTTTAAAGTCCTCGTAAAATGGGATCCTTGACTTTATATTTTCAATATGATTGTCATTCGTGTTGCTCAGTAAAATGAGTTGGAACTTCTTTTTTTCTGCTAATTTCTGAAGAAACTGAAGTCGGTATTTCGGGAAGTCCAGTAAAATTGAATTCCAGGAATCTAGAAAATCTGAATGTTGTAATTGTGGAAATTCAGTTCTATAGATATTTGATATTTCATCTGAAGTTACAAATCCCTGCTCATAATCACGATTCCGGCTATGGATATGTTCTGGCAATTCATCTATCTGTATCTTTCTAAGGTTTTGCTGAGTTGCAGCTTTATCGAGATTGATAAACACATCCCCGAAATCAAATATTAGGGTCTTAATCATTGTCGCTATTTCTGAAGATTTCTAAAAGATCTGTTTCGATTTGATGAGTAGAAGCTGGTTTTCCATCTAGTTTCGGAGCTTTAACACCATCACTAAAATAGTTGTCACCTGTAAAAACTCGCGCTTCATCCCAAAGATTGGACGTAATAAATTGTTTTAGGATATTTGCTCCACCTTCTACGATAAGCGATTGGATTTCCTGTTCGTAACAGATCCTGCAAATTTCCTTCCCGATATTCTCTGAAAATTCGATTTTCTGGTAAACAAGGTTTTCGTGCTTATTCTCGGTTATTTTTTCGTTTAGAACGATCGTTTTTATTGACAGATCGAAAAGTGCCAGATCTTTGGAAAGTTTTAATTCCCTGTCAATAACCAGTCGAACAGGCGGAGTTCCTGACCAGTTTCTAACATCTAAACGAGGATTATCTGCCTTCGCCGTACCTGTGCCTACCAGGATTCCGCTTTCTTCACTACGCCACTTATGAACCAGTTGTTTGCTATACCTGTTCGAAATCCAGACCGGTCGGTTGGTTTCTTTAGTTTCTGGAGCAAGAAACAGGTCTCGGGTTTGGGCCCATTTTAGAATAATGTAAGGTCTTTGTTTTTTGTGAAAAGTAAAAAATCGCTTATTGAGCGCATTGCATTTCTCTTCAAGAATTCCAACCTGAACCTCTTTTCCTGCCTCCAATAATTTTTTAATTCCGCGGCCAGCAACTTTTGCAAATGGGTCCATAGTGCCAATTACAACCTTTGGGATTCCCCGGTCAATAATAAGATCACTACAGGGTGGTGTTTTTCCAAAATGACTACACGGTTCCAGACTCACATAAATAGTAGAATCTTTTAATAGCTCCTGATCCTGAACCGAATTAATGGCATTTACCTCGGCATGAGCTTCGCCCGCCTTCTGGTGCCAACCTTCACCAATGACCCGGTTATTATGAACGATCACGCTGCCTACCAGCGGATTGGGATAGGTGCTTCCCAGGCCGTTTTCGGCCAGTTGTATACAGCGTTTAATGTATTTTTCGTGTATATTCACAGCACAAAAATAGAATTAATTAGGCAGAATGAATACATGGAAAATTCGGGAAATCAAAGCCGAAGATAATCAGCAGGTTAAGCATTTAATCCAAAGTGTGTTAGTAGAAATGGGAGTTCCTAAAGTTGGAACTGCGTATGAGGATAAAGCATTAGAGGATATGACCGCGGAATATGATGGAGACAGGAAAGCATATTTTATAGTCGAAGAGAACAATAAAGTTATAGGTGGAGCTGGCATTGCTGCTTTAAGAGGAACTGAAGAACCCATTTGTGAACTTCAGAAAATGTATTTCCTGCCTGAAGCGCGAGGTAGAGGAATTGGGACGAAAATGATCAATACCTGTATGGATTTTGGCAGGCAGCATTCTTTTGAGAAATGTTATATAGAAACACTTCCCTACATGGAAAACGCGCGTAAACTTTACCACAAAAGCGGATTTGAAACTGTGGAGAAGCCTGTAGGTGATACCGGTCATTACAACTGTACAGTTTACATGCTTAGAGATCTATAAGGCTGGAAAATTGATGCAGTTATCAAATTTTAAAAAACGATTTTTCGAGGAGCTTTCAGGTTCTTACCCTGAAACTGAAGTGCAATCATTTTACTTTTTAATGACGCAGCATTACCTGGGGAAAACAAGGCTGGACCTGGCGCTTGAACCCAGGTATGAACTTTCAGAAGAGCAAAAGGAACAATTTCAGAAGGCATTGGAAAGGTTAGAAAAATATGAGCCGATTCAGCATATTCTTGGAGAGACAGAATTCTTCGGACTCCGGTTCAAAGTTAGCAAAGATGTACTTATACCCAGACCTGAAACTGAAGAGCTGGTATCATGGGTTCTTGAGGACCTTTCTTCGGAAGAGAAATCCATCAGGATCCTGGATATTGGATCGGGTAGTGGTTGTATCCCTGTAAGCCTGGCGAAAAATTTGAATACTGCGGAAGTACATTCCTGGGACGTTTCAGAAGAAGCTTTAAAAATTGCTGTTTTCAATGCTAAGATCAATAATGTACACGTAGATTTTCAACTGAAGGATATTCTGCAAACTGAAGATCTGGAACAGGAATATGATCTCATTGTTTCCAATCCGCCTTATGTACGTAACCTGGAGAAGAAGGAGATGCATTTCAATGTGCTTGATCACGAACCTGCACTTGCGTTGTATGTAGAGGATGAAGATGCACTCTTATTTTACAGGAAAATTAGCGAATTGGCGGTCAAAAATCTTAAAATTGGAGGTAGTTTATATTTTGAAATCAACCAGTATCTGGGTAAAGAAACTTTAAGTCTGGTGCAAGGATTCGGTTTTGAAGCAGAGTTAAAAAAGGATATTTTTGGGAATGACCGAATGCTAAAAGCAATTAGAACTAATGGAGGAGAATTATAATATTATTGAAAATGTAGCGGTCTTTTGTGCGAGTAGCGATGGAGTAGATCCTGAAATATTTAAAATGGCCCGCATAGTAGGCGAAGTGCTCGCCAAAAGAGATATTCGGCTTATTTATGGTGGTAGTAAATTGGGGTTAATGGGTCAGGTTGCCGCAGGAGTTATGGAAAATGGCGGATTTGTAACAGGGGTTATTCCGGAGTTTCTAAAGACCAAAGAGGTAGTTCATACAGAACTTGACAGGTTAATTACTACTAAAGACATGCACGAGCGCAAATTAACCATGAACGAACTTAGCGACGCTTTTATCACCTTGCCCGGTGGTTTTGGAACACTGGAAGAGTTATTCGAGATCGTTACCTGGTCTCAGCTTGGTTTGCATCGTAAACCTATTGGCTTGCTGAATATTAACGGATTCTATGACGACCTTCTTAGTATGCTGAAAAATATGACAGCCAAGGGTCTACTCAAAGAGGAGAACCTGGAGATCTTGCTGGTAGCTGATTCTATTGAAGAATTACTGAAGCTGATGCATAATTATAAAGCCAGACCAGTTCCTAAATGGATGAATAAAAACCAAACCTGATATGAAGATCCATAAACTTTGTCTGTACACTTCAGATGTTGCACGCCAATATTCATTTTACAAAGATGATCTTGGAATGGAGATCATCAACTATGAAGAAGATAGTTTTGAAGTACAATGCGGATATTCAATTTTACGATTCGAATTCAGGGAAAATAGTGTGCCAACACATTTCGCTTTTCATATACCAGATGAGCAGGAACAGGAGGCACTTAACTGGTTGAAAACTGTAGTTCCGGTTCTAAAGTACAATGATGAGGAGATCATTGACTTTAGTAACTGGAATGCGAAGTCGGTTTACTTTTACGATAAAGACCGAAACATTGTGGAGTTTATTTCCCGCAGAAATTTTTGCAAACCTGAGCTCGGCGTATTTACCGCTGAAAATATCGTAGGAATTGCAGAAATAGGCCTGGCAACGTCTAATATTAAAGAAGTATTTGAACAATTGAACGTAAAGAGTGATTTGCATAAATATGATGGAGATTACGAGCATTTTTGCGCAATTGGAGAAGATTCAGGCTTATTTATTGTCGTAAACAAGCATAACAAGGAATGGTTTCCCACAAATGTTAATGCAGATCCTTCAGATTTTCAACTGGATTTCGAGCATAAAAACAAGAACTTTCAGCTGAAGTTCGAGAATGATATAGTAAGTATTTCCGAATAAGAAAAAGAAAATATGGACGCGGAAAAAAGGATAAAGGCTTTAAGAGAAGAATTACAACAGCATAATTACAATTACTATGTGTTGGACAAGCCTCAGATAAGTGACTATGATTTTGATATGAAGCTGAAGGAATTGCAGCAGCTGGAAGATCAAAACCCAGATTTGTTCGATGAAAATTCACCTACTCAGCGGGTGGGTGGTACGGTCACTAAAAACTTTGAAACCATCGTGCATGATCAACGTATGTATTCGCTTTCAAATTCCTATTCTAAAGAAGAGCTGGAAGATTGGGAGAAACGGATTCGTAAAAGCGTGGATGGCGATATTTCTTATGTATGCGAGTTAAAATATGACGGTGCCTCTATAAGTCTTACTTATGAAAATGGTAAATTATCCCGTGCGGTAACACGTGGTGATGGATTTCAGGGTGATGAGGTTACCAGTAACGTTCGAACGATTCGCTCCGTTCCATTAAAACTGAAGGGCGATTTCCCGAAACGATTTGATATTCGAGGAGAGATCGTTTTGCCTTATGAAGGTTTTGCAAAAATGAATGCAGAGAGAGTGGAAGCCGGGGAAGAACCCTACGCAAATCCTAGAAATACAGCTTCCGGAAGTTTAAAGCTTCAGGATAGTGCCGAGGTGGCTCGTCGCCCGCTCGAATGTTTGCTTTACAGTATCGTTGGAAATAACCTGAATATCAAAACACAATACGAAGGTCTTGAAATGGCCAGGAAATGGGGTTTTAAAGCTCCTGCAGAATCGGAATTGAAACATTCTATTGAGGAAGTATTTGATTATATAAATTACTGGGATAAGCATCGTCACGATTTGCCTTATGAAACAGATGGCGTTGTGATTAAAGTAAATGATCTCCATCAACAGGATGAGCTTGGCCATACTGCTAAATCCCCGCGTTGGGCAATTGCTTACAAATTCAAGGCAGAACAGGAGTCTACCACGCTGGATAGAATAACTTACCAGGTTGGAAGAACCGGCGCGATCACACCTGTGGCAAACCTGCAACCTGTGCAACTCGCCGGGACGGTAGTACGTCGTGCTTCCTTGCATAACGCAGATCAAATTGAAAAGCTGGACATCAGGGAAGGAGATACAGTTTATGTTGAAAAAGGCGGAGAAATTATTCCGAAGATCGTAGGTGTTGATTTTACTCAGCGCGATCCGGATTCCAGTCCTACAGAATATGCTTCTCGTTGCCCGGAGTGTGATACAGAGCTTATCAGGAATGAAGGAGAAGCACAACATTATTGTCCAAATACCAATGGATGTCCTCCGCAAATCATAGGTAGAATTCAGCATTATATATCACGAAAGGCGATGGATATTGAGGGTCTTGGAGGAGAAACCGTTGCTTTGCTGGTCACCGCAGGCCTTATTAATAATTACGCAGATCTTTATACGCTCACTAAAGAGGACGTTCTTCCCCTGGAAAGAATGGCGGAAAAGTCGGCAGAGAATCTTATTACCGGTATAGAAAGATCCAGAGAGATCCCATTTGAAAGAGTTTTATTTGGATTAGGAATTAGATATGTAGGTGAAACGGTAGCTAAGAAACTGGCTAAACACTTCAAATCGGTCGAAGCATTGATGGCGGCCAGCAAAGAAGAGCTGGAGAATATTGATGAAATTGGAGAACGTATTGCCTGGAGCGTTGGTGATTTCTTCAGTAATGCTGAAAACAGGAAGAATGTGGAGCGTCTTCGGGAATATGGGATACAAATGGAAATTTCCGCAGAGAAACTGGCGAATCAAACCAGTATCCTGGAAGGGAACACGTTCGTGATTTCCGGAGTTTTCAACAAGGTTTCCAGAAATGATCTAAAAAAGCTTATTGAGGATAACGGCGGAAAAGTTTCCAGTTCGATCTCTTCCAAAACTAACTATTTGGTGGCCGGTGAAAATATGGGGCCGAGTAAGCTTGCCAAGGCAGAAAAGCTGGGTACTCAGATGTTGAGTGAAGATGAATTCCTGGCTATGCTGGATAAATAGATTGCTGTGAAAAAGTTTTTATTTTTTCTAATTTTTCTGAAAACTGGTTTCTTTTCCATGGCACAGACTATCCCTGAAGATTTTGTATATCTGAGAGACGTGCTACCATTTGCGATCGAAGAAGTACGTTATGCAGGTGAGCATAATTTTACAGGCAGACCAGTTCCCGGATATGAGTCGGCGCAGATCATTCTGACCAAGAAAGCTGCGGAAGCCTTAAAAAAAGTACAGCAAGATCTTATTCAGAAGGATTTGATGGTAAAGCTCTTCGATGCTTACCGACCTCAGACTGCTGTTAATGAATTCGTAGCCTGGGCTCGAAAACCCGAAGATACCCTGGCGAAAAACGAATTTTATCCCGATGTTCAAAAAAGCAGGTTGTTTGAACTCGGTTATATCGCTTCAAAATCTGGACATTCCAGGGGTGGAACTGTAGATCTTACTTTGGTGAACGTAAACACCTGTAAGGAATTGGATATGGGTGGAGCCTATGATTTTTTCGGAGAAATATCTCATCATCGTTCAACTTCGGTCACTTCAGAACAAAAGGTAAACAGGGAGCTTTTAAGAACAGTTATGCTTAAAAATGGCTTCCGAAGTTATTCTGAAGAATGGTGGCATTATACCTTGAATGCCGAACCCTTTCCTCATCAATATTTCGACTTCCCGATAAAATAATTATATGGCAAGCTTTACACCGTCTGCGGAAGATTTTTTTCCATTTTGAAAGAAGAAATCAACTCTGCCCAGATACACGCCATAACAGCCAACCTGGTTCACTAGGACTGGGTTTCCTGCCTTATTGGTTTCCACAGTTGGTTTATCAAGAAAAGTATGGGTATGGCCTCCGATGATTAGGTCAATGTTTTCTGTAGCTCTCGCCAGTTTAATATCCCCGATCTTTTGAGATGAATATTTATATCCAAGATGTGATAAACAAATAACCAGGTCACAATTTTCTTCCTCTTTGAGAATGCGGCTCATATCAGTAGCGATCTCGATTGGATTCAAATATTCAGTTTCCTTGTATAGTTTATTGCTTACCAATCCCTGTAATTCGATACCAACTCCAAAAACGCCGATCTTGATACCATCTTTCACGAACGTACGGAACTTATCAGTTTTTCCATCCATGACAGTATTGCTGAAGTCGTAATTTGATATTACAAAGGGAAACTCTGCATGTGGTAGCTGGGCATATAGTCCATCGATACCATTATCAAAATCATGGTTTCCAAGAGTTGCAGCATCATATTTTAGCATACTCATTAATTTGAATTCCAGTTCACCACCATAAAAATTGAAGTAGGGCGTGCCCTGGAAAATATCTCCGGCATCCAGTAACAGGGTATTGGGATTTTCTCTACGTATTTTCTCCACCAGGGTAGCTCTTCTGGCTACGCCTCCAAGATTTGCATTTCTACCGGCATCTGGACCAAATGCCTCGATATGGCTATGTACATCGTTGGTGTGCAGGATCGTGATTTGTTGTCTTTCAGGTTTAAATGACAATGCTGAAAGTCCGCCCAGACTCACTAAAGCTGTAGCGGCTGCCGTATTCTGAATAAAATCTCTTCTCTTCATGTTACTGTCTTATATATCTGTCATCGATCACACTTCTAATCGTATCGGTTTTACTAAAGTAGTCTATCATCACATTTCGAATCTTGTAATCACTGGAATGAATACTTACAGGATTAGCGAAAAATTTCATGTTATCACCACCACCCACAAGGTAATCTGAAGTCGCAACAAAGTAGGTGCTATCCTTCGAGATCTGCTGTTCATTGATCGTCGCATTCTTGATCATATAACTGCCATCAGCAATGATCTTTATACCGCTTACGGGATGTGCAGTTTTGGCTTTGCTGAGGTAATCCATCATTTCCAGCATCTTTTCACCTTTCAGCTCAGCAATGATTACTTCATTTTCGAACGGCATTATCTGGTAAGCAGTCCTGGTGCTAACATTACCCACAGGGATTTCTGCACGTATCCCACCATGATTTAGTAAGACCATATCTATACTGTTTCCGGTGTTTTTTCTGAACAACGGATTCACCTGTTCCATCAGCGCATCTGCCATCAGGTTGCCAATAGCCGTATTCAGGTCTCCGTCGCTTTTGGAGAGAAATGAAGGATTGTAGCTAAGCGGTGAATCAAGAGTTTCGTTGAGGTGTTGCTTGTATGGAGCGATAAATTCAGCGATCTCTGAATCTTCTTCGATACTATTGTCGACAGCGATTCTTTTTCCATCTATCTGCTCTAAATGTTTAAACTCAGTTTTACAGGAGCTGAGCATAAGAACTGAAGCAAATATAATCGTGGTAAGGTGTTTCATTTAATTTTGCATTACTTTTCAAATATAATAAGAATAGCCGGTCAGTCCTGTATTCAGCTCATTGATAAGTTGAAACTTTATAAAGTTCTGGCTTCTGGCAATCCTATTCGGTTTCCAACATCCTGGTTACAAAATTGATTTTTAAAGTTAAGTCTTCTTTTAAAGCATGCGAACCTATCAATTATGATTCTCTGCTTTCTTTTTGTCTGGGAATTAAAATAGCTTATGTAGCTGACTTGGCTTGGTCTAAAATTTTACAAATTATAGAAAGCTGTTTAATCTGTAGAATCTTCTCTTCGGTAGCCACCTCAAGACATAGTTTGCATATAGAAATTATTTACATTTGCCCTCCGAAATCATTTAATGATCACAAATAAAATTAAATCGGTTCAGCTAAAAAAAGCTATTGAGAAACTGAAGCAGAAGAGACAATTCGGCGCTAATATTTCAAACCGGGTATTACTGGTTGTTTCTGAAGATAATTTCGAAAATTATGGGAGTCTTCAGAATCTCTGGAAAAGTTTAGGCCTGCACGAAAATGCTTTTGATGTTGTGATCTGCGGAAATGTTCGTGATATTGATGATAAAGATCTGTTGCAGATTAGTTTAAAAGACTTAAGTCTTGATGGCGAGTTCAAAAACAAGGATCTCTCAGCGCTGCTGGAAAATGAATTTGGATCAGCAATCGTTATAAGCGGAGAAGAAACTTTGCTTTCAAATTTTGTGGCTTTAAGATCTGGGGCAGCATTTTTGATGGGTAAATCTCCGGATCCATTTTCGATCCTGGATATAGAAATTTTTGAAAATGATCCTTCTCTTCTGGAAGCAGAATTGATCAGATATTATAAAATATTAAAACATAAAAAGTAATGGAAGCTTTTATTGGTACCGGAGTAGCGCTGGTTACTCCATTTAATGATGATCTTAGTGTAGACACGAACGCCCTTTCAGCATTAGTGAAAGATCAGATAGATAACGGGATTGAATACCTGGTGGTTTTAGGAACTACTGCAGAAAGTGCAACCCTTAGTAAAAAAGAGAAGGAGCTTGTAAAAACTGTGGTCAAAGAGGCAAACCAGGGGAAACTACCTTTAGTGCTTGGAATGGGAGGTAATGATACGGCTGGGCTGGTTGAAGAACTTATATCAGAAGATCTGGAAGGTTTTGATGCAATACTATCAGTTTCTCCATTTTACAACAAACCAACACAGGAAGGGATTTACCGTCACTTTAAGGCAGTAGCTGAAGCTTCACCACTACCGTTAATTTTATATAATGTACCGGGTAGAACTGCGAGTAACATCCTGCCGGAAACCATCAACAGGATCGCCAGAGATTTTAAAAATGTGATTGGGGTAAAAGAAGCAGCCGGAGATATAGTGCAGGCTATGAAATTGATCTCGCTTGTTCCCGAAGATTTTCTTGTGATTTCAGGAGATGATATGATTACTTTGCCAATGACACTGGCAGGCGGGAAAGGTGTGATTTCGGTTATTGGTCAGGGCTTGCCTAAAGAATTTTCAGAAATGGTACGTCTGGGGTTAAAAGGGGAAGTTAGAGAAGCTTATAAATTACATTATCGCATTGCACCTTCTATAGACATGATCTTTGCTGAAGGGAATCCAGCTGGAATTAAAGCTATGCTACACAAAAGATCTCTAATTAAGAATAATCTGCGACTACCTTTAGTCGAAGCGACCGATGGTCTTTATGCTAGAATTTCAGCCTTCGTTGAAAGTTTCTAGTTCTTTTTGCAGTAAAAATAAAATTTAAAAGACTTTCCTGATACAATAAATACCCGTAAACAGGGTTATTTGAGTAGATTAGGAAAGTTTTTTTTATACTAACAAAAAATGTATTTTTGCCAGATGTTTTTACGTATCATGAAAAAAGGAATTCTCGCTCTAGGCCTGTTGATGGTCACTATATCCTGTAGTGAATATCAGTCATTGCTTAAAAATGAGGAAACTGCACCTAAATATACGGCTGCAGAGGAATTATATACCGAAGGTAAAGAAGAAGATGATAATGGAAAGCTACGTAAGGCTTTACGATTATTGGAACAGATCGAGCCTGAGTATCGAGGAAAACCTCAGGGGGAACGCCTTGTTTATATTCTTGGAGATACGTATTACCAGTTAGGTGATTATTATAATGCGCCTTTCAATTTTGAACGTTTTGTTCAGTTGTATCCAAATAGCCAGAAGGTAGAAGAAGCCGAATATAAAACGGCGGTTAGCTATTACAATCGTTCTCCGCGCTTTAACCTGGATCAAACCGATACCAGAAAAGCGATCGAAGAACTTCAGGTTTATCTAAATAAGTATCCGGAAGGAGAATTTGTAGATTCAGCAAATGATTATGCGACAGAGTTGCGAGTGAAGCTGGAAAAGAAAGCTTACGAGATCGCAAAGCAATATCACAAAACCAGATATTATAAAGCGGCAATCGCTTCTTTCAATAACTTCATTGCAGAATATCCGGGATCGCCGTTTAGAGAAGCTGCTTATTACTATCGATACGATTCAGCATACCAGCTAGCGATCAATAGCTTTGAAGTTTTAATGCAAGAAAGACTTGAAAATGCCAGGGAATTTTATAATTCCTATAATAAATATTATCCAGAAGGAGAGTTTACTCAGGACTCTGAGGCTTCCATGATGGAAATTGATAAAAGGTTAGAGAATTTTTAATAAAGGAATGATGGATTTTAAAAAAATTGATGCCCCGGTTAACACAACTACTATCAACAAGAATGAAGTAGATGCACCTACCGGAAACATTTACGAGGCGATATCTATCGTAGCGAAGAGAGCTGGACAGATTAATGGTGAAATCAAAAAAGAGCTTTTAGAGAAGCTTGATGAATTCGCTACTTATAACGATTCTCTTGACGAGATTTTTGAAAACAAAGAGCAGATCGAGGTTTCAAAATTCTACGAAAAACTTCCAAAACCGCAATCACTTGCGATCCAGGAGTGGCTTGATGACAAGATCTACTGGAGAAACACTATGGAAACCGAAGAATAGAATCGGTTAACTGATATGTCTGTACTTCAAGGCAAAAAAGTTTTACTCGGCATTACCGGAGGTATTGCTGCCTACAAAACTGCTTCACTGGTACGACTATTTGTGAAGTCTGGTGCAGAGGTGAGGGTTGTAATGACACAGGCTGCAAAAGAATTTATCACTCCTCTTACACTTTCAACTCTTTCAAGGAATGAAGTTTATTCTTCATTTACTAGTGAAGAGGATGAGAATGAACAATGGAACAATCACGTGGAACTCGGCCTTTGGGCCGATTTCATGCTTTTAGCCCCAGCCACAGCGAGCACTCTATCTAAAATGGCTTCGGGGAATAGCGATAACATTTTGCTTGCTACTTATCTTTCAGCTAAATGTGAAGTTTTCTTTGCTCCGGCAATGGATCTTGACATGTATAAACACCCATCTACAACCAAAAGTTTCGAAACGCTCCAGGGATATGGCAATATCATGATTCCTTCAGGAACCGGTGAGCTAGCGAGCGGACTTTCAGGAAAAGGGAGAATGGCAGAGCCTGAAGAGATCATTAGCTTTATCGAAGATCACCTTTCTAAAGATCTTCCACTTCGGAACAAAAAAATTGTAATTACTGCCGGGCCAACTTATGAAGCCATAGACCCGGTACGATTTATTGGAAATCACTCCAGTGGTAAGATGGGCTTCGCAATTGCATTAAAGGCGGCAGAAGCTGGTGCTGAAGTTGTATTAATTACAGGTCCTACACATCTTGATATCTCACATGATAATATTGAACTTAAAAGAGTGGTAAGCACCCGGGATATGTACGATGCTGCTCATGCGGAGTTTGAGAACACCGATGTTTTTATTGCTGCGGCAGCTGTAGCCGATTACAGGCCTAAAACGGTCGCAGATCAAAAGATTAAAAAGAACGATCCCGCTTTAAGCCTGGAATTAACCAAAACTGAAGATATTCTTGCTTCTCTGGGAGCTATTAAGAAGGATCAGAAGTTGGTAGGTTTCGCTTTGGAAACTAACAATGAGGAAGAGAATGCAAGAAAAAAGCTGGAAAAGAAAAATCTAGATTTTATTGTCTTAAATTCCCTTCAGGATACCGGTGCAGGTTTTAAAGGAGATACCAATAAGATTAAGATCATTTATCCAGATAGAAAACTGGAATTTGACCTTAAAAGTAAAACGGAAGTTGCCCAGGATATCATTACAGAAGTAATCAAAATGTTTCATGCTTAGAATTACCTTTCTAGTACTGTTCACTATATTTTCCTATTCAGGAATTGCACAGCAATTAAGTTGCGAGGTAGTGGTTAACGCAGAACAAACGGGGCAGGCAAATCTTTCTGTATTTAAGACGCTGGAAAGATCGCTGAATGAGTTTATCAACCAGACCACCTGGACAGACAGGCGTTTGCAGGATCATGAACGTATTAGCTGTAGTATGTTCATTACGATCAATAGTTTTGAAGGAGAAAGCTTTAATGGAACAATCCAGGTCCAATCTTCCAGACCGGTTTATGGAACCAGTATGATCACTCCTGTTTTTAATTTTAACGACGAACAATTAAGTTTTAGTTACCGGGAGTATCAACCTTTAAATTATAGTCAGAATACTTATACGAATAATCTCGTATCTGTTATTTCCTTTTACGTATATACTATTCTTGGACTTGATGCAGATACCTTTGCTCCGGAAGGCGGCACGGCTTTTTTTGAGGAAGCCAACAGAATCGTTACAACTGCCCAGCAGGGAAACTCGCAGGGTTGGAGAGGTTCAGACGGTCAACGTTCGCGTTTCCGGCTGAATGCAGATCTACTGGCGAACACTTATGCGGAATATCGTGAAGCACTTTACGACTATCACAGGTTGGGTCTAGATGTCATGCACGCTGATGTAATGGCTGGTAAAACTGCAATTGCCGAATCTTTGAATAAGCTGGAAGTGATGAACAATCGCAGAAATAACTCCCTGCTGCTTCGAGCTTTCTTTGACTCTAAGGCAGATGAAATTGCTTCTGTCTATACCGGAGGGCCTGCTTACCCTGCTAAGGATGAACTTATCCAGACACTGAATAATATCGCAGCCAGGTATGCCCGTAGCTGGCGAAATATTCAGTAAGAATTTTGGTTGATTACGAGTATTTTCTCTCGTATATTTAGCACAAATTTTAACTGAATTGCTTACATCTCTTTCCATAAAGAATTACGCGCTTATTGAAGATATTACGATGGATCTTCAATCTGGTTTTACGATTATTACCGGGGAAACCGGTGCCGGGAAATCTATCATGCTGGGTGCATTGGGTTTGTTGCTGGGAGATCGCGCAGACTTCAGTAGTATTAGAAATACTGAAAAGAAATGCGTTATCGAAGGTCATTTTAGCATTAAAGATTATGCTTTACAGCAATTCTTTGAAAAAGAAGATCTGGATTATGAGCAGACCAGTATCATTCGGCGTGAAATTTTACCTTCCGGGAAATCCCGTGCATTTATCAATGATACACCGGTGAAGATCACTTCTTTGCAAAAGCTGGGAACTTCCCTTATCGATATTCATAGTCAGCATGAGACCCTTAGTCTGGGAAATTCAGATTATCAATTCAATGTTATTGATACCATCGCAAAAAATGAAGGAAGTATACTTCAGTATAAATCAGAATTGAGGGAGTACCGAAAATTTCAGAAGAGATTTGAAGAGTTAAAAGAAGAACAGGCGCAGGCATCAAAGGAATATGATTACAATCTTTTTCTTCTGAATGAACTGCAGGAAGCAAGGTTGAAATCAGGAATGCTGGAAGATCTCGAAGAACGCTATGAATCTTTGAACAATGTAGAGGAGCTTACTGAAAATCTAAGTGCGGCATTAAGCTCAATACAACAAGAAGAAATAGGAAGCATGGAGACATTGAAGTCGGCTCGGTCCCATATTTCGAGAATAGCTAAATTCTCCGGAATTTATGATAATTTTCATGAAAGATTACAGAGTGCGATCATTGAACTCGACGATTTGGAAGCTGAAATGACAGATGCACTGGAAGCTGTGGAAGCAAATCCGGAAGAGCTGGAAAAAGTGAATCAGCAGCTGCAGGTGATCTATAATTTACAAAAAAAGCATAACGCTGAAAGTGTAGAAGAACTATTACAAATTGCGGAAGATCTTCAGGAGAAGGTTTCGGTAACAGAAAATGCGGAAGCTGCTTTGGAAGAAGCTGAGAAAGCGATCAAAAAACAATTTATCGTAATATCTGCTACTGCCGAGAAACTTCATAAGAATCGTTTAAAAATCATCCCGGCCTTTATAGAACAGACGGAAATCATACTGAAAGATCTGGGAATGCCGAATGCGAGACTTAATATTGAGCTTAGTAGCACAAAAGAGTTTTTAAGTAACGGGAGCGATAAGCTCGAATGGTTCCTGGCGGCTAATAAAGGCGGAAGTTTTAAAGAGATCAAGAAAGCAGCGTCGGGTGGAGAACTTTCCAGAATTATGCTCGCAGTAAAAAGCATACTTGCAGCACAAAGTAAACTGCCAACGATCATTTTTGATGAAATTGATACTGGTGTTTCTGGAGATATTGCCCATAAAATGGGAGAGATTCTAGCCAGAATGGGCGCTAATATGCAGGTGATCGCGATCACTCACTTACCACAAATAGCCGGAAAGGGAAGTTCACATTTTAAGATCTTTAAAGAAGACAGCGAGGTTGCAACTCAAACCAAGATCGTAAAGCTGGAACAGGACCAGAGAATCGATGAACTGGCGATGATGCTTGGAGGTACTAGTGGAAGTGATTCTGCACGTGCCCATGCAAAAGCCCTGCTGAATTAATACCATATCATCTGAAGCCTAAAAGGCGGAGGATTTATTTCAACTTTGCTATATTTACAGGCTTAACAACCACAAAAATTAAATCACATGTCATATAACCTGCTAAAAGGTAAAAGAGGAATCATATTTGGTGCATTGGACGAAAATTCAATTGCCTGGAAAACAGCGGAAAGAGTTCACGAAGAAGGTGGGACTTTCGTGCTGACAAATGCTCCAATCGCAATGAGAATGGGAAGTATCAATCAACTGGCTGAAAAAACAGGTTCTGAGATCATTCCTGCAGATGCTACTAAAGTAGAAGATCTTGAAAACCTTGTAGAGAAGTCTATGGAGATCCTTGGAGGGAAGATCGATTTCGTTCTTCATTCTATCGGGATGTCTGTGAATGTTCGTAAAGGAAAACATTATACAGATATGAACTATGATTTCACGACCAAAGGTTGGGATGTTTCAGCTGTTTCTTTCCATAAAACCATGCAGGTATTGTATAAGAAAGATGCAATGAACGAATGGGGAAGCATTGTAGCGCTAAGTTATATGGCGGCACAACGTGTATTCCCGGACTATAATGACATGGCTGATAACAAAGCATATCTGGAGTCTATTGCGCGTAGTTTTGGTTACTTCTTCGGAAAGGATAAAAAAGTAAGAGTGAATACTATTTCTCAATCTCCAACGCCAACTACCGCAGGAACTGGAGTTAAAGGCTTCGATGGTTTTATTGCATTTGCAGAAAAAATGTCTCCGCTTGGAAATGCTACGGCTTTAGAATGTGCAGATTACACCCTGACTTTATTCTCAGATCTAACCAGAAAGGTAACTCTTCAAAATCTATTTCACGATGGTGGATTCTCGAACACGGGAGTTAGCCAGGAAGTAATGGAGACTTTTGTTAAGGATTCAGAATAATTAAACTCTAAATATAAACTGCCGGAACCTGAACACTATGTTCGGCTTCCGGCAGTTCTATTTTAAATAATCAACATGCAACCAGAATATTCATTTGTGATCCCTGTATATAACAGACCTGATGAGATCAGGGAGTTATTGCAGAGCATGCTAAAGATGCGCGCCCCGGTTCCATTTGAAGTAGTGATTGTTGAAGATGGCTCTACAAATTCTTCTGAAGCTGTTGTTGCTGAGTTCCAGGATCGATTATTTATAAGTTATTACTTTAAAGAAAACTCAGGGCCAGGCGATAGCAGGAACTACGGGATGAGAAAAGCCCAGGCTTCCTATTTCTTAATTCTGGATTCAGACGTGCTGATGCCTGAAGATTACCTCGAGGAGGTTCATGGATTTTTAACTGGCAATTTTCACGATTGTTTTGGAGGGCCAGATGCAGCCCATGAATCTTTTTCGAACACCCAGAAGGCGATAGATTACAGTATGACATCCTTGTTTACCACTGGTGGTATACGTGGAGGTAAGAAAGCAGTGGATGAATTCCAGCCCCGCAGTTTTAATATGGGCTTGAGTAAAAAAGCATTTGAACTCAGTGGTGGATTTGGCAGGATCCATCCCGGGGAAGACCCGGATTTGAGTTTAAGGTTAAAGAAATCGGGAATTAAAAGTTGTTTGATTCCAAAGGCCCGGGTGTTCCATAAGCGACGAATAGACTGGAAAAAGTTCTTTGTACAGGTTAAGAAGTTCGGGATGGTTCGGCCAATTTTGAATAAATGGCATCCTGGATCTGCAAAGATCACCTATTGGTTTCCTTCGTTATTCATGATCGGACTCATACTCTCCATCATCTTTTTATTTGCAGGATTTAGTTTTTTTATAAGCTGTTATCTTATTTATTTACTAATTATTGCTGTGGATGCAGCGATACGAAATAAAAGTCTATATATTGGATTATTGGCTGTAAAAGCGGTGATCATACAGTTTTCAGGTTATGGTTATGGTTTTATAGTGTCCAATTATCGTATAAATATTCAGAAGCAAAAACCGGAAGTGGCATTTCCTCAATTATTTTTCAAAAAGCATGGCAACCAGGAATAGAAGAAGATTTAAGAAATCAAGCATAAAAACATTCGGTTTTTTCCTAATCTTTTCTGCGATCGTGTGGGTACTGGTCCAGTTTTCTAAAACGTATACTCAGGTGATCGAAGTACCTGTGAATTATCTTAATGTTCCCCTGGATAAAAGTATTTCTGAAGAGCGACCTGACCATGTGGATCTTCAGCTTCAAGATAATGGCTTCAGTATCTATTACTATAAAATCTTTAATCCGAAGCTTGATATAGATCTTTCCGAAGCAATTGAAAGTGATAAGAACCTGATCTATTCTATTGAAAATCATATCACGGTGATTGAACAGCAACTGAAGGTGACCCTGGAAGATTCAAGGATCATCCAGGACGAGATCGTAATCCCGTTTCAATTTAAGAAAGAAAAAATGCTAAAGATCATCTCGAATGTTGAGGTGAGCTATGCCGTAGGTTATTCGGCAGACGCGCCTCTTCAACTAGTCCCCGATTCAGTAAAAGTTAGTGGACCCGAGGAAGTGATCGCCAAATTGAGTTCCATACCAACTTTAAGTAAAAAACTGGAAAATGTAAATTCAGATCTTGACGGGAGTGTTAAACTGGACACTACGGGTTATGGTGAATTAAGTTTCTACGAAAATAGCGTACGGTATACCCAGGAAGTTGAAAAATTTACTGAAGGAAAAGCTGAAATCCCGGTAGAGGTCATTAACGTTCCAGATAATCTCAACCTGGCTTATTTCCCGAAGTCGGTTGTAGTGTATTACCAGGTAAACCTTGAAGATTTTGAAAATGTTGGGGCTTCCGACTTTTCCGTAGTATGCGATTATAAGAGTGTGAAGGAAGGTGACGATTATATGATCGCACAGATCAAAAGCAAACCGAAATTCGTTAATAATATTCGGCTAAACGAACGTAGAATTCAATTTGTGATCAAACGATGAAAATAGTAGGTCTTACCGGAGGAATTGGAAGTGGAAAAACTACAGTGGCGGGCTTTTTTAAAGATCTGGGTATTCCGGTCTATATCGCAGATGATGCAGGGAAAAGATTGCTGGAAGAAAATTCAGATATCAGAGAAAAGGTTAGCAAATTATTAGGTGTAGCTGCATACAATGAGCAAGTACCCGATAGAAAGTATATCGCAAATAAGGTATTTAAAGATAAGGACCTGCTTGAAAAATTGAATGCTATTATACATCCGGCAGTTGCTAGCGACTTTCAGGATTGGGTCTCAAAGCAAACTTCAGAATATATCATATACGAAGCAGCTATTCTATTTGAAGCTGGAGGATATAAGAAATGCGATCTCAGCATTCTGGTGACTGCTCCACATGAGTTAAAAATTGGAAGACTTCAAAAAAGAGATGATAGTACGGTAGAGGAAATTGAAGCCAGAATGGGACACCAGTGGCCAGATGAAAAGAAAGCGAAACTTGCCGATTTTCTTATAGAAAACAAGGATTTGCAGCAAACCAAACAAGAGGTTAGCGATATCCATATCCAAATCTTAAAAGCACGCGAAAATTGACGGAAGTTCTGTTAACATTTGGTTAAACAGCTTAAGCTCTAAATGTTAAAATATTACTTTTGACCGCATGAATAAGAAGCTTTTTGTCCTTCTCGTAGCGCTGATGAGCTTGTCTTTAATAGGCATCATATTCGTTCAGGGATATTGGATAAAGAGTACGATCGATGACAGGGAAGAGCAATTCTCCTATAACGCGAAACAGGCACTGATAAAGGTTTCCGAAGAAATTCAGAATTCAGAATTTGAACGTTATTACTTTCAGTTTAAGAATCCGGATAGTATCAATAGCACGTTAAGTGATCGCACACTTACTGAATATTTCTACTCGAACAAGGACGAAAACAGGAACGAAACCTATTTTAATTCTGAAACGATTTTAGAAGAAGATTATAAGGTTTCCTCAGGCTTTTTGCAGTTTGCCGAAGACAGTATCAAGTTCACTAAAATGATCAACAAGAAAGTGACAGATATTGTTCAGGAGAATAATCTTGAAGGCGGGAATTTAAGTGCAAGACAGCGAATTGAGCATATAGAGAGACTATCCAGGATGGAAGAGGTAGAGAAGGATATTCTTAGATCTGCGATTTCAGAACTGGTTGTAAGGATTCCTATTCATAACAGGGTTTCAGAAGATAAGATCAGGGAATTACTGGAAGAGCAGCTTGCAGAGAGAAACTTAAAGACCGCATTCGAATTTGGGATCTTTAATAATTCCATAGCTACTACGGTACATTCAGAAAATTTTAGTCTGGATCATCCAGCTACCTATGCTGTACCACTTTTTGTAGATTCTGCAGGAAGAAGCGGCTATCAGTTACTGGTAAACCTTACGAACCGAAAAGAAGCAGTTCTTTCTTCAGTAATATTAATGGCTTGTTTGTCAATCATTTTCACACTGATCATTGTAATCGCTTATTCCAGTGCATTATCTCAGCTAATTAAACAGAGACAGATCTCGCAGATTAAAACTGACTTTATTAATAATATGACGCATGAGTTCAAGACTCCTATTGCGACGATAAATCTGGCCCTGGACGCGATCAAGAATCCTAAAGTGATCGAAGATCGTTCCAAGGTGAATAGATACCTGCAGATGATCAGGGATGAGAATAAGAGAATGCACGCCCAGGTTGAAAACGTACTAAGGATTTCAAAACTGGAGAAAAACGAGCTGGATCTTAAAAAGGAAAGACACCAGTTGCACGATATTATTCTTGATGCCATCACGCATGTAGAATTAATTATAGAAGACCGTGGCGGTTATGTGCAGACTCATTTTGGAGCTTTACGCTCTTCGGTTCTTGCAAACCAGGATCATTTTACGAATGTTGTTGTGAATATCCTTGATAACGCGATCAAATATTCAGAAGAAGCGCCGAAGATCGATATTTATACAACGAACGTTAAGAATTATATTTATTGTGAAATAAGAGACCAGGGAGTTGGGATGACGAAACTGGTTCAAAAGAAAATATTTGAAAAATTTTATCGTGAACATACCGGGGATATCCATAATGTAAAAGGTCACGGACTTGGATTGGCTTATGCCAGACAGATCGTGGATGACCATCATGGACAGATCACCGTAACCAGCGAAAAAGGGAAGGGTAGTACCTTCATCATTAAATTACCACTAATATCTTAAAATATGGAAACTGAAAACAAAAAAATTCTATTAGTAGAGGATGATCCAAATTTTGGAACTGTCCTTAAAGATTACCTTGCGATGAACGATTACGAGGTAACTCACGCCAAAAATGGTATGGAAGGATTCGAAAAATTCAAAAAAGATGATTTCGACCTTTGTATTCTTGATGTGATGATGCCTTATAAAGATGGTTTTACTCTTGCTAAGGAGATTCGTGAGAAGAACGAAGAAGTGCCGATCATCTTTTTAACGGCTAAAGCCATGAAAGAAGATGTATTGAAAGGTTATAAGGTTGGAGCAGATGATTACCTGAACAAACCTTTTGATTCTGAAGTACTTTTAATGAAGATCAAGGCGATCATGCAGCGTAAGGCTACCGATAGCGTTGCAGATTCCAAGCAATTTGAATTCGAAATTGGTGGTTTCCACCTGAATTCAAAACTTAGATTCTTAACTTTTAGAGATGAAGAGCCTCAGAAGCTTTCTCCAAAAGAAAACGAATTATTGAGACTACTTGCTCTGCATGAGAATGACCT
This sequence comes from Christiangramia sp. OXR-203, assembly GCF_034372165.1. Lineage (NCBI taxonomy): Bacteria > Pseudomonadati > Bacteroidota > Flavobacteriia > Flavobacteriales > Flavobacteriaceae > Christiangramia > Christiangramia sp. OXR-203. The sequence continues at coordinate 2,522,198 of NZ_CP139698.1, read as the reverse complement.
GATGCCTAGAGAGCTAGCCTTGACTAAGATATGGAGAGACGATAACTACTTTACTTCCAGAAGTATGGATGTTTATATCGCCAAATTAAGAAAGTATCTAAAGAAAGATGAAAATGTGGAAATTCTGAATATCCACGGTGAAGGTTTTAGACTTGTTATTAAAAACAAAGAAGAGACCGAAGCATAATAAAATAAATTCAGTTTCCGGGAGGTGCTGCATCATAACATTCGTTATGATGCGGTATCATTTCTCGTGATAGGCTTTTTCGAGCTATCGAAAATTTCTCTAACTACGAAATTTTACTTACCGCCGCATTCTTAACATGAAAATAAGAGCGGTTTTCTTACAATATGTATCTTTACGGCATTCCATAAAATGCCCTAGATTGATAAATGCAGCAGATATACCTACCTACAGGAGTTCTTTTCTAAGAAAAGTCTGCATTAGCTTATTCTTAATTTTATTTTTTAGTGTCAATAGCTATGGGCAGGATCCAACTGAGGCTGTTCCTTCTCATGATTGGCTCAATAAAGTTGATCTTGTTAATCAGACTTTAACTAGTTTGGATACGGATGAAATTCCTATTAGTATTGATTTGTCACCCGATAACTTTCTTTACATTCTAACCTTCGGAAATGGAATTCAGAAAAGAAATTCCGATGGTACAATCGTTACATCTAATTTCATAACCGGACTTAGTAGTCCGCTGGATTTCGTAATTGATAACGAAGGTTTTTTTTACGTTGCAGATTATTCTGAAGATGGTTCTTGTTCGGAAAATGGTAAAATAAGAATCTTCAACCCTGATGGCTCTTTCGATAGAATTATATACACTGGATTTTATCGGCCACTAGGAATTGATGTTGATAGTGACAGTAATTTATATGTGGCTGAATATAATCCTCCCGGTAATGGTTGTGAAGGTGATGAACTTAGCAGAGTAAGCATCTACAATCAAAATGGGATTAGAATTGCACAGAATAGAAATGTTGAACGACCATATAGAATTGCTGTTAGTGCAGAAAAGAATGTTTATTTAAGTCAGGAAGGTGCAGGTGATCCCGCAGTTCTTACTTTAGATAGCAATTTGGATATAACTGGTTTGTTACCGAATATTCAATCTCCCGGAAGTATAAATATAGATTTATTTGGCTTTATACATGTAATAGAGTATGCAGGTAGAATTGATTTCAGTCAATTTATAAATTTTGAAAATTTAAGTTTTGGAGAAATTCAGGATATCGCTGAAGAGATAGATGATGGGATAGATGATAATTCATATTTCATCAGAATATATGATCAGGCTGAGAATTTTGAGAGAAAAGTAACTGAAAAGATTGAATTTCCCGTTGATCTTGCTTTTGGGAATTGTAACCGGATGTATGTAGACAATGCGTATGCTGATGGTAGAAATACAATCTTTGGATATCTTCCGGAAGAATTTGAATTCGATCTTGAGATATACCAAAGAACCCCTGTATTTGACAATGAAGTTCCAATAATTACATGTCCTGAAAATTTAGTATTGGAAATTGCTGAGGGAGAAAATGAGGTTGAGGTTGCTTATTCTATACCAATTGCTACAGATCAAAATAATGTTGAAGTAGAACTTATTGCCGGGCCAGAATCGGGTGATTTTAGGGCTACAGGTATTTACAATGTCGTTTATGAAGCTACAGATCTTTGCGGCAATAAAGCTAGGTGTACTTTTAAGGTCACAGTAAATGCACCAGATGTACAAGACACACCACCAGAATTCGACAATTGCCCACCAAATATTACTGAAGAAAATGATCCCGGAGAATGTGGAGCCGTAGTAACATTTGTTAGTCCAACGGCAAGTGATGAGAGTGGATCTTTAACGGTAACAAGGATTGATAATTCTGGATTGAATTCCGGAGATCTATTTCCCGTTGGAACTACAACTATTACCTTCCAGGCAGATGATGGAGCGAACGATCCGGTCGAATGCAGTTTTGATATTATAGTTCAGGATACTGAAGGTCCTGATTTGCTAAGCTGTCCATCAAATATTAATGAAACTGTTCCTTTTGGGGAGACTGGAAAAGTTATTGATTACGAAAATCCAACCTTTGATGATAATTGTCCCGGAACGACTAGCATACAAACTGCAGGTCTACCATCAGGTTCTGAGTTTCCAGTAGGCTCTACTACAAATACTTTCGTAATCACAGATAAGAATGAGAATGCTGAAACTTGTAGTTTTACAGTTACGATCACCGAGGAACCAGAAGATACACCACCAGAATTTGACAATTGCCCAACCCAAGATATTGAAGTAGCCAATGATCCCGGTGAATGTGGAGCCGTAGTAACATTTTTTAGTCCAACGGCAAGTGATGCAAATGGAAATGTAGAAGTCACAAGAATCGATGAAAATACAGATCTAGTTTCCGGAAGTTTATTCCCCGTTGGAACCACAACGATTATTTTTCAGGCAAATGATGGAACAAACGATCCCGTTACCTGCAGTTTTGATATCGTAGTTCAGGATACTGAAGCTCCAATATTAACTTGCGTACCAGACATTACTGCTCAGGCAACACCTGGATCTGATTCAAAAACTATAAATTTCTCGCTACCTACAGTTCGAGATTTATGTGATGGGGTTTTACAATCCAGGGTTTCTGAGGGAAGCTTGATATCTGGAAGCAATTTCCCGATTGGTTCTACTGATGTAGTTTTTGAGGCAACCGATTCCAACGGTAATGTTGGCTTCTGTACTTTAAATGTCAATATTCTTCCTCCCAATTTTGCACCTTCAATAGAATGTCCTGATGATATTTCCATTAACAATGACAGCGGAATTTGCGGAGCAATAGTAGAATTTGGAGAACCGACTATGACCGATCCTGAAGGTGACGATCTTACAATTACCCGTACCGATAATTTAGATCTTGATTCAGGCGATGTGTTTCCAGTAGGCATCACCACGATTGCTTATGAGGTTGCCGATGGATTTAATGATCCCGTCTCCTGTAGCTTCACAATTACTGTTGAAAATACAGAACAACCTAATTTCACTTTCTGTCCCAATGATATTTCAGAGTTACTGGAAGCTTCAGAATCTGGAAAGATCATCACGTTTGATCTTCCGCAATTTGAGGATAACTGTTCAGAAGCAGAATTGTTTCAAACTGCAGGTTCTTCATCTGGAGAGTTTTTTGAGCTTGGTGAAACTGAAGTCCGATTTGAGTTGCGGGTGAATAATACGGTGGTAGAGCAGTGCTCCTTTTCGGTTAATCTAGTCCGCCAGACAGCGACCTATCAATGCATCGAATCGATCACGGTAAACCTTGGCGAAGACTCTCAGAATTCACCGGTGACAGAAATACCAACTTCAGAATTTATTTTGTCTGATAGCTCTAACCTTGATTTTGAACTAAATGTTCAGCAATTCACTTGCGAGGATATTGGGACTTTTGACCTGCCTATTCGAGCTACAGATAGGGAGACGGGAGAAAATTTTTCATGTATTGTAGAAGCAACCGTCAAGGATGTTGGCGCACCACTTATTATTTGTCCGGCAGATATTCAGCAACGGGTAATACCTGCAGTAGGTGATTTCGTATTACCTCAGGTAACCGATCGCTTTACTGTTACCGATAATTGTACCGCTTTTGAAGATCTGGAAATCGTTCAGAATCCGCAGGCGGGTACTACATATTCAGAAGCAGGGGATTATATAGTGATAATCACGGCTACCGATTCTGCTGGAAATACTGAAGAGTGCCAGGTAACCTACAGATTGACCCTGGACGAAGAGCCCGAAGAATTTGCGCTTAACTGTCCGCAAAATGAAAGTGTGATCAAAGCTGATGATAACTGTGAATATATAGTACCTGATTTTTCAAATACTATCATTTACTCACCTGCTAATGCAACTTTCTCCCAATCTATACCAGCAGGAACGAGAATAGAACAATCAACGAGCATTGAAATTACCGCAAGTTTTGAAGGAGAATCAGACTCCTGTACTTTCGAACTCGTTCTAAAAGACAATACTTCGCCCATGCTTAGTTGTCCTGATGATCGAATGATAGTAGTTGCAGAGGGTGAAAGTGTTGAAATCCAGGACTATCGAGGGGAATTGGAGGTAAGTGACAATTGCGGACTGGCGGAGATCATTCAGGATCCGGCACCTGGTACGCAAATTTCAGAAGATACCGAGGTGAGTTTTATAGCTTTTGATACCTCTAACACTAACAATGCTTCAGAATGTAGTTTCATGCTGACCTTAGCAGTCGATACTGAAGGAAACGATATTCCTATTGCGAATGAAGATTTCTATTCCATACCCGTCAATACAACCTTAAATATTTCTGTGGAAGAAGGAGTTCTGGCGAATGATATGGATGCAGATGGAGATGAGCTTACGGCAACGCTTGTTGAAGATGTAACCAATGGAACGCTTCAGTTAAATCCTGATGGGTCTTTTGTCTATACTCCAAATGACGGATTTATTGGTGACGACACTTTTGTATACTATGTTTTCGATGGTTTTACTGAAGTTGAAACGACGGTTACTATTAGTGTAGTGCCAGTAGACACCGGAGGATTTCAGTGTGTGGAGTCTTATGTTCTCGAACTGGATGAAAACGGGATAGCTAAGCTCCAGATTACTGAATTGTACACTGGTGATGCCTCAGGAGTCAGTTTTAGCCTAGATAAGGAGAATTTCGACTGTGACGACCTTGGAGCTAATCAGGTTATATTAAGCTATTCAGGAGATGAAAATGGTTCCTGTGACATAAGTATCGAAGTGGTTGATCGAATCAAACCCGAAATTGAAATTCAGAATATCGGTATCGATCTTAATTTTTCCGGAACTGCAACTATTACTCCGCGGGACGTACTTGTCAATTTCAGCGATAACTGTGACAACAATCTTAGCTATGAATTAAGCCGAAGTACTTTTAGTTGCAAGGACCTTGGATGGAATGAGATTAACGTGATCGCAACAGATACCAGCGGAAACTCCAGTACAACTTCTGTAGAAGTACAGGTTTTTGCTGAAAGCGGAATTTGCGATGACACTACAGAAGGTTCAGAATACATCTTTATATATCCCAACCCAAATCGTGGTAGTTTTAAAGTAGCAACCCCAGCTGATGTGACTATTTCCAGAATTGAAGTTTTCGATCACCGTGGAAGATTTATTACCGGTAAGGATTATCCGGCTAATGCACTGGAATATGCAATTAGTACCGGCCCTTTGCAGGAAGCGGTATACGTGGTAAAAATGATCACCAACGAAGGTGAGAAGACAAAGCGTTTTATTATTAAGAATTGATCTTTTCCCGCAGGTGTGTGGCAATCAATTCGAAAATTGTAGTCCGATCAAACCAGGTAATAGTTTCATCTTTTCTAAACCAGGTTAATTGTCTTTTTGCAAACCTTCGCGTATTTTTTTTGATCTCACCAACGGCAGTTTCCAAATCCCATTGATCATCAAAGTATGCGAACATCTCTTTGTAGCCAACCGTGTTCAATGCATTGTATTTTCTGGAAGGATATATTTGTCTGGCCTCGTCTACTAAACCATTTTCGATCATAAGGTCCACCCTTTGGTTGATACGGTCATATATTTCTTCTCTTTCGGCAGTTAAACCAATAGAAATTGTCTCAAAATTTCTGGCGTTCTTTTTCTTCTTTAGAAAAGATGAAAAAGCTTTACCGGTGCCTATGCAAATTTCTAGAGCACGAATAAGGCGATGTGGATTTTGAATATCGGCTACTGCATAATATTCCGGATCCATCTTCTGTAGCTTTTGCTGAAGTGATTGCAGACCGTGTTTTGACAATTCTTCATTCAGTTTTATACGAATATTGCTATCTATTTCTGGGAAATGATCGAGACCTTCCACCACAGCTTTGGTGTACAATCCGCTGCCGCCTACCATTACCACCACATCATGTTTTTCGAAAAGTTCATCTAGTTTTGTATGTGCTTCCCTTTCAAAATCTCCAACATTGTAATCTTCAGTAATTGATCTGTGCTGAATAAAATGATGCTGAGCTGCTGCGAGTTCTTCCGGTTCGGGCACTGCCGTTCCAATCGACATTTCTTTATAGAATTGCCGTGAATCTGCTGATAAGACTTCAGTTTTGAAAAGGTTCGCAATTTTGATCGAGAGTGCAGTTTTCCCAATAGCAGTAGGACCCACAATATTGATAAGTGTCTTAGTCATTTAATTCGTATCCACAACTATGACAGTATTCAGCGTCATCCAAGTGCTTTGTTTCATTGCAATTGGGACAAGCCTGAGTATTTTTTGGAGCATCGGTTGCCTTGCTATATTCTGCGCTCACAATGCCCGTAGGAACTGCAATTATTCCGTATCCCGTGATCATGATTACTGAAGCGATCAATCTGCCCACCGGCGTGACCGGGGCTATATCACCAAATCCAACCGTAGTTAATGTTACGATACACCAGTAAATTGAAAGAGGGATATTATTGAATCCGCCATTCTCGCCTTCAACAAGGTGCATTAAGGTCCCGGCGATAATACAAATGATTAAAACCGCGAATAAAAAGACAAGAATTTTCGCTTTGGAATTCTTTAATGCAGAGACCAGCTTCTGAGATTCCCCAACATAACGGGTAATTTTTAGTACTCTGAATACTCTTAGTAATCGCAGTGCTCTAATGGCAAACAAAAGGTTGGCGCCTCCAAACAGGAACCCGATATAACTAGGGATTGTAGATAGAAGGTCCACCATTCCGAAGAAACTGAAGATATAACGCTTCGGTTTATTGATCGTAATGATCCTTAGAACATACTCGATGGTAAAGATCACCGTGATCACCCATTCAGCAATGTAGAATTCTGTCGCATATTTTTCCAGCATCCACGAGACACTTTCCATCATTACTAACGCAACGCTAATAAGAATAACCAGCAAAATAGCCACATCGAAGGTTTTACCAGCCGGAGTATCGGCTTCGTAAATCACCTCATGCAGCTTGCGTTTCCAATCGGGAAGTTTTTCTTTATTATTCAAAATCTACGATTAATCAGGTCTAATTTAACTATTTTCCTCGAGTACAATGAGCGACTGACTTTGAACTGTCATCAATTCATTAAAGAATTTTTTGAGTCCGTCGTAGTATTCCGGAGTATATAGCGTTTGAGAAAGCGTCATTCGGCATTGAACCATGATCACATTCTCTGAAAAACTGACCGCATTAAATATCAAAGCACCTCCATTACCTGGTAACCTGATGGCCTTTTGCTCCGGAAGTTCTTTTACTGAATAGCCTTCTGGAATATGAATTTCTGCGGAATAGCTAAAAGCATTCCTGTATCCGAAGTCAATAGGATAGGTACGCTCATCCAGGTTAAAAGGATTCTTTTCGAAAAACTGAAAGCTGAAGGGATTCAAATAGATAAGATCATTGATCTTCTGACTCACATTTTCAAGCGTGTATTCGATCTGGAGTCCGTTTTCAACATCATCAAGGTTTTCTACCGTGATATCTGTAGATCTTGTGAATTGCTGAGCTTTAGAAAGGTCCTGGAATATCTTGTCTTTACCGTTTTCCTTGATCTTATTTCTGAAATTCACTGCATGATAACCACTCAAATGCTGATTAGATGTTCCTGAAGCTGTACCATCCTTGTGCACTTTTATAGAATCTCTAAAAGCGTAATTGCTAAAGTCATTTGGTTCGATCGACATCCAGTCACTGGCGCCATCCAGGTTTACTTTACGCGCATAGGTATTCAGAGCGCGAAATGGAAGTCGGCCAAAATCCAGCTGCTCATCGGTTAGGTCGAGATTGTATTCCTTTCCATCCAGATTTAGCTGAATGAAGAAATAATTATATTCTGAAATTGCAGGATGAACCCTTGGAGCGAAACCGTTTCTTCGGGTTGAAGCCAGCACAGGAGAAACATTAAATTCTTCTACGGCATAGACATTATGCAACAGACTATTGATTTCAAGAACACTTCCAGATTTACTATCTACGATATCTTTGATGTTCATATCACCATGAATGTCGTATTCGCCGTTCCACTTGTAATTCTCCTGAATAAAGTAGTAGATCTTTTTTGCCTTTTCCAGCGTATTAGGAAGACTGCTAATTGCTTCAGGAAGTACATCCTTTACGGCATTGTCTTTATTCCACTGTTTTCCCCAATTGCTGGATGTTCTAATCTCTTTATCTGCATCATCCCAGGTTAGGGTGTATTTACGTTCAAAACCATCGGTTCTTGTGACCTGCTTCAATTCGTACTCGATCTTAGCGATATAATTGTCTTCGCTGGTCATGTAATCTTCCTCAATAAACGCAGGAATATCTTTCATCACATACAAGGTTTCTACGCAATCTGCCATGGAAGAAGTAATACCGAAACTAATACAATGTTCGAGGACTTTATCTTCATGTTTGTGCAACTTCCTTCCTCCGGTAAGCGTAGTGTGATATTCATAATTTGCCGGGATCTTCGACGTGAACTGCGAATGCATCTTCGGAATATCCTCCTGAAATTCCCAGGTTCTGAAATTAAATGTAAATGGAGAAACGATCTTATATGAAAGCTGAATGACATCTCCCGGTTCCACATCCGGAAACGCGAAAGAAAATTCGTTGTAGAACTTATGCTCGCTTTCGAAAGTAGCCGATGTTTCTACTTTTTTCTTGATGATACGACCGTCAACTAATTTAAACGTATGAGCTTTAAGATCTTTCAATTCCATAGCCTTTTCGCTATCTCTGTTCTTTCCCAGCTGCACTCTTATAGTAGCATAATCAATTCCTTGCTTATCCAGAATCTTGATCTTCGCCTTATAATTGGTTACCAGATCGTGATCTTCGTCTGGATCAAATTCAGTAAAACCTGACTCGTAGATATAAACAGCATGGGCTGTAGTGTCCAGTGCGTAATTAGTTGCTAGTAGATCTTCTCTTGATACTTCAAAATCTTCTGTAGAATAGTTGGAATTCTGGGCAGGAACAAAGCTGATACATAATAAAAATACCAGCGTAAAAAATTTACTCATGAATGGATAATTGGATGATTTTAAATTGATGCTTTTTTCTTAAAAAGCTTTGGATAATATGTTCAGCATCACGGTTATTATTCATGGGTGTGATAATAGACCTGATGATGTCCAGATTGTTGATCTGGTGATTTAAATTGAAGTAACCTACGCCTTTAAATTCGCCATCCTCGATCAATAAAGCGCTCTTTTCATCTACATCTCTTCCACGACCTACCAACAGCATATCCTTGTTTTCGTAAGAATAGCGATCAATAAGTTCACGCACTCGTTCATTATAGGTTTCCGGTTGTTCCTCTTCCACACAGGCACCGTGGCAGCTCTTGATAGTATGTGCAAAGCAATTTCCACTGCCCCCGTGTAATCCAGATAATCTCTCACACAATTCATATTCCTCAACCCATTTGGTTAAAGAGTTCTTCGCAGAACGCAAAGAACTGAAGGTGGTGATGCGATCCCTGGAATTTACAGCCTTACCGATTTTTAAATTGATATAGCCTTTTTCGTCTACTGAATGATATAAAGCATGACTGAAAATATCTCTTTTTAAAGCCCGGTTATATTTAGGTTTTATCTGTTTTATTTCCTGGTTCTCTTTTAATAGCGCAATGAGCTCATTGCCGGTAAGTTCAAAAGATACTGAAGCTACCTTTTTCTGCATTTCCCGCGACTTTGGATTGTCATTGGTAAAATGCTGATTTACTCTTTTCCTGATATTTCTCGACTTCCCAACATAGATGATATCTCCATTCTCATTATGGAAATAGTAAACACCTGTTTCTGAAGGTAGTTCTTCCAGTATAAATACCAGCTTAGTATCGAGATTCTTTTTTGGTTCTTTTCGTACGTGCTCCTTCATAATGTCTTTTTCGACATCTTTCGCAAGTAGCATTTTAAATAATTTAATAGTGGCCTGTGCATCGCCTGAAGCCCTGTGACGATCACTTAAAGGAATCCCCAGCGATCTTACCAGTTTGCCTAAGCTATAAGAAGGCTGACCGGGAATTAACTTTTGAGAAAGTTCCACAGTGCAAAGACTCTGGCGTTCGTATTCGAAGCCTAGTCTTCTAAATTCAGTTCTTAGGATTCGGTAGTCAAATTTCGCGTTATGCGCAACCAGGATACAGTCTTTGGTGATTTCTACTATTCGTTTAGCTACTTCATAGAACTTAGGAGCATTCCGAAGCATATCATTATTGATCCCGGTTAGATTAACCACGAACGGCTGGATAGGCTGTTCTGGATTTACCAGGCTAATGAATTGATCCACGACCTTAAGGCCATCGAACTTATAAATTGCTATTTCGGTGATCCCTTCCTCATTATATTTCCCACCGGTGGTTTCTATGTCTAGTATAGCGTACAAATACTCTCTCCTCTTACATTAATTATAGTTGCGTTCTCCAAAGATGCTGCTGCCAATTCTCACCATGGTAGAACCGCAATCAAGGGCAATTTTGTAATCGCCGCTCATACCCATAGAGATCTCTTTAAGTTCAGGGAAATCCTGGCTAAAATCATCGAAAGCGGACTTTAAACGATCAAATTCCTGGCGAACTTGTTTCTCATCTTCAGTAAATGTTGCCATTCCCATTAATCCAACGATATTGACATGATTCATTTCAGCATAAGCTTCAGATTCCAGTATCTCACGAGCTTCCTGCCTGCTGATCCCGAATTTTGAATCCTCTTCAGCGATCTTGATCTGTAATAAACAATCGATGGAACGTTCATTCTGTTTAGCGCGTTTGTTGATCTCCTTCAATAATTTAAGGCTATCCACCGCGTGAATCAGGTTCACATAGGGTGCCATGTACTTCACTTTATTGCGCTGTACGTGACCAACCATATGCCATTCAATATCTTTGGGAAGTTCTTCCCATTTATCGGTCATTTCCTGGATCTTGTTCTCTCCAAAAATTCGTTGACCAGCTTCATAAGCTTCCATAAGATCTTCGTTGGGCTTGGTCTTGGAAATAGCGACCAGCTTCACATCCTCAGGAAGTTCACTTCTGTATTTTTTTATATTTTCTGAAACACTCATCCTTTATAACTTTAATTAAGGATATAAAATCCCTGGTAGGGCAGGTTGGTTATTGCGCTGAAGTCAAAATTCATAAATGGTAAGACCACTTCGCAATTTCGGCTCAATATAAGTACTTTTTGGCGGCATGGTCAAATTTTCATCGGCAATTTGCTTGATTTCTTCGATACCGGCAGGTAACATTCCAAATCCGACTTCAAATTCCCCGCTATCTACCCTTGTTTTTAATTCTATTAGATCATTGCGACCATGAATATACGCGATACGTTTGTCGTAACGAAGATCTTCGATTCCCAAAATAGGCTTCAGAATTTTCTCGTATAATATGTAGGAATCCAGCTCACTTAGTGAATCTGTAAACTTTGCGTTATGCTTCCGAAGGTATAAAGAATAGAACTCGCCGTCCAGATACATGTTAAAATGATGCTTTTTGGAGGGTTTGTAAATATCGATCCCTCGATTTTCTATTCTGAACCATTCATCCAGCAGGATCAGGAATTCTTCTTTTGAATGTCCGTTCAGGTCTTTTATGAGTCGGCTGAATTCGAAAATTCGAAGGTTGCTTTCAGAGATGAGGTAGCTCATAAAGAAATTATAGGCTTCTTTTCCTGTATGGTCAGGGTTTTGATCTCTGCTTTCCTTCGCCAGTAACCAGGAGGATGCACTACGATGATGACCATCTGCAATATACAATTGTTCGATCGCAGCAAACTGTTGCTTAATCTTTTCAATGTTTTCAGGTTCATCGATAAGCCATAGCGAATGGATTTCCTTATTCGCCGTTGCAAATTCATATTCTGGCCTTGATCTCATTCTTTCCTCCAGCAACTCATTGATCACGGGATCATCTGGATAGGTAAGCAGTACCGGTTCTGTATTAAAGCCAACGACCTTCAGGTATTCCTTAAATAACTCTTCACGGTGCGCTATGGTATCTTCATGCCGTTTGATGATGTTGTTTTCGTAATCTTCAACACTTGCCGCTGCAATGATTCCGCAGCAATCCCCATCACGGGTATGAATCTTATAAATATAATAGGAGGGAAGTTCATCCTGTATAAAAGTACAGTCTTCGCGAAACTCGAGGTAACGGTTCTTGACCATTCCAAATCGCTTTTCACCGCCAATCTCATGCTGAAATTTATACCCGGGATTTATGATGTGTAGAAATGAATAAGGATTGAATTCCAGCTGAGCCTTCAATTCCTCTTCATTATAGTCCTCATAAGAACGGGATGCGACAAGCCCGGCAAATTCTCTTGCCGGGCGAACCGCTTTAAAAGGTAGTATTTTTGTCAAATTTTTAAATGCTATTTCCAGGCTGTAAATATTTCAGTATAACCTGAAATTGAGCCTTCATACTATATCAGCAGTTCTAGCTGTTAAATTGTTCTGAAACTTTTTCAGCTTTTCTACTTTCAGAATAATCATAGAAACCTTCACCAGATTTAACACCTATCTTACCTGCACGAACCATGTTGGTAAGTAGTGGGCAAGGTGCATATTTAGGGTTTTTAAAGCCATCATACATTACTTCGAGAATGGAGTGACAAACGTCAAGACCAATAAAATCTGCCAGTTGCAGTGGTCCCATAGGATGTGCCATTCCAAGTTTCATCACAGTATCAATCTCGTAAACTCCGGCAACTCCATTGTAAAGAGTTTCGATCGCCTCGTTGATCATTGGCATTAGAATTCTGTTTGCGACAAATCCAGGGTAATCGTTTACTTCTACCGGTACTTTATTTAGTTTCTTCGAAAGCTCCATAATCGTATTGGTGATTTCATCGCTGGTGTTGTAACCGCGAATGATCTCTACTAACTTCATGATTGGCACAGGATTCATAAAGTGCATTCCAATCACTCTTTCAGGATTAGAAACTGCAGCGGCGATCTGGGTGATCGAAATAGAACTGGTGTTTGTTGCCAGGATAGTTTTGCCTCCAGTATTTGCGTCAAGATCCTTAAAGATCTTAAGTTTAAGGTCTGTGTTTTCTGTGGCAGCCTCAACAACAAGGTCTACACCTTTAACTCCTTCAGCAATGCTGGTGAAAGTACTAACGTTAGAAAGTGTGTCATTTTTATCATCTTCGGTGATCTTTTCTTTGGACACCATACGATCAAGGTTTTTGGAAATAGTATCCATTCCTCGTTTCAGGCTATCTTCAGAAATATCGATCAAATGTACTTTATATCCGCTTTGGGCAAAGGTATGTGCGATACCATTTCCCATTGTTCCGGCTCCTATTACGGCAATATTTTTCATAGAAATATAGATTTTAAGTGTTCCGGTTTGCTTCTCTTCGGAAACATCCTGAACAGTTTTTTAGTTTAAATATTAAAATTGGCGATCACCTGGTTGGCAACTTTAAGGGCATTTGCCGCCTGTTGCATGGTAACCACTGGTTCGGTGTTATTATGGATAGCTTCAGCAAAACTTTCCAGTTCTTCAAGAATGGCGTTGTTGGCTGAAACATCTGGGTTATCAAAATAGATCTGCTTTTTCACTCCTTCAGCATTCTGTAGGATCATTGCGAAATCATCTGGATCTTGTGGAGCATCCTTCATTTTCACGACCTCGCATTTTTTCTCCAGAAAATCTACTGAAATATATGCATCACGCTGAAAGAATCTCGATTTTCTCATGTTCTTCATAGAGATCCTGCTCGCGGTAAGATTTGCCACACAACCATTTGCGAACTCTATACGCGCGTTCGCAATATCTGGAGTGTCGCTGATTACCGAAACTCCGCTGGCATTGATCTTTACTACTTCAGATCTTACTACACTCATTACCGCATCGATATCGTGGATCATAAGATCGAGCACAACCGGCACATCTGTTCCACGAGGATTAAATTCAGCCAAGCGATGCGCTTCAATGAACATTGGGTTTTCAATGCGATCTTTAACCGCCTGAAATGCTGGATTGAATCTTTCTACGTGACCAACCTGTCCTTTTACTTCATGTTCTTTAGCAAGTTCGATGAGTTCTTCTGCTTCCTCGTAGGTGTTGGTAATTGGTTTTTCAATGAATAAATGTTTACCGGCAGTAATCACTTTTTTTGCAACATCAAAATGCGCGAGGGTAGGAGTAACCACATCAATCACATCTGCATCTGCAATAAGTTCATCAAGATTCTCATACATTTTGTAGCCAAATTCTTCTGAGATCTTTTTTGCATTTTCAGCATTCGCATCATAAAACCCGATGAGATCATATTTTTCTGACTGCTGTAATAATTTAAGATGAATTTTCCCCAGGTGACCTGCACCTAGAACTCCTGCTTTCAGCATATATTTTGCATTTTTCACAAAAATAGCATTTTGATATTAAATACTTTACAATTACAGGGCAAATTGGGACTGCAAATTACTTGGGAATAGTCGGCTTCTTTGCCTAATTTTATACCCGCATCAAAGTAAACCGGACTTGAAAGATACTTACAGACATCAGGGAAAAAGACAGCAATTAGTAAGAACGGTGGAGAAAAAGGGAATCACCGATAAGAAAGTGCTGGCTGCCATTGGAAAGATCCCAAGGCATCTGTTCATGGATAGCAGTTTTGAAGATCATGCATACCAGGATAAGGCATTTCCAATTGCGGCAGATCAAACTATTTCACAACCTTATACGGTTGCATTTCAATCTGAACTTCTGGAATTAAAGCCGGGTGAAAAGGTGCTCGAAGTTGGAACTGGTAGTGGTTATCAAACGGCGGTTCTTTGCCTGCTTGGCGCTAAGGTTTATAGTATTGAAAGACAAAGGGAATTATATAAAAAGACCAAAACCTTTCTAACCAAGATCGGTTACAGACCTAAATATCTGAGTTTTGGGGATGGTTATAAAGGAATCCCGGAATATGCACCTTATGACAAGATCATTGTTACGGCTGGAGCACCAGAAGTTCCTATGGATCTGCTGAGTCAGTTAAAAGTCGGGGGGCGCCTGGTCATCCCGGTAGGAACAGATGTGCAGATCATGACCCTGTTCATTCGGAAATCTCCAAAAGAGTTTGATAAAACCGAATATGGGAACTTCAGATTTGTTCCATTGCTTCAAAATAAAAATTAGATAATATTTCGAAAGTTGAGATCAAAGCATAAAAAAAGCTCCTGTGAAGGAGCTTTTTAGTTTTATGTTATTCAGCAATTATTCTGAATCTTTTTCGATCGGTTTATCAACTACGATTCTCTCATCACGATTAGCGATCTCCCACGCGGTAAGGAATACCAGTTGTGCACGTTTGGCTAAGAGGTCGTATTCGATCTTATCTGGAGTATCGGTCATTTTATGATAATCGGCATGAGTCCCATTAAAATAGAAAATGATCGGAATGTTGTTTTTGGCGAAATTATAGTGGTCACTTCGGTAATAGAATCTGTTTGGATCGTTCTCGTCGTTATACTTATAGTCAAGATCCATATTCACAAATTTAGAGTTCACGTTCTCACTTAATTCATGAAGATCTGTGCTTAACTTATCACTTCCAATTAGATATACGTAGTCTTCTTTCCCTTCATGATCAGGATCGATTCTACCAATCATATCGATATTAAGGTTTGCCACCGTATTAGCAAGTGGGAAAATTGGCTCATCTGTATAAAATTTAGAACCAACAAGTCCTTTTTCTTCACCTGTTACATTCAGGAAAAGAATAGAACGTTTTGGAGTGTATCCATCTTTACTTGCTTCAACAAAAGCTTCTGCGATTTCAAGAACCCCAACGGTACCAGAACCATCATCATCTGCACCATTATAAACATTTCCTTCATCGTCCATTCCAACATGATCATAGTGAGAAGAAATGACAAGAATCTCATCAGGCTTTTCAGAACCTTTTAAAAAGGCAACGACATTTTCTGTTGGTTTCACATTCCCTCTTCTAAAATAACTTACAGGTACTTCCTGGTAATAGTCATCACCGCCAATTGGAGAAGGCAGGTTGAGACTTTTATATTCGTTCTTAAGATATTCTGCAGCCATTTTCTGACCAGGTTCTCCAGTCTCCCGACCTTCGAATTCATCACTGGCAAAAGTGTAAAGATGTTCTTTAAGCTCTTCGGAAGTGATCGTGTTAGCATATTCCATAGGATCTACGTTCTCGATCTTCTTGTTTTGGGCGCTACATGCGGCTAAAAGGGCAGGTAAAGCCAGAAACCAAATTTTTCTCATATTATAAATTAGTTGTTCGTTTATCCCGCCAATATAGCGGTTTTGTTATCAAGGACGTGAATGTCACTCAGTTAAATAGACTAAGATGATCTTAAAAGGTTTAAATTGAATTTCATGCGTATAGAAGAAATTAATTAAAATTCTATAGAATTTTTATATCATACAGACTGTTGAAGATAAGAATTTTCGAATTTTTCTAATTTTCTCTTATTGCCTTTTTGATAGCTTCTATAGCTAAAGGCGCCATGATTCGATATGCGATGGAATTAGGATGCACTCCATCTTCGGAAAATTTTTTCGGCAATGCCTTATTTTTATCATGCAAAGAGTCAAAATAATCAAGATAGACATATCCATTCTCTTGCGTAAAATTCTGAAGCCAGGCATTCAGTTCTTCTATTTTGGAAACAGGTTTCAACCCGGGTCGCCATGGATAGTCATAGACCGGAAGCACCGAACTTAGTATCACTTTAATATTTTTCTTTTCTGCCAGGTATGCCATGGCTTTAATATTATCAGTAATCATTTTGATGGAAGAAATACCTGTGTTTTCGGCGATATCATTAGTTCCAGCCAAAATTACTACAGCCTTCGGATTTAGATCCAGTACATCTGCCGTGAATCTTATAAGCATTTGTGGAGTGGTTTGACCGCCAATACCTCTACCAAGGTAATTGTTGCGGATGAAAAATTGTGGATCAAGATTCGTCCATCCTTCTGTAATAGAGTCGCCCATAAAAACCACCTCCGGCCATTTTGAGTTTTGTAAAACCTCTTTGTTCTCTTCTCGATACCTATTTAAGGATGCCCAGTCATGCTCCATTATTTTGATATAATTTCTTTTGAGATTGAAAGAAAAGCAAATATTAATAGAAGCTAAAACTTATACTAAATTTTTCAAAGTAAATTCTGGATACGAAATTAACTGATACAGAAGCAGCTACGAAAAAAGAGGAAAAAGTTTGGAAATTAGTTGTTGAAAATTAAAAAAGCTTGTTATATTTGCACCCGCAATCAGCAAATAGCTGGTGAGACACTCAGGAGAAATGGCAGAGTGGTCGAATGCGGCAGTCTTGAAAACTGTTGAGGGTCACACCTCCGGGGGTTCGAATCCCTCTTTCTCCGCGAAAAGTCCTACAAAAGGCAACAAAAACCCTCTAAATACTTGATTTAGAGGGTTTTTCATTTTATATGATTTCCTTTCATATCAAATAATATCAGTTAAAAAGGGGCTAATTCGGTGTCACTTAAAAACTATATACAACTGACACCGAATAGAGGTTAAACGTTTGATATTCAGTTATTAAAAATGATATTGATTTAATTATTTTTTACTACATTGAAGTAAATTTTAAATTCATTCGGTGTCAGTTCAACTCTCAATATTATTTTATGTCAAAAAAAGTAAGGCCAATCTTCAGGGTCTTACTAATATTTATCTCCGCATAACCTTAGAGGGTAAGCGGGCTGAGTGCAGTATTAATCGAAAAGTACATATTGATTTATGGAATAGTAGATCACAAAAAGCATTGGGTAACTTACCAGAGAATCAGGAAATAAATAGGGAAATTGAATTGATTAAAAACAAAATCTACACCATAGAACAAAAATTTCAAAGAGATGGAATAGCCTACTCCGCTATTCAACTTCGCGAGGCATATTTAGGTAAGGACAAAACAAAAAAGATGCTTTTAGAAATCTTCCAGGAGCATAACGACGAAGTTGATAGTCTTATTGGGAAAGACTTTGCCGCAGGAACCGCTGAGCGCTATCGCACTTGCAAAAAACACGTAGCAGGCTTTATAAAGAAGAAATATAAGAAAAATGATATTCCTGTACAGGATGTAGATCATAAGTTCATCACAGGCTTTGAATACTATCTTAAAACGACTCGCAAGTGCGCGCACAACTCTGCCATAAAGTATATTACTAATTTTAAAAAGATCATCCGTATTGCTCATGCTAATAATTGGATTGATAAAGATCCATTTCTGCACTGGAAAGGAAAATTGAAAATCGTTGAGCGAGAGTTTTTGACCGAAGAAGAAATCCAAAAAATTATAACTCTCGAATTGAAAATGGAACGTCTTGATCAAGTGCGCGATATTTTTATTTTTTGCTGTTTTACGGGTCTGGCGTATGCTGATGTCAAAAAACTGAATAGAGGTGATATTAGCGTTGGTGCAGACGGTGAGGAATGGGTTAAAACAAAACGATCTAAAACAGATACTAGAAGTAATATTCCAATTTTACCAATTGCTAAGGTTATTATCGAGAAGTATAAAGACAACGAGCTGTTGAAAGAAAAAGATTTGGTCTTACCTGTATTAAGTAATCAAAAAATGAATGCCTACATTAAAGAGATTGCAACATTGGCAGGCATCACAAAGAATCTCACGTTTCATTTAGCACGACATACTTTCGCAACAACAGTAACTTTAACCAACGGGGTGCCAATTGAATCAGTAAGTAAAATGCTTGGTCATACTAACCTTAAAACTACGCAGCATTATGCCAAAATCTTAGATATGAAAGTGAGCAAGGATATGGCCATATTAAGATCAAAATTTAAGTAAGATTTTAAAGAGGTACGCTATAATCTTCATCTTTGTTATTACGCAGATTATTTAGATAGTCAGAAATTGGACTGGTATATTCTTCCTTTATTTTAAAGCCTTTCTCAACATAATTACTGGCGGCCAGCTTCCAGTCTTTTATTTTAAATCCTCTGCTTAATTTCCAGTCTCTTGCTTGATAATAAGCATAGAATTTTTTTCCTTCAATAGCCTCCCAATTATTTGTTTTAAAAAAAAGTAAAACTTCTTCTTCATTAAAAGGTCTGGCCATTTTATTTAAGTTTTTTAATGTTTTCTGTTTATAAGAAGATACCATATTCTGGCTAGGTTTTGGATCGCTCCTGGCCAAATTTTGAACCTTACTTGTACCACTACTAGTTCCATAAATGGTCATCTTGATCTTTGATCCTCTGGCCGGATGATAGGAGGGAAAGTATTGCAAATAACCCCAGGAATTCAGATCTTTTAAATAGTTATGATAGGTAGTTTTAGATTTTATTTTTGCATTTTCCATAATAAACTGCCTGTTCACTGTAATAATTTTTTAAAGAACTTACGGTTCCATTTTTGAAAGAATGCCAGATAAAGAGTAATATGGCCCTGCTTAATCCTGTCATCATTATTAAAAAGATCAAACACCGTATTTAGGTGAGTAATATAATTTACGTTTTCCATGAGTTGCCAGGTTTAATCATTTTCAATTTTTTCTTTAAATTTCACTTCTTCCTTTTCTTCAAACTTTGTTTTCTCTAAAATCAGTGATTTCTTTTTAGGTGGTTCAACATGCTCAAAAAGAGCATATAACATTGCGGCTGTTGGTTTAGTTTGAGATTTTTCAATATCCTTCATGATGGCGATCATTCCATTCATACGTTTTTTGATAAGTAGTGATATTCTTTTCTCCAGGGTTTCCATTCGTGGTCCCATGGACTCTGCCGGGGAGATTGCATTTTCCTCAAAAAAGTCGATCATCAAGAGTAAAGTCATCGATTGTGATTTACTCATTTTTTTACAAAACTTTCTAAATCTTTTGGCTACAGAAGTTTTAATTCCCAGCTTCTCAAATGTTTCATTTTCATATCCCTCGTCCATTTTTTTCTGAAATTTTTAATTGTTTTTGTTGGGCTGATCATATTTTTTCTGAAAAAACCTGATGAAACTTAAAAAAAATAAATGATCAATTTTTGAAAAGTCCCGTTTTAACTGGTGTTTTGAGCGGATGGAATGATGTATCGTGGCGCTAGCCCGTTACCCTCTTGCTATTCCATCCCTTCATTACATTTCGGGATTTTCATACTTTTTAGCCTGCATTGAAAAGTGTTTTTAATAACTAATTAGCTCCCCAATTATTACCAACATATTTGAAGTTAAAACATTTTAATTGACTGATAAACATAGAATTAATACTTATTTCCATAATAATTTTTAATGGTTTAGATTGATATAATTTGGTCTTTTTTTCTTTTTTAAAACACTTACTTATTATATCCTGAGCGTTTTCCTTTTCATTTGATATGGAATGCTACGTATCCTAGTAATTATCTATTTAATTTGTAGCAAAATGATACAGATTAGTGTGCCATTTCAATTTCATTCACTTACTTTCCATAGCGCCATCGCCGTTACCTTTTCGATAACCGACACTAAAATTGTGAGCGAGTAAGGACTTATAAAAGGGAGAGTGCGACCGGTTATGCAGTTTGTCTCGGTCTAAATTTTAAATCTTTGTGTAGAAAAAGGTTGTTGTAATCGTTTTGCTTGGCGAACGCTGTCGCTTTTTCTGCGACTGGGTTCAAGATGTTGTAGTGAACCGCTTTTATCGGAATGAAGCCCTTTTCTGGCGGAATGCAGAGGAATGGGGTGGAACGGGCTATAATTTCTATACGAATTTGATGTTATGAGCCGAATAGAAATGCTATTCGGCTCAAATTTTAGTATATTTTGAGGTGATTAATTGAATCAAGCTATTTTTTTAGTCAATTTATTTGAAAGTTCCTTGTCAAAATTTATGTCTTTTGCTTTCAGTTCCTCTTTAATGGAATTTTTAAACTCTAATTGGTCAACGAGGTTCTTATGCCTGTTGCGATACTGTTTAAATAAATCATCCCAAGTCATTGCATAAATCTCACATCTATCAATAGCGTGTACTAAAAATCTTTTGCCTTTGACTTCTTGGCTTTTGTATAGACCAGTTATGTAATCATCAACGGTTGTTCCTACGATGATAAATTTCCATTCTCTTAGCTGGCTATTAAATTGGTCTTCAGAAATTATGAAATTCATATAATCCTCTATTTGGCGATATTGTACTTTACCAATTTCTACACTCGGTCTCTTTAATTCAACAACAATATTTTCTTCTATAAGCCCATCTTCCGTGCGATGATCAGGCTTATCTGACTTACGACATATAAGTAAGTCGGGACGTCTTAATTTTTCGTCTTGGTTTAAGTCACCTATTTTTGGTTTTTTGTTGTCGTTCTCTTCTAAGAATTTTAGATAGTTGCTAAGGGTTGCTTCAAAATTCTGGTCTGCTGAAACTAAATGATACTTTTCACCAAATAGCCAATAATTATTTTCAATTACTTTTTGGATATGGTCTCTTTCATTCGTGAATTTATTTAGATCGTAAATAAGAATCCTGAGCGTTTCAACAGCCGTATGTCGACTTTCCAGTAAACGAATTAAATTTAAGATATATGTAAACTTTGTTTTTTGTAAGACTTTCGCGAGCTCGTTGCGCTCCTCATCTGAAAGGTTTACTATACCATCAATAATAGTTAAAATTTTATCTCGTTCTTCACTGTCCAAAAGCAGATTTAAAAACCCAACAAGTGTCTTACTTTGGGTGGTTTTCAAATTTTTAAAAATCGATGGCTCTGCACAATATAATTCTTTAACTACATTCTCCAAATCCTTTTCTCTTACTTGGTCGTATGCATTATTTTTAAAAGATGGAAATATTTTCTTTTGACGATATCTCTCAATTAATTTTTCGGCCTTATTATGTCTAATAAAATCCTTTTCCTTTTTAGCTACAACTTCTTTTAGATGTTGAACCAATGCTTTAAAGGTACCGTCTTGTTGATTCTTATCAAATGTTGAACTGTCCTCCTTTGTTGGCTTGAAATCGTCAAAGTACTTTGATTCTACGAAAACAGAATGATGGAAATCTATTGCACCGTTGTTAAAAGAAGTATGCAATCGATATCTTTCTACCCTTTCCTTGTCCAAGAAATAGAAATAGTATTTGTCACCAATTTTTTTAGACCATCTTACAAAGCTAATCTTGAAATTATCATCAATGATTGTAGTGTCGGTGATATCTTTGTCATCAATAACTATCGAATAGTCCAAACGTTCCCCATTTAAGTTGATATGGTAATCCTTATCTTTATTTAGTAGAAGAAACCATCCAAACTCGCTAGCCAAAAACTCATAAAATGCATCATTATCTAATTGATCACCATATAAGTCAAATATGTTCTTAATAACTACTCTTGTACCACATTTGATCGATACTATTTTGCGGTCATCTGAAGTTTCGTAATCTTGACTATTTGATTTATTGATTTTAATTTGATACTGCAAATGTTTGCCCTCTTTTTCAAAAACTGTATCCCAGGTTGCAGTATGTGCGAATGTTGTGAAAGCGAAGCGTCCCTTACCTTTTTTACCTTTTACAAAACCTGTTTTTGCAAAGGTCTTGGCTTTTTGGGAATCTTGAAATTTTCCAAAGGTGTTTTCTAAATCAGAGAAGTCTATGCCCGTTCCATTATCCTCTATTGAGAGTTCTTGTAGATAACCTACTTCATTGCCTTCGTAATTAATATTAACATAAGAAGCACCCTCATCAAACCCATTCCATATATACTCTGCGATTGCTTTATACCCTTCTGAAAGACCACTTTGTTCAATACTTTTTGCTGTTATTTTTGAGGTATGTTTTTTCATAAACATCTAATTAGTAGTTAAAGGCTCGCCATCTTTAGTAATTATATCTATAATATTCTTTTTATTATCTGCTTCTCCAATTCTAATTCCTAGTACGTGTCTTATCGTTGTATATCCAGCATTTAATTTGGCATTATGAGGCGATGGAAATGTTTCTAAAGGCAAAGCGTCTGTAGTGTTTTGCCTTGATATAAATTGGCAATGTGGGTTATTAATTAACCAGGTTCCGTTCAAATCTTTGATTAATCGTAAATTGTCTTTTAGGTAAAATGTATATGCCCAATTTTTACCTTCAGAATCAATTTCGCTTAAAATAAAAGTATTCGTATTAACTAAATCAGACTCGTACAGTTTTAATTCTAAGCTGTTGAGACTCTCTATAATTTTAATAGCACTTAAAATTTCTTGTTTATAAATTGGTGAACTTATATTATCGTGAGATAATGGGTTCATTAATAGATCCTTATGCTCTTTAAATTTTTGAAACGGACTCAAATCACCACCCAAATCCCTAAAGTATTTTGTGAAATTATTTATTAATCCATCTAAGTTTAAAGTGACACTCCCTTCATCATCATCACTTTCTTTTATTTTAACCGTCCTACTCTCTGGTAAAATATATTTCAGAACTCTTTCACTTTCCTTTCTTATATAATTAGCTGAAGCAGGGTAATCAAACTCTTTTAAATATTTTTTTGCTAGGTCTATATAGCTTTTTTTCTCGGGGATAAACGGACAAGGAATACCTTTATCTGTTGTATCTTGATACATTTCTTTAAAATCCCATTTAAATGTGTCATCAATTCTGGCATTATTTTCTATTCTTCGCTTACACAAGCTATAAAATGCGCGATCGTGCGTCAGAATGAATATTTGATATTCATCGACTTTTTTTAGTATAATATCTAAAACTTTATCCCGATGACTCATATCTAAACTTAACAAGAGGTCATCCAAAACTAATAAACTGGCTGAATTTTCGTCGTACAACCTCTCTTCTAACATTGCCAACCTTATAGCTAATGCGATAGCAGTTAATCTCGCTTCATTTAAAAAGGTATGTGGTTTTCCTATTTCTTTTTTATATGATTCTAAGCTATCGTGATCGAAAGTTACTTTTAAAGGAATAATTGGCCTAGATATATTGCCCTTACCTATCCAATTGTTATAATTAGATTTTATGGAAGAAATACCAAAATCAACCTTAAAAGATTCATCAAAATCTTCTTTCAAATATTGATTAGTCTTTATAGTTATCTTTGTCAAAAAGGTCTTTAATAGCTCAATAAATTTAGGCAATGTAGTATTGACTAACGCAAGATATTCTGGTGAATCACGCTTTGCCGTGTTCTTGTTTTTTTTGTTAGGAGTTAATGAATTTGGTGCTTCGCAAATAAAACTCCACCAGTCACTTGCTAATGTGCTAGTCGATAAGTTTCCTTGATTATCTGTATATGATTCTTCAAAATCAACAAACATTAAAACTTCCCTTTCCAGCCAATCAAATAAATCTATCTCTTCACTATTTCTAAAATCATAAAGTTTTGACAGGAATTTATAATTGATGAAATCACTTCCTGCAATTATTTTATCCACAGTAGTATCTGTAGTTTTATTAGTTTCTAACTTTCTATTAGAAATTTCTTTTGTTCTAGCTCCATTTTCATCAACTATTTCTAGAATAATAGCAGAATCATCAGTATCACTTGAAAAACGGTTTCTTAAGTTCTGCGAATCCGTAGGATCAAAGTATTTCTTTATTTGCACATCTGTTTTCAAACAAGATTGCAGAAATGTGTAGAGAGCCCAATAAATAGAGCTTTTCCCACTACCATTTTCCCCATATAGTAATAGGTTATTTTGATTGAGATCAATTTTATTTTGTTTCTGCTCAGTTTCTAAGCCATAAAAGAACTTGAAATTACGCAGGGTGATGGATTGTATTCTTTGCATAATTTAAACGCTTAAAATTGGGTTTAATAGTTGTTTTAACTCAATCTTCATAAGCTTAATTTGATTACGCAAGGGATTTTTCTTTTCTGATAATTCTTGATATGCTTGAAGAACTACTTCAAATTTTTCATTTTCATCGGAACTATCAAAATTTTTGAAAATTTCTTTTGAATTTTGAAGTATTCTGATTTTAGCCTCATTAAACTCTTCAGGGAAATACATTTCTAAAACTATTGCATCTAAGACTTCTTCAAAAGCCAGAGAAATAACCTCAAATTTATTTGAATCCTTTTCTTTGCCCAATT
Organism: Christiangramia sp. OXR-203; assembly: GCF_034372165.1. Classification (NCBI taxonomy): domain Bacteria; kingdom Pseudomonadati; phylum Bacteroidota; class Flavobacteriia; order Flavobacteriales; family Flavobacteriaceae; genus Christiangramia; species Christiangramia sp. OXR-203. The sequence goes on along the minus strand of NZ_CP139698.1, from coordinate 2,497,156 downwards.
GAAGTTTTTTTGAAAAAATTATATAGTCTACTATTATGTTTAAAAATTTATCATCACTCAATATTACTGGACAGTTTCGCAAGATTTCATTTCCTATATTTAGATAGCCACCAGCCATTTTTAAAGAATGATATACATAGTTTAAATAGAAGGTCAAGACCTTGCTGTTTAATAATCCGAGTAAAAATTTTAGATTTTCCTCATCCTCTAATATGATGGTGGTAGATTTTCCAGCTAAATATTCACCCTCAGCATCATAAAAAGTTTCAAAAGTTTTAGCCATTCCAGCTACAATCAATTTGCTTTGCTTTGATTGTTGAAATCGAGTTGAATTTATTTCAATTAATTTTTCGTTGGGCACAATAGGGTTTTCATATCTACCTTTTATGTACTGAGTATCCTTTACTCCCCACAATGAAACAAATGGGTCTATTGTTCCAGTATTTATCAATTTTAAATTGTTTTCATTGGACTCTCCATCCTCAACAATCTCTTTAATAAGATATGCTTCAGACACCGTCGCAGCACCAAGGATCGATATTTTCGAGGAATAATCTGATAAACTCGTATTTGCTTCAATTCTATTTATAAGATTAACTATATTGGGTTTAAAAAAATATTTTGACCAAGAAATGTCCAAGTAAAATTTATTTTCTGGAACTGTATTGAAATAAGCTTCATTTACTAATGTTTCCATTTTTGACATTTTTACGGTATGATTTGGTATACAATTATTTACCAGTAAAGTAATAGGATATACACTAGCCTCTTTGAAAACGTTAATTGAAGAGTAATCTCTAATTTCTATAATTTCTTTTGTAGATAAGTAATGGCGTAATGCTGTAGTGTATTTTGCACTGATAATTTTATTAGGTATTATGAAGCAAAACTGGGAAGCTTTTTTAGCAATTTGAAAACCAAGTTCTACAAATGGAATAAATAAATCCCAGTTTCCTGTAGCTGTATCAAAATTATTTTTGATAAGATTTCTCAATTCCTTGTCATTTCTAACCATTGTTTCTGAGTCCACATATGGCGGATTTCCAATTACGATATCGAACCCTCCTTCGTCGAATACTTCTTTAAACATTAAATGCCATAAAAAAAATGGACGGTCGTTAGAATTATAAAGTTCTTTTAAGTTCTGTTGTTTACTAGCAATTTCTTCTAGTTTACTATTAAGCTTTTTTAAGTTTTTGGCATCCTTGCTTTCGTTTTCATATTTAATTTTCTGAGTAGCTTGGGTTAATGATGAAGATTTATTTTTTATTTTCTTTTTTAACTTCTTTACATCTTTTACTAAGGATGAGCTATAATCATACAGTGTGAAATAGATGTTATTAAGAACTTGCTTATCAATTTTATTATGTAGTTCTTTTTTTTCATCCGGATCATCTAAATCAAAATAGGTATGTATTAAATCCTCTAATTTTTCCTGATTTTCAACATTTGCCTTCTTTTTAAGCTCCTGACTGAACAAATTGGCTTTTGAATTTTCCTCATCAACCTCAATAGCTATGCCTTCGTGTATCTCGCTCAAGTCAATACCTTCAAAGCTTTCCAGTAAGCTATTTCCCTGCATTATTTTATAATCTAGATTTGGTAGGGCTTGGGGTATGTTTTCATCCACAACTAAGGCTAACCAAAACCGAAGACGCGCAATATCTACTGCTCCAGATTCTAAATCAACACCGTAGATTGAATTTTGGATAATACTCTTTTTCACTTCAGAACGATCAAGTGTCCAGTCTAAAGCCATTTTAGCTTTAAATATTTCTTGTAACATACCCATAGGGAATGCGCCAGACCCTATCGCAGGATCACAAATTTTCACATTATCTAAAAGTTCTTCTATTTTTTTAGCATTATCCCTAATAAAATTTTCTTTGGCGGTTTCATCTCCTTTATTATCATTTCTAATAAATTCTTGAATTTCATGATGTTCACCCAGATGCGTCTGTAAGTATTGTATTAAACTCTCTTGAGTCATATACTGCACAATCTCTTTAGGTGTGTAGAATGCACCTTTTTCTTTATTCTCTTCAAGTAAATTCTCAAAAATATGTCCTAACATCTCAGGATCAATACCAACCTCGTGATCTTCTGGACTGTTTTCATCAATTGTAAAATTGTATTGCCCAAAGAATTCAAATAAATCTTGAAAATAAGAAAATGGGAAATCTATACTTTTTGCATTTACCTCTTTATCCGTCTCAAACAAACCACCATTCAAATATGGAACTTTACTGTTGTTAAGATCGTTGCCTAGACCATCAATTTTAAAAATATTATTCTCTCTTTTTGCGTTTAGAGTATTAAAAAATAAATAGGTTAAACAATTGGAATGGAAGTGTTCTTTATCTCTAAAACCATCGAGCAGTTTCAATAGAAACTGTTTTTCGCCATTTTCCCATTCAGTTGGGTGTGGATCACAACCCATCCAGCCTTTTTTTTGTAAAAAATGAAGAAATACTATTCGCCCTAATAGTTTCTTGGTAAAATCGCGAATGGATTTTTCTTGCTTCTCTTTATCTATACTAGGGAATAATTTTCTGTATTTATCATCTAACAGATAAAGCCAGAATTTTTTATAATGTTTTACATAACCATCAAAAAACTTTTTATTTAATTTTTCTACATTAAAAAGTTCTATTAAATGTTTAATAGTTACTTGCTCATTTTGTAATTTCTGAAACTGTTTTACAGCTGTTTTTACGCTTTCATCTTCACCTAAAACATAGGTGTATCGTCTTGGGCTAGTTTCTAATTTATTTTCATTAAAATCATCATCCCAAAAAATAGCTTTAGATATAAATGTCAATCGCCATTCACTATCTCCTTTTGTATGAAAAACTACCAATATTGCATCCACATCCCCAGGAATTACGTCATTATGAATGAGGTTACGCAGACCAACTCTGTTTTTTGCAACGTCTTTATTCTCTTCAAGCTCGACGTCATAAAATTTTAAGATTTTATTATCGGCCAATTGAGCAGAACCAAATTCTATAATGGTTTTTGCTAGTCTATGAGTATTTTTTTCTTCTTTTCTGTTTTCTGGTGTTAGGTAAAAATCTACATTTTTAAAATGGCTTTTTATAACCTCTTTCCAATCATCGTAGTTGAAAATACTCTGGAATATGTTTTGTAATTGGTTTGTTTCCATATTTATATTGAAAATGATTCGGATAAAATTATGTTCGGTGTCGAAACTGCCTGACGTGTTTTACTTTTCTTAATTTCTGGTATTTCCTTTGAGACATCATCTAGGGGATATGATTTAAGAATTTCAATGAGATTTTCAAAAACTTCAGAACGCGTTAAACCACTGTCCTTAATACTTTTTAAAAGCTTATTAATTTCACGAGGTAATTTTTGGAATTTGCCTCTTTTAATAGCCAGTTTTGTTAATTCTATGAGTTCTTTATCTTCTTTAGAAACAAATTCCTGTAAGGCTTGTTTTGTGATAAATGCTATAGCTCTTTTATCATTAGGACCTAATTTTACAGCACCTAAATCTCCCAAATTTGTCAGATTTTCCTCGTTTTGAAAAGAATTAAGTGCTATTTGAATCTGCTCATGATGTAAACCGTGTATTGGAATTGGTCTTTCAGATAATTGTGCTTTAAATATTCGGGCTGTTTCAACAAAAGTTAATTCTTTAAATTGAAGATTTGGATAAATAAGATAAAATACATCTCTTTTTTTATTCTTGATAAAAGTAATAGTTTGATTTTTGGAACTTTTATTGTGTCGTCCAGTTCTAGCCCTCTTAGGAATAGTTTTCTTAATTTTTTGATACAAATCTGGATTTTCTGTTCTAAATTTCCTTAAATAATTAAGAAACTCTAAGCGTTCATCTTTTTCTTCTTCAGGAACTTTTTCAAATAAACCAAAAGAATCAAATTCTTCTCTTGTTGAGTAAATTTGACTGTCTTCTCCTAGTGCAGAATGGAAAGCTTGTAACTTTATGTAAGCCTTTTTATTTAACTCTATTTCATTATCGGTTCTTGAAGTCGGAAAGAAATTGTAGATATATATATTAGTTGATTCTGTTCCTATTCTATTTACACGTCCTATTCGTTGCATTAGCCTCGTTGCATTCCAAGGAATATCATAATTTAAAATGATATTAGAGCGGTGAAGGTTAACTCCTTCTGCTAAGACTTCAGTAGTTAAGATTATATCATAATCATCTTTTTGTTCCGAAATAGGTTCGTTCGCGTCAAAGTTCTGAGATATTATTTCAGTCAATTCTTTTGAGTTAGAACTATCAACACATAAGACATTGTTAAACCCATCTTTTTTCAGCCTTTCAAAAAGATAGTTTGTTGTTTCTTTTGATTCGGAAAAAACCAGTAATTTTTTATTATCGTTAATAACCGAATCCATTAATTCATTATTAATCCTTTTTACAAATGTGTTATACTTTGGATCTTCTGTCACTTCATCCCACTTAACTTTCAATTTAGTTAACGTCAGATGATCATGTTTTATACCTTGAATAAATTCTTCATAAAAATCCTCTATAGGATATGCATTTATAGTTTCAGTGTCTTCAGCATTCCTTAAAATTTCTTCAAGTTCAGCTTCATTCTCATTCAAAATGAAATCACTAACATTAAGTTTTGGTGCTATATAAATAGTTCCATTTTTAATCATTTTGAGCATTGCTCTATTTGCGTCATAATACCTACCCAAACTCATTTTAAATGCGTGAAAGCTACTATCAATTCGTTTAACTAAAAGAATCCGCATAATATGAGCTAATTGATCTGAAATTCTATCAGCTTGACTTGGGTTTACACCAGTAGCTTTTTGATAGGCCTCTTTGGCCTCAGGCCTTAAATATTTAATTGCCTGGTATCTGTAATAACCTAAATCCTTACTTTCTTTTTTAAGGGTTTTTAAAGTAATGTCATAAAGATTATCTGTATAATTATCTAATTCGTAAAGTATTTGTCTGGGCGGATTAATATTCGGAAAAACGACACCTTGATTAACAATGTCTTCCCAATATTCCGGTGTGTTTTTTATATCAGTTCTTGTTCTTCTAACTATAATTGATTCTAATACTTTTACTCTGATTTCATTGTATATTTTTTTTACCCCTTTTGCTATTTTATCGTGATCTCGCTCTTGTTTTAGTTTTCTATATTGATCTATAAGTGGTCTAAAAAAATGCTGCAAATTCCCAACTTCAAGTGTAGATTTTTTTGAATCTTGAAAAAGGTACAACTGGTTTCTAATATCTTCAGGCTTATTATTTAATGGAGTTGCTGTAACTAAAATGACTTTTTTCTTATCACTACCATCATTGCCTTTACGTTTTCTTGGTGTTTTACAAAGCTTTTGCAATTGATTAAACATTTCCGATTCATCTGATCGAAACTTGTGTGCTTCATCAACAATAATCAAATCATAATCTTCGGGATGTTTAATTTTATGTAAGCTTCCATTAGTAATGAATTCAACTCCTGGAACTTCAAAATCTCTTACAGTTTTAGTCCACCCTTTAACAAGTGCTGGTGGATGAATCACCAATATCTTAGTTCGGTAACCATTACTGAAATAATATTTTTTTGCGATAATGGTAGCAATTATAGTTTTTCCCAAACCGACGACATCAGCAAGAATAAAACCATCGTGTTTAAATAATTTTGCATAGCCATCGTTCACAGCATCCATTTGATAAGCTAATTTTTTATAACCTTTTGGCAGGTCAGTTATAGATTCAGGATCATACTCTATGCTTTTTCCAAAATATTCGATAAGTAATTTAATGTATAGCTCAAAAGGTGTAAACGTATCATTTAAATAGGTTTTTTTCTTAACAGTTTCAATTTCAGAAGGCAGAATATCAATAGCCTCTTTCCATAAGTTCTCGAATGTCTGTCCTGCAAACACTACATCATCATAATCCCGTAGCTCAACATTAAATTCAAAATTTCTATCCAATCCTGAAACGCTCAAATTACTAGAGCCCGTAATGACTGAACCACTATTGTGTTCATTCCAATTTTCCGGTTTAAAGATGTATATTTTTGCGTGTATGTTTTTATCGGGATGTGCTTTTATTAGAATTTTACCAGATGTAACATCCTCAACGAATTGAACTATTCCTTCCTCAACATCTTTTTGATATTCTGCCTGTTGAATATCTTCTTTAAATTCTCTAATAAACTCTTGCCTAGTAACTTCTGTGTTAAAATTAAACTCTAATCCCTTTCTTGCTGCTTCGCTGATCAAATGGTCAACGTCAATGCCTACGAGAATTCTTATTTGATCTACATCCTTCAAATATTTCCTTATTTGAAAATAGCCCGATGATCTAAAATACCCTACTAATGCATCAAAATAGTGTACAGATGTATTCTTAAAAATTCCATCAAATTTATTCAGCAGTGTATTGTCGCCACTATTCGTAAAAAACTTTGTTGCCATTTATACTAATGTTTCTAAATCTTTATTTATTCTATCTTTGATTTTCTCAGATATCTCTAATTCACCAGCGATCTCCATCCAACTTGGAATCAATGCCTGAATCTCCTCAATAATGCCTTTAGGATTCTTAATAGAAAATTCTTCGGCAATGCTTAGTACATCCTTTAAAGTAATTTCTGTTCGTTTTCCGTTAATGGATAAAGCTCTAGAAGTTGTCTTAAATGTTATTAATGGGTTTAGTGCATAGGTAAGATCATAGGCTGGGGCCAAGTTCCAGTTATTATTTTCTTTGTCATAAATAAAACTATGATTCTTTAAATGATCATCTACATTTCTAAATACAAGATTGAATACCATACGCTTGAACAGCTGCTGTATATCTTTATGAGGCACTTCTAGCCCTAAGGCTACTTTGAATACGTTTTCATAAGAAGAATTCTCTGGTTGACTTTTAAAATCCCAGCCTGTTAATCCGGTTACGGTTAGCACATGTTGTTTTTCTCCATTTTGCCTGTCGTAACGTAGGGTTGCAAAGTGTTTGTTTTCGATGAGTTTAGAGGACATCATATCGATCCCCGCTTCTTGTGCTAGCAGATAATAAGCATATTCTACCTTCTCTTTGTTATAGCCATCACTATCATCAAGATGTAGCTTTACTAAATAATGGTGGTAGCTCTCGCTCGTCTCTCTATCACCAGCAATGATTTCTCCCGTTTCTCTATGTTCTGAGATCAAAATTTTAGGCCTGGCACCACCCGCTGAAGTTCCTATTTTAAACACATTCAGTAAGGATAATTCACTTAGATCTTTTCCTGTGGTCTCATCTTTGAGTTTGAGCACCTTTTCTAAGATGTTAATTACTTTATCAATATTTACTTTTGGTGAATTGGGTAATTCTTTAATCGGTTTATATTCCAACGCTCCCATACCACGATCTGCCACATAAGCCAATTGTTCTAGCGGCTTTATTTTTTTTATTCCCCGTGCTGTTAACCATTCTTGAAATATGATATTACCAAAAGTATCGGGTAGGGAATCGGCTATCATTGGCGGTAAGCCTTGAAAGGTATCTTGTTGGTATTCAGTAAATACTTGTGCTGGTTTGGTGCGTTTAAAAATAAATGGGAATAACTTTGAATATTTCCCAGACTCTAAAAATTCAGGATTGTATTGAAAAAAAGATTTACCCTGGTCTATATCATAGCCTAGTTTACCAATTTCCTGGTCAAAAGCAATTACATCTATAATTTTATCTCTAGCCATCTATTAATACAGTGAAATGTCGTTTTGATCAACAATATTTTTATCTATTTCTTTAGCTATAGATTGTAATAATCCAAAATGGTTTGCTACTTTTAAAACATTATCAAGCGTGGCATTTTTACCCTTCTCGATGTTTTGAATGGTAGTACTTGAGACATCAAGCACTTCCGCAAGTTCGTCTCTAGAGAGCCCATTCGATTTACGAAGTGCCTTGCACGCCTCACCAATCTTGAGTTTCACATCTTTTATTGTAGTTACGCTTAGCATATTGTACCAATATAATGGTTAAATGTATGTTTTTTATTCAATATTTACCATTATAATACTAAATACTTTATTTTGAAGAATAGTAATTTTATGCTTTATCATATGAAAGAGGAAAGATTGAATCTTAGTAAACTTTAGAGAAAAACACCGATTTTTGGTAATTATCTCATAAGTTTACTATAAACGCTTTTTTTTAAAAATATAATTTGAATTCATTTATACGAATTTGAAGTGCCAATCCGAAAAACTTCCTCAAAACTCCCAACTTTTTGTTAAAAAGGGGCTAATTCGGTGTCAGTAAAATTTGAAAAGGCTTTTAAGCGTTGAAAATAGGCTTAAAATGAGATTTGGTTAGTTCCTCTTTCTCCGCATAAAACCCCGTTATCTTTAAGATAATGGGGTTTTTCTTTTATGTAGTATTACCATTGAAATTTCAGCATCATTGATTTAGAAGTTAACCCTTAAGTAATTTTACAATTGAGGATTATTTCTTGAATTTCTATCCTTGTGATTTAGAAATGGTGATTGGTTTTAGCTAGAGTGTACGATTTAGCTAAAATATACGAGTGAATAAGCTTGTTGCCTTAAACTACAACTCCAAACTTGCGAATTCTCACTACATATATACTTTGTATAGATAATTCTTCCAGTGTTTAGTTTACTGAATCAATTCGATTTGGCTCCTGGAATTTATAGCAGTAAGACTTAAACACATAGCGTTCCTTGAAGAAACTAGAATATGAATGACATTTTGGGGTAGACGCTAGTTAGGGATCAAGTGAATGAATACATTTGAATTAAGGCTTTTTGACAGAATTGCTCCTGGTCAGTTTACGTAGAATCGTACTTTAATGACTTGAAGGTGAGTTGTAGCTTCTGTATAATAAAAAAACCTCCTTTAAAGGAGGTTTTAGTTTACTTTTTTGATTCTGCAACAGATACTTTACGAAATTCTTTTAGAAGTTTTTCTAATTCTAAAGATGCTTTTCTGGCTCTGGTTCCAGCACTTTTATTACCACTCTCTAATTGAGTATTGGCTTCTGTCTGGAATGTTTCAAATGTTGATTGAATGTTTTCAACTAGATCTTTCATTTTTGAAATTTTTAGGTTAATGTGCGAAAATAGAAGATTTTTCCGGGATGCGGACTTCTTCCTGTATTTTTCGTAGCATCAATTGGCGATGAATATGATTCGGTTAAACCTGATTATTCCGAAGGCGCTTTTTTAATCAAGTGAACATTAGATATTTAATTTGATATAATTATAAATATTTACCGATAATTCTTCAGCTTCAGGTATACACGCGACAATATATTTTCAAGTGCGGATGATAATTTAGTATGATATTAACAAGGGAGTTGATGGGACATTTTATTTTTATTTAAAAAATAGGCATGCCCAATTTTGCAGATATTAATTCATGTTGTCGAAAGATCCCAGAAGATTCACGACATTTTCCAGCGATTGCAATGCAATTACTCCATGAACAATCATTGCTTCAAATCAATCTTCCGGATAGATTTCGTGAACAAGCTCAACGCATCCCTGTTTACGAAACTCTATTTAAGATTGGCAAATGCAATCTATCTGTAGGGCGAATTTATGAAGGTCATTTAAACGCCATCAAGCTTATCAAGGATCATGGGTCTGAGTCGCAAAAAGAGTATTTTTTCCAAAAGGCTAAAATTGGAAAATTATTTAGCGTATGGAATACAGAAATAAGTTCTGAAGCCCTTAGGGCACACGTAATTGCAGATAAGCTTGAGCTTAATGGAGCAAAAACCTTTTGTTCAGGAGGACTACAAATTGATCATGCAATTATAACCGCTGAAGTTGATGGAGCTAAACAGATGTTGATTCTTCCGCTTAAGGAATACCCGAAACTAACCGAAGATTGGTCCTTGTGGAATCCCACGGGAATGAAAAACTCGGTAAGTTGTCGAATCGATTTTTCGGGGATAGAAGTGTCAAGCGAACTTAAGCTAGGTAAATTAGATGCTTACCAGGAACAGCCGTGGTTTTCGGGTGGCGCCATGCGTTTTGCAGCGGTTCAACTCGGCGGGGCAGAGGCTTTGCTGCATTCCGCGATCGATCACCTGAATACACAAAACAAATCTAACGATCCGTACCAACAGCAGCGTATGGGTACTATGGCGATACTGGTCGAAACTGGGAAATTCTGGTTAAAAAAAGCACAGGAAATAGATGATAATCAGCAAGATTATACTTCAGCTGAAATTGTGAATTTTGCAGATATGATGCGCAGCGCAATTTTAAATATTTCCGAAGAAATCTTACAGCTAACCGAACGTTCAATTGGCGTCCAGGGTTTTATGGAAAATCATCCTATGGAGCAGGTGTACAGGGATCTCAAAGTATATCTTAAACAACCAGGACCAGATCTTGCACTCAAAAATGTAGGAGCCTATACTTTTGATCATTATAAGAGATGAAAAACACCAGGGAACACGTAGAACAAGCCCCATTTTTAAATATCGAAGGACTCCATAGAGACCTGGGAAAAGTGATCATTGTGGCTCCACATCCCGATGATGAAAGTCTCGGATGCGGAGGATTGATCGCTTATTTAACTGCTCAGAATGCAGAGGTATATGTGTTTTTTCTTACCAATGGAGATGCTTCACATCCCAATTCCATTAAATTTTCACCAGAAGACTTGGGGAAATTGCGAAAGTCTGAAGCGATCAATGCCTGTAAAATTTTAGGGGTAAAGGAAGAAAATCTCATATTTCTAAATGCTGGTGATGGGAAATTAGCTGAAAAGTTTAGAAAAGACGATCCGGTCATCAATGAATTAAAACAATTATTTCAGCAGAAGGAACCGGACACTATTTTTGCACCCTGGCGTAGAGACCATCATATTGATCATATTTCTGCTTACAGCCTGGTAGACAAAGCAGCAGAGAAAATGGCAATCACTATTGCTGAATATCCTGTCTGGCTCTGGAAAAAGGGAGAACCTGCCGACTGGCCCACCGAAGATGAAGTTCTGGCTTTCAGATTACAGATAGATTCCGTAAAAGAAATTAAAAAAGCCGCGATCCTGGCTCATATAAGTCAGACGACAAATTTGATCGATGATGATCCTGAAGGTTTTATTCTTACTGAAAATCTTATGCAGCCTTTTATGGGGCATTATGAATATATCTTTTTTCCAACCGAATCTAAACCTGCAGTTAGTGAAACCTACTTCGAGAAATTGTATGCAAACAATGACGATCCATGGGATTTTGAAACTAGTAGTTACGAGCAGGAAAAATACCATAAAACTATTGCTTCGGTCTCAGGAAAGTCATTCGAGAATGCTCTGGAAATTGGATGTTCCAACGGAGTTTTCACCAAATTACTAGCGCCAAAATGCAAGAATCTACTTGCTGTTGATCTTAGTCAGGAAGCCTTAAAGTCGGCTATAAAAAGGTGTGCTTCGTTTTCGCAATGTAAGTTCGTGCATTGGGATATTAGTAATGGTCTGCCAGGAAGTAATTATGACGCTATCTTTTTTTCTGAAGTAGGTTATTATTTTGATCTGAATAGTTTAGGTAAAATATTTAAAGATATTACGAACTCTTTGCAGCCAGGTGGAATGTTGGTCATGGTGCACTGGACGGCATATGTGAGATCATATCCACTTACGGGACAACAGGTTCATGATAATTTCAGAAAAAATTACTCGAATCGTTTTAAACTGCTTAATTCTGAGCGAGCTGAGCTGTATATTTTGGAAGTCTGGGAAAAGACTGAAAAGTGATTTTCTAGCTCTTCAATAGCTTCAGTAATACTAATATCAGGATGGGCGGCATTCCATGGAGCATGATCCTTCAAAAATTTTTCCAGGTAAATGACCAGGGAATTACTACTATCGTGGTTTTCAATTAGCGATAGCAGCATTTGTTTCTGAATTTTCAGACGGTGACCGATGGAATTCCGAAGTTCTTCAGAAGTCTGAGAATAATATTGTTCTATTTCATCAAAAGCAGTGAAGCGTTCTCTAAGTTTATCGTAGCCTTCAACATTTTCAGTTTTAGAAGCCGACCAGTTCTGGATCTGGGAACCAAAACCTCCCTGAACTCTGGATGAGCTACGGCAGGAAGTTGTAACCTTAGGCTCCATCGCATGTTTAATTGCATAACCAGAGCTTATAACTTTTTGATACAATGCGATATCTTCCAGACAGGCGATAGGTGGAATACCTCCTATATTTTTATAAACTGAATTTCGTATCGCCATGTTGGGTCCTGAATTATGTGAGTGCCTCGGCCAGGGATCAGATTGCTGCGGGTATATTTCACTCTCCAGTCTGCTTACCAGGTCAAGGTAATGCCTGTTTTCAAATAGATTCTTCTTTGCTTCAGCATTTAAACCTTTCATGTCTGGTGTGATCTGTCCGCATACCAGGTCTATTGGTTCGCTTTGAAGTTTCAAAAATGATTCAAGCCAGTTCTTATCAGCAATGGTATCAGCATCTGTCATGATGATAAAACCAGTATCTTTAAGTCTTTCGCTGGCAAGATCCATTAAAACTCTCCTTGCAGCACCAACATTATTGATCACTGGATTAGTTGTTATATAATAATAAAACGGAAATGCTGGATTGAGTTCCTGAAAAAGTTTGCAAAGTTCTACAGTATGATCATCGCAATGATTGCATAAAACCAGAACTTCATATAGCTGGGTAGAAACGGCTTTATCCCCAGAAAGCTGATTAGCCAAAGCCGTTAAGGTTTTCCAGATCGTTTGGGCTTCGTTCCTGGCAGGTATACAAACACTTAACTCAATTTCTGGCGATACCGATGGAATTTGGTGGTTAAAAGCTTTTAGCTCCGTAACAATTTTAGAGATAGATTCAATGCTCACTGAAGGTTTTTATCCGAAAAATACTCATTTGTTCTGCTGAAATAATACAGCTTATAATGAAATTAACAAATGCAAGGGTTATGTTCTGATATAACATCCAGTATTTATGTATTGCTTTATTATACACATCTTTAAAGTGAAAACCCTGATTTCCAAATCAGGGTTTTCACTTTATATATCGGTTAAATTATATATTTAAGGATCAATTATTCCAGAAATCTACTAGAGCCTTTGCAGTTGGTTCTGCAGACAATGGATTCTGTCCAGTTATCAATAAACCATCAACTTCTACATGTGAAAGGAAAGGAGCGCTAGCAGTATGATATTCTCCTCCCAGTTCTTTTAGTCGGTTTTCGAGTGTATAAGGGATATTGTCCATTTTAAGAGACATTTTTTCTTCGAGATTCGAATAGCCGGTCACTCTCTTTCCTTTCAGTAAGTCAGGTTCAATTTCAGCAGCTTTGATTAGTGCCGCGGGTCCATGACAAACTGAAGCTACCGGTTTGTTACTTTCAATAAACTCTAGGATCAATTTCCCGCTATCATGATTTGAGGCAAGATCGAACATGGGTCCGTGCCCGCCAGGAAAGAATAAAGCATCATAAGTTTCTGCTGAAACTTCTGAGAGAAGTTTTGTATTATTTAATGCATTTTGAGCCACTTCGTCGTCTTGAAATCTTCGATTGGAACTTGTGATATGTTCGGTTAGCTCGCTCATTGGATCAATAGGTGGCTTGCCACCCATAGGACTGGCGATCTCTATAGAATAACCTTCATCTTTAAAAACATAATATGGATCTGTAAATTCTCCAATCCATAAGCCAGTGGTGCTGTCTGTATTTTCCAATGCCTTGTGAGATGTCACCACCATTAATATCTTTTTCATAACGAGATTTTTTTGATTTGAATGAAATTACCAAAAGCCCTCGAAAATGAAGTTTTCAATATCATAAATCATTTATAATTTTTCAAAAACCTAAATATGAAATTAGCAAAACAATGGATATCCTTGAGATACAACAGAAATGTAATTTATCTACAATTCTTCGATCTCCCAGTAAATACCTATTTCGAACTATCCTTAAGTAGAAGATTAATATTCTCAAGTATGTCTTCGAATCTGGAAATATCCTTGTCCAGCACCGTTCTTATCTTTTCTTTCATCCTTAGAATATTTCCAGAATTATCATCAGCTCTTTCCAGGTATACAGTTCTAAAATATTTGATCTGGTTAGTGATATAGTCACGGTAATCTCCAAAGAAATTTGAATCAACCAGCAACTGATTGAAGTTTTCGAGATTCGCCGATTCATTTTTCGCATAATAGCGATTTAAAGCGACCAGATTCACTTTCTCCAGAAATTTGTCATTCAGAGAAACAGAAAGGACAGGGTCGACCACTTTGTCCAGATCCAGTGATTCTCGAAACTCCCGTAGATCTGCGATCGCATGATGTATAGAAGATTTTAATCCGGGTAAGGATGATTTGAAGAAACGATGTGCATCTGTGGCCTTATCTGCTCATTGAACCTTGTAGAGCCAGAATGCGATGATAAGGCCAAACAAGGTCAATAAAACTGCCGTGCCATCCATAAGCATCGACCATTGATTTGGATCCAGGCTCCATTTTTTGGATAGGATATAATACTGCTCTTTCTGTTGGATCACTACTGAATTTTAAATGTTTCAGCTTTTAATATATGCAATATTCAGAATTAATTGATGTTCCCATGTCCAGGATTATTTCTGAAGCTAAATTCTTCCGAAGTAGAAAAGGTAAAGAGAATTGGCATCAGCTGAAGTACAAGTTAATGTAATGATAATTAACGTTTTGTAATAAGATCTGAAGTTACTTTTACCTCTTGTTTAAAGAACTTCAATTAAGGATCTAATTTTCAATAACTAATATGGAAACTATCATAAAACGCTCGCCGGGAATGGGCTGTATCATAAATGAAGGGCTTACCACCTTTCGTGTTTGGGCACCAAATGCCGAGAAAATATTCGTCACGGGAACTTTCAATGAATGGAACGACCATGACCTCGAACTTGAACATGAAGAAAACGGTTACTGGGCTGGTACGACCGATAAAGCAAAGCAAGGTGATGAATATAAATACGTCATCCATAATAATGGTGAAACCTTTTACCGCAACGACCCTTACGCGTTTGAACTCACTAATAGCGATGGTAATTCTGTAATTCGTGATCTTAACTTTGATTTTGGTGATGATCAATACCAGTTGCCCTCTTTCAATCAATTAGTAATCTATGAACTGCACGTAGGTACTTTCAACAGGAAATCGGCAGATATGGTAGGGACATTTGAAGATGTTATTGAGAAGCTGGATTATTTGAAAGATCTGGGGATCAATTGTATAGAACTGCTTCCGGTAGCTGAGTTCCCTGGTGGGGAATCCTGGGGTTACAACCCGGCGCATCCATTCGCCATAGAACAGGATTATGGTGGTCCAAACGGACTGGCAAATCTGGTAAAAGCTGCTCACCAACGTGGAATTGGAGTGATCATGGATGTTGTCTACAACCATTTTGGCCCTTCAGATATGGATCTCTGGCAATTTGATGGCTGGTCGCAGATTGATAAAGGTGGTATTTATTTCTATAACGACCATCGAAGCAAAACTCCCTGGGGTGACACCCGTCCTGACTATGGTAGGGAAGAGGTTAGACAGTATTTAAGAGACAATGCCCTCATGTGGATAGAGAAATATCGTTGTGATGGATTGCGCATGGATGCTACCTCTTATATTCGTTTTGAAGGTGGGGGACTGGGTGAGGACACTGCTATTGAAGAAGGAAACCAAATGATGCGTGAGATCAATGAGATTCAGGAAAAATATCCTCATATTATTACTATTGCTGAAGATCTTAAAGGTCATGATATGGTAACCGATACTATCGAAAATGGAGGCATTGGTTATGGTTCCCAATGGGATATGAATTTCGTGCATCCCGTTCGTGAAGTCCTCACAGATACGCATGATGATAGCAGGGATCTGGAAAAGATCGCTGGTGCATTGCAGTTCGTGCAAAGCAATGATGCTTTTAAGAGGGTCATATATACTGAATCTCATGATGAAGTCGCTAATGGAAAAGCAAGGGTGCCTGAAGAGGTTCAGCCCGGTGATGCCGAAAGTGCTTACGCTAAAAAACGAGCGCTGCTAGGGATTGTACTTACGCTTACTGCTCCAGGAATTCCCATGCTTTTTCAGGGTCAGGAATTTATGGAAGATTCTTATTTCCAGGATACTGTGGAGCTTAACTGGGAGAAATTAGAAAGACACAAGGGAATCTCCAGATTGGTTAGTGATCTTATTAAATTAAGAACTGGTGAAATTGAAGGCTACGATGGTCTACGACAACAGGCTATCGAAATCATACACTTAAATAACGATTCTAAAGTTCTGGCATATCATCGTGGCGAAGAGAATTCCAAAGTTCTAATAGTTATAAACTTCAGTAATACAGATTATACTGAGTACAACCTGAGTCTAGCGGAACAATCTAACTGGAAACTGCGTTTAAATACAGTGGCTAAAGAGTATGATGATGATTTTTCAGAAATGGAAGTCCACGACCCGGAAATTCATGCAGAGAATTTAGAAGAAGCGAACATGGGAACTTTTGAGATTCCAGGATACTCCGCACTCATCTTTACTCAGGGTTAGATCATAAGCAAAATATTCCCCCCTTTCAGCGGGAATTTAATTGATAGGTAATGTTTTAGCGCTTTCTCTTAATAGGTATTTAAATTTCTGACTCCTACGTCTTAAACTGTATTTTCATATAGAATCCTGAACAATTTCGTATACAGGTATGTACTAAAAACTAAGCTTTAGATTATATCTTAATACAGTCCACAGCTTAGGGTATAGCAAATCAAAGCATCTATCTTCATATGACTTCGAGCTTTTTGAGATCCGGTTTGAGAGTTAAAATGGAATTATAGGATATTATTATATTGCATGTAATATTTACATATACCAATTATAGAATGTACAACAGATCTCTTCTCTCCTTATGCCTGATTTTAGGAGTACAGCTTTGCCTCGCTCAAGAGGTCAAAATACTAACAAATAGTAATGGAATGACCCTGGGATATAGTCAAAGCTCAGGAATAAAGATTCTTGAAGTAGATGGAGAATTTTTTAAGGATCTTAACAGGAACGGTAAATTAGATCCTTATGAAGATTGGCGAAATTCGGTAGCTGAAAGAGCGAAAGATCTTGCTTCAAGAATGTCTGTAGAACAAATCGCCGGTCTTATGCTTTATAGTGATCATCAAAGCATACCCGCAAGACCTTATGGTTTTGGAGCCGGTACTTATAATGGAAAACCAATTTCTGAAAGCGGAATGAAGGCTTCAGATATTTCCGATCAGCAACTAAAATTTTTAAAGGAGGATCATCTAAGGCATATTTTGATTACCTCGGTACAATCTCCGGAAGTCTCTGCTAAATGGAATAATAATGTTCAGGCACTTGTAGAAGGAATTGGATTTGGAATACCCGTAAATAATAGCTCAGATCCGCGCAATACGGCTAATGTAACTTCAGAATTCAATGCCGGAGCTGGAGGACAAATATCTTTATGGCCAGATGGTTTGGCAATGGGAGCAACATTTGATCCAGATATAGTAAAACAATTTGGGAATATCGCTTCTCAGGAATACCGGGCACTGGGTATTACTACAGCTTTGTCGCCTCAAGTAGATCTTGGCACAGAGCCCCGATGGTATCGAACCACGTATGTCTTTAGTGAATCTCCGGAGCTGGTAAAGGATATGGGTAAAGCATACATTGAAGGTTTCCAAACTTCCAGTGAAGCTTCTGTCATCAGTAATGGTTGGGGCTTTGAAAGTGTAAATGCAATGGTAAAACACTGGCCTGGAGGTGGTCCCGAGGAAGGTGGACGTGATGGGCACTGGGCCAATGGAAAATTTGCCGTTTATCCAGGAAATAATATTCAGGATCATCTTAAACCCTTCACGGAAGGTGCGTTTAAACTGGAAGGAGGAACTGGAAAGGCTTCGGCGATCATGCCTTATTACACAATTAGCTATGATATAGACGATGTGTACAATGAAAATGTTGGAAATGGGTTCAGTAAATATCTAATTTCAGACTTGCTACGCGATACATATGGCTATGACGGAGTGGTTTGTACAGATTGGGGAATTACCGATGATGAAGGACCGATGCCAGATACGTTTGCAGGAAAACCATGGGGCGTGGAAGGTCTTTCTGTTGAAGAAAGGCATTACAAAGCGATCAAGGCAGGAGTTGATCAATTTGGAGGAAATAATGATAAAGCCCCTGTATTGGCCGCATATCGTATGGGAGTTAAAGAATTTGGGGAAGACTATATGCGCAAAAGATTTGAGCGTTCTGCTGTTCGTTTGCTGAAGAATATATTAAGAGTAGGTTTGTTTGAAAATCCATATGTCCAATTGACGCAAACAAAAACTATCGTGGGCAGCCCTGAATTTATGAAGCAAGGATACGATGCACAGTTAAAGTCTATTGTTTTGCATAAAAATAAAAATCAGATCCTTCCGAGAAAGGAAAAATCTACAGTTTATATTCCGAAGATTTATACGCCATTGGAAACAGGCTGGTTTGGTAATGCCACTCCTGCCAGTTTTGAATATCCTGTTGATACAAGCCTTGTCAAGAAATACTATAATTTAACTGATGATGCGAGAAAGGCAGATTTTGCTATAGTTTTTGTAAGAAGTCCGCAGACGAAGGAAGCAGGCTACAGTAGAGAGGACAGGAAGCAGGGTGGCAACGGATATGTGCCAATTTCCTTGCAGTACGAAACATATACCGCTACCAATGCTCGAGAGCAGAGTATTGCAGCTGGAGATCCAGTCATAGATCCGGAGGTCAAGAACCGTTCTTATAAAGGAAAGACCAGTACAGCATCTAATATTATGGATTTAAGAACAATTCAGGATACTAGAATGATTATGGGTGACAAGCCAGTAATAGTCTCTGTGACAGCAGATAAACCTATGATATTTTCTGAATTTGAAAAGCAGGTGGAAGGTATCGTTCTAAATTTTGGAGTATCAACACAGGCTGTTCTGGATATAATATCTGGTAAGAATGAACCTTCGGGACTACTTCCAGTGCAGATGCCTGCAAGCATGAAAACCGTAGAGGAACAAAAAGAGGATGTTCCCTACGATATGATTCCATATAAAGATTCAGCTGGTAATATATATGATTTTGGTTACGGTTTAAATTGGAGCGGAAAAATTGAAGATGGAAGAACCAACAAATATGTAAAGGGTAACTAAAGATTTTTGGCTTTACAAGAATACGGTATCGTTGAAACATTCATCATTGCCTGGTACGAAAGAATGTCTATTATTAAGAAAGCTGAGAACAGTAATTGATAGGACGCGAATAGGAAGGCTAAGTTGAAAAGTATAATCTTATCAAACACTAATTGTTTTTTAATTCGCGATTCCACAATCGAAAACGTGTTCTCAGCTTTCGTTCCTTTTCTTCGTTGCTTTCTTTATTCTGAATTAGATGAAGGTAAAACTTAGCTCCTGCTTCCTGATAGGTTTCCTTTTCAGGTAATTGAATTCCGTCATTTGACTTTAAATTTTTCCAGGGTAGGGAAAGCCAGATATCAAAATATTCGTTCAACTTGAATTCTCCTTCAGCATACAATTGCAAAGCTGAAGATTGTATTTGTGTTCTTGGAACTTTTACTACACCGTTTTCAATTCTGAAAGTTTGAGTTATTGGTCTGAACCTTAAGTTTTCAAAACGTTCTTCTTTCATTAGAACTACCGACTCCAGAACGGGTTTAAAATCGTAAAGTTCCAGATCTTGCAGATCAAAAACTATGGTGCCGTTTAGTGAGTTGATATCTATATTTCCGTCGGACAATAACCTGGTTCTGGCATCAATTTTTAGATCAAGTATGCCTGCAATTTTTTCGGCAGCACGTAATTCTTCGATATTCAAATAATCAAGATCTGCTATTAGCTTCTGAATATCTATAGCTTTGATCTCTGTCTTCAAATGTACTGGAAGCTCTTCCGAAGTATCCACACTGGCCAACAGATCAACATCAATTGATCCCTGGTGGTAACTAAAATCTGTATTGTTCAGTTTAAAATTGCCTTCAGTATCAAAACTCAATTTGGCATTAAAATCTGAAACCTCCAGCCCTTCAAGTATAACACTGTCCAGGGCGACAATGGCAGTTGGAAAGTATGAATCATTAATATTTCTTAGAATTTCTTTGAGATTAGTGACCTTAAATTCAGATTTATTCTTCTTTTTTCTCTTTGAGGAATCAGAACCTATAAATTCAGCAATATCCTTATTATCCAGGTATGGCGATCTAATCATGAAATTAGAAGTATGGGCAAGTTCCGACTGTTCATCATTAATAAAATTCGAAAAATGATCGATAGTACCTGTGATATCGATCGAACTTTTACCGGGAAGATCTACATCGAGTCGATCAAGAGTTGCAAGATCATTTTTAATGATCAAATGCAAACTATCTACAGGAATTTCAAGATCTGTTTCATTGATCCTGACCAGTGTCGCACCAAGTTTAAGATCTCCTTCAGCATTAGAATTAAGAATATTAAGGTCCTGTGCCCGGCCCTGGTAACTTCCCGTAAACTCAAAATCACCAGAACTTAGTTCAAAGTTTACAGTATTAAGAAGCTCGTTAAGATTTTTCGATTTCCCCTGCATAGCCAGGGAAAACTGGAAGTCAAAAGGATTTTCATTTTCAGTATTAATGACCGGCTCCCTTGCAGTGATAGCGCCCTGAATATTGGCGCGTGTCTCTTTAAAATTCAGATTAAGTTCATCAAGCTTGAGGATTGAGTCATTCTCGAAATTCACGATAGCTTTAAGATTTTCAGAAATAAGATCATTGAATTTTACTGAGTCCAACTCAATCTGGATCTTTGGATGAAATTTATAGATATCCTGAAATATGTTTGAAACATGTGTATTCTTGTTGATATCCTTCAAACTGTCTCGCTCCATTTCAGCAATGGATTCCAGCCACTGGTCAATATTGATATAATCTGCATCCAGTTTTACAGCAATACTTCCGGTTTCAGAATCCTCCTCCAATAGAAATGAAGCGAAATCTGTTATCTTACTCTGTAGATAAATGGGGTGATGACCTATAGTTTCCAATGCAAATCGGTCGATCTGAATATTGCTTTTCTCAATTCCTACATGCAGAGTGTCCATGGCAAATTTCAGTTCGGCCTCAGGATAGTAAAATTCTGTACCAGATAATTGGAGATCCCCTTCAGCGTTTCTCAATAACTGATCGAAATACTGAACATTACCCGTAAATTTACCTTGAAAAGCATAATCACCCTTGCGCAAAGAAACCAATTTGATATTGAAAAGATCCTGAAAAACTCTAATTGAGCCTTTCGAATCTGCGGTTACATTTATGAAAATAGGCTCGCGATTATTCTCTTTGACTTCTGGAACGCGAACACTTCCTGAAAGTAAAGTTTCGGCATCCTGGTAATCGAACTGAAGTTGATCGAACTGGATAACTTCAGAACTCTTCAAATGTACTCGGGCATTCAAATTTTGAAATAAGTTATCCTGGTAGATCACAGAATTGATATTGAGCTGAAAGCCAGGTCGAAATTTTTTATAGATCGCAGCGAGTGTCTGGTGCAGTGTCTTTAAATTATCCTGATTACTATCATTTTCTGAAGTGAATTTAGTTGCTGTATTAATGAGGTCATCAAGATTGAGTGCTTCGGAGTTCAAAATAAGACTGGCCTCTGCAGGCGCAGAAGGGCTCGAAGCCATTAATGCGGAAACATTCTTTACAGTACCCTGAAAATTCAAACTTTCCCCATTGGGTAGGTCGATCTGTAATTGTTGAACAGTGGAATTATTATGATCCAGTTTTAGATCAAGTCGCTTGAGTGGTAACTGTACATTATTTTCCTTTAAAGCTACCCGAGTATTTCCCATAGTAAATGTACCATTGGCAGCATTAAGGATCATATAAGGATCATCGATATTGCCATCTATTGTAGCATCCAGAGAAAACTGTCCGCCCTTAAAACTGAAATTCTCATGATCAAGAGCCGTGGCCATGGTTTCATTTGAACCCTTGACCTGTACATTGGCCTTAACCTGGTTTCTTAAGTTTGCCGTAGACTGGTAATAACTGTCCTGAGCACTTACCTGTATATCATCCAGATTCGCTGAAAAATCCTTGAAATAAAGCTTAATATCTCGCTTCCCGGGTTGTTCTGCGAAGGAGTCTACCGAATTTAGGTTATTAGTGAGAATTCCGTGTGATTCTACATTTTCCAGTTCAAGTTCTTCGAATAGTTGAAGTTTGTTATTATTTGTGCTGAAGTCGACATGAATGAATGGAACGTTCCCGTATGCAAATTTTCCTTTTAGTTTCAAATTGGTAGCGATGGGATCCTGTAGCTGGTATGGTTTTACCTTAGCGGCCAGGGAATCTGCCAGGAACTGCTGGATTTTCTTGAAATCTGTTAGCTCATTTTTTAGACTGAATTCGTATTCTGTAAGTTTATTAAAAACGAATCGAGCTTCCGTTTCAAAATTTTGATCATCCAATTGAAGATTAAAAGCTGGTATACTTAGTGTATAATTAGATTTTTTCAGTTCAAATTCAGGACTTCCCGTTGCCAGGGCTCCATTGATAAAACTGCCTTTTCGCGTATTGAATCCAAGATCGTTGATTAAAACCTCGTAGTTAATATTTCCACTGATGATTTCGTCACCGGATCTAACCTGGCCGGAGACGTTTTCTGCAACAAGATCAAAATACTTATGAAGGATCTTATTTTCAGCTATTAAGTGAACGTTCTGCAGTTGAAAATTGATTTTTTCAGGATGAACCCAGGAGGGAAGATCAAATCCGCTGTTCTGTTCGAGCTGCTTTTTTAGCTTTAGTTCTATATACTCCTGCAGATTCTTTTGCGTAAGAACTTGGGTATGAACTCTCGCATCTCTAATCTTGATATTACGAAACTGAATATTTCCCCGCATCAGGTCTTTTGCGGCAATATTCACATCTACTCGAGCCAGCTTTATGATGGTTCTCTTATCCAGAATGGTATCGAAACTACTTTGTTTGACATCTTCTATACTAAAACCAACATTTGGAAAACCAGTGATAAAATTTGCGTTTACTTCTCCAATTTCCAGAGTCCCGTTACTATTCGCTTCATACCATATTTGAAGTTCATCGATCAAAAGGTCCCGACTAAACCATCCCAATGTAAATAGAAATATTGGCGCAATAAATAGCAGACCTAATGCAATTAGAATGCGTTTGATCCAATTTGGCTTTTTTCTATTCTTTTTCTTGCTGGTATTATCCACAGATTCGGTTGAGCTCTTTCCAGGTTAATCAGGTGAAATCTTAGTGATCCAAAATACATTAAAAATGAATTGGTTCCGCATTTTCATATGAAACCAATGTAGGTCGCTATAAATAAAATTCTTAGCGTATTTCCTTCAGAATAAGCACTGGTAATTTTGGATCAAAGTCGATATCCTCAATAGCCGCTTTATTAAAAATCTTTCCGAAGAATCCTTGTTTTCTTTGATACAGCGCAAGAAAATCACTTTCCCGGCTTTCAATAAACAAATGCACTCCGGTTGTAGGACTGGTTTTGGTAAGCATATGATAACTGGTATTTACCTTGGCCAGTTGCTTCAACAGGTCTTCTTTATTTTTCTCCTGTTCAGTTGAGAGCGCTTTCCCTTCCGTATTGATATAGAGTACTCTTATGGAACATTCTGTATTTTGAGCAAGTTCTATGAGATGTTCCAGTTCGCTTGGCTTAAAGGGCTTGCGTAAATTTGTTGGAAACACGATTTCTAAATTAGGATCAACCGCTGTTTCATATTTCTCCGGGATTACCAGTACCGGGCATTCTTTGATTTTTTCAGTGATTTTGGAGATCTTATTGTTTTCTGTAGTATTGATTCCTGCAGTATCGCCGGGAGAACCTACAATGATCATATCTATTCCAAGCTTATTCACCTGCTCCTGTATTCCCTCAACCAAACTGCCATCAAAACTTATCTGTTCAAATTTATGTTTTTGATTCTCCTTTCTAAAATTCAATCCCTGCATGATCCTGGCAAGTCCTTTTTCAGAAACAGATGCATTGGTTTCCTCATCATCTTCTTTGTGGATGGACATCGCTTCACTTAATGAACCGCGAGAGCTATAAACGTTAATTAAATAGAATGTACATGGAAATTTCTTGAACAGCTTCATGGCAAAGATCAATGCGCTCCATGAGTGTTTGGTAAAATTAGTAGGGACTAGGATCTTCTTTTCCATAAATAATGTGTGTAGTGGACAGTTTGAGTAAATATAATTAAACTCCTTGGTATGAAATTCAACATTGCAGTCACTTTGTGATAATTCCTGCTGAAATAAGAGGGAATCATGAGATTCGTTGCTTTTGTGTTAATTATTTAACCAATAGTGTCGATTCCCTTAAAACCCTGACTTACAAATTGTCGTAAATATATTGAGACTAAAAAGAAGGAGGTTTATATGGAGAGATAAAATTTTAAAACTATGGTTCAATTTTTAATTTTTAATCATTGAATTAGCCTAAGACAAAGCCGGAGAATCCGGCTTTTCTCTTTTAACTTATTTCCAGGCTACTATAACCCTGTCCATTTCTTGTCAGTTTTATTTGCGTGGAAATTCTCTCTTTCAGTGAATCCACGTGACTTATAATTCCAATGGTCTTAGAACTTTCGGCCTGTAATCTTTCCAGAGTATCCAGGGTTTGATCCAGTGTTTCAGGATCCAGTGTACCAAAACCTTCATCGATAAACAGACTATTAATTTCTACATTTTTAGAAGCAAGATCAGACAATGCCAGCGCCATGCTCAGGCTAAGTATAAAAGTTTCTCCGCCAGACAGCGTTTTTACAGATCTTCGCTGACCACCCATATGCTGATCAATTGCTACGAGTCCGTCGTCTTCCTGTGCTTCCGGTTTATCTATAAGATAGCGATCATTGAGATCTTTTAATCGAACGTTGGCAAGACTTAGTAATCTTGATAAAGTAAGATCCTGGGCGAAATCGTTGAATTTTTTTCCTTTAGAATCTCCTATAAGTTCATTAAGAATACGCCATCTTTTACTCTGTTTTTCCTTTTCTGAGATTTCCTTTTGCAGTTTTGTTTTACGATCTATATTCTCCTCGTAATTTTTTAAGATCCTATCGATCTCTTTACAAGCAGTATCCATGCTACCCAGTTTAGTTGTCTTGTCTTCCAGCTGTTTTTCGAGCATCGTACGCTCTTGCTCAGGTTCGATCTTTTTCAATTTTGATAGCTGTTCCAATAGTGTTTTAGCAGAAGCATTAACACTGGTCAATCGATCGGTGATCTGCTGTTTTTCTTTTCTATAGTTGCTGGCTTCAGATTCGCTCAACAAAAATTTCCTGGCAGCTTCTATACTTTCAAAATCATTTTCCAAGCAGAAGCTTTTAAGTTCGCTTATTAATTTCTCCTGGTTTTCTATGATTTTAGAGTGTTGAGAAGTAATAGTTTTCAGTTGCTCTGTAAGGCTATTTCTTTCCTGAAGAAGTCTGATCCAATTTGTATGCAGTTGCTGTACATCATTTTGAATATTCGATCCTGAATAAAGGCCATCGATCTGTAATTTCAGGTTTTTACCCGCATCGATAATTTCCTGAATTTCATCCACGATAGGCAGCGCATTCTTGTAAGAATTGCTAAGACGCGAAGACCTTTCCATGTTCGCCAGATCCTGAGCTTTCTCTTCAAGGCTGTTCTCGTATTCCTGAAATTCTTCATTGGTCTTTAAATTGCTGAATTCTTCATAATTAGTACTTAAACGGTGAATTTGCTCTTTCTCCAGTTGCTGAAGTGCTTTCAACTTTTCAGAATACTCTTTGAAATTTTTCCTGATATTTTCCAGTTTAGACTCTTCACGGGTTAGTAATTCGCGGGAACTCTCGTAATTCTTTGTCAGGCTGGCAATTTCAGTTTCCAGAACTGAAGCACTACCCGCATTTTCTTCTGCAAGAGGATGATTTGTTGCTCCACAGAGAGGGCATGGTTTTCCATCCACAAGATTCTTTCTGTGTTCCTCCAGGCTCGCACGTAACCTCAAATTTTCAAGGCTAAGCTGCTTGTTTGCCAGATCGGACTTTAATAAAGCAGTGTCTTTTGATAGTTTGTTGATCTTTTCAGGTGCAGATTTAAGTTCAGGTTCCAGAAGTTTCAGTTGCTCCATTATTGCGGCAGACTCCTTTCTGCTATCCTGAAGCTCTATGAAATAACGGTAAGCATCCCGCGATCGCTTCTGAAATACTCGTAGTTTTTCCTTTTCTTCTGAAATATCTTCGATTCTCGCAATTTGATGTTTCTGAAGTAGCTTGTCTAAATCCGAAGAAATAGTACTAAAAGCAGTCTTGAGATTCGATTTTAAGTCAGCAGCATCATCACTCACTGAAATTTCCGTATCTCTTAATTCTGTCTTTAACTGCTCCTTTCTGGTAGTGTAAAGAGAAAGTTTATCTGCTCTTTTTTGCTGTAGATCCAGCACTCGTTGTCTAAAACCGAATATGCCTTTTTCCAGATTTTCTTCTGAAATTTTTGAACCTGTAAGCGCTGAAGCATTTTCCAAGAGCTCATCGATATGTTTTTTTGTAGAAATGAGCTTATTAGAGAGTCTGGACTTTTCAGCTTCCAGTTCCTTTATTCTAGCAATGTTTTGAGACCATTCCCGAAATCTTTCAGCTTTGGGTTCAATCTTCTCATGCAATTTTAAAAGTTTTCCCTGTTCCTTTTCAAAATCTTCCAGTTGAGATTTAGCTTTTTCTTCCGAAGACTTTAAACTAGAAAGTTGCGATTCCAGGTCTGAGACAGATTTTTTAAGCTCAATAGCTTTTTTGATACCTTCTATCTCAGATCTCCAGTTTTCGCAGATCTGAGATTTTTCCTTTAGTTCCTTCTTTTTCTCGACAAATACTTCATCACTAAGCAAATTTTGATCTATGATCCTGATCTCGTTCTGCTGCTGAATGATCTCCTGGCTGGCAGCCTTATTTTTTTCATGAGCTCGAATTCCAAGCTGTCGATAGATGCCGGTTCCAGTGATCTTCTCCAGTAATTCACCTCGTTCATCCTTTTTTGCTCTTAGGAATTGGGCAAATTCACCCTGCGCCAACAAAACAGCTTTTATGAACTGGTCATAATTGAGCCCGATCAATTCCTCATTCTTACCTGGAATTAGTGACTTTTTTAAGTCAATCAATTTGCCAGATTGATGATCATGAATTTCCATTTCATAATCATTCAGATTGTTGTTTCGGTTGATCTCTATGGTCCATTGGGAACTATAGATCCCGGAATTACAGCTATAGGTAATGCGAGCCATCGCGTTTTTCTGATTCCGGGTAAGGATTGCTCCTTTGGTAGCGATCTCGTTCTTGGTGATCTTCCCCAACCTAGGCACATGATTAAACAATGCCAGAGAGATCACATCGAGAATACTACTCTTCCCACTGCCAGTAGGACCGGTGATGGCAAAAAGCGAATTGGTGGTGAAAGGTTCTTTGGTAAAATCGATACTATGGTATCCCTTGAGGGAATTAATATTCTCGAATTCTATTTTTAGGATCTTCATTTAAATGACGTTGTTTCCAGATTGAACATCTTCCAGTATTTCATCAAAAGCAGCCATCATCTCATTTTGATCATCTTTAGAGTATTGGTGAGTGGCTATTAATTCAGCAAAAACATCTTTAGGCTTTAGATCTTCCAATTGCTGGTCCTGGTCATACAACTGGGAACTACCTTCAATCTGATTTTTAAACTGAACACGTTGTTTTACGATCTCAAAACCATCGGTTTGAAATTGATCTACTAACTGGTCCAGCGCATAGACTTTTTGTGCGTCATACTGTTCTTCAACCAAGTCTACTTCTATTAAAGATTTTAAACTGGAGTTATGCTCCAGTGAATTAAGTTTTAATTCTAGTTCGCTAAGATTTCCACTCAACTTAATAAGCTTTCTGAAACTCGGAATCGTAATGCTTTCTGGTTCATAATTGGTATCGGTATCCAGTAAAAGAATTCTTTTTTCATCAGATCTTTCACTAAAACTAAGCGGAAATGGAGAACCACTGTAGAAAACAGGTTTTTCTGCAGATACTCTTTGAGGTTTGTGAATATGTCCCAATGCGAGATACTCATAATAACTTCCGAATTGTGACGCCCGGAAAGCAGCAAGATTTCCAATTTGTATGTCTCGTTCACTTTCTGAAGATTCAATTCCCGCCGTAAATAAATGTCCCATGGCGATTGCAGGAATTCCCGGATATTTTTGCTGGCAAATAGCTGCAGCTTCAGTAAAGACTCTTTCAATTCCCAGTCTAATAGCTTCAATTCTATCTTCATGATTTGATACCTGCTCACCGCTTCTAAGATCGGCATCCCGTAAGTAGGGGATCGCTGCGACCACCAATTCAGTTTCCCCGCTTTTATTTTTTACCGGAATGATCACTTCATCCAAATCTTGCGGCAGCCCGCCAATTATACTAAGATCTAAGGCCCGCATAATTTCCTGTGGAGCGTCCAGCATGGCCGGAGAATCGTGATTCCCGCCGGTGGCAATAATCTTGCAATTCAGTTTTTGTAAGCGAACGAGTGCGCGATAATATTGTCTGCGAGCTTCAGAAGACGGGTTCGCCAGGTCAAAAATATCCCCGGATATCAAGAGCAGGTCTACCTTATCAATTTCTATAAATTCTGTAAGCCAGTCGATAAATAGATCGAAGTCTTCACCAAGATCATGTTTATGTAATTTCTTTCCAATATGCCAGTCGGCAGTATGAACTATTTTCATGCAAAAATTTTATAATGCTAATGTAAGCTGCACCTGTGACAGATCTTGTCGTCGCAAGTGAGGAGTCGTTGAATTTCAGGTAAGAAATTCGCGAAATCAAGATAGGGAAATTTGAGTTTCAGGAAAACCGGAAGCATTTAAAATAGCAGGTTTTTACCAACAATTTTGACAATAAAGATCTGCTGGCGACCATGGATATTAAAGTAGTAATCTTGAGAATGTTAACAATTCTATAGAACCTTCTGCTGCTTTTTAGTTTTACATTTGGGTTGTTATGGAAAAAGAAGATTACAGTATTAATATTATTGGAGCTGGTTTAAGCGGACTCGTTGCAGCCAGAGTGCTTGAAGATCATGGTTATCAACCTACAATCTATGAAGCTGAAAGTCATGTGGGAGGAAGGTTGCGAACATTTGAAGTGGATGGATACAAGCTGGATAGAGGCTTCCAGGTAATGTTGAGTCAGTATCCAAAAATTCAGCAATATCTTGATCTGGAAGCTTTGCAGCTTCAAAAGCTGAAGCCCGGCGCAGTGATTTATAATAAGCGTGAAAGTACCAGGATTGGAGATCCTACCAGAGATATTTCGGCGTTATTTCCAACGATCTTTTCAAGTATCGGGTCGATTTCAGATAAATTTAAAGTGCTTAAACTTAACCTTGAGCTTAAGAAACTAAGCCTTGAGGAAATTTTCAGTAAAGAAGAAACCACTACGCTGGAATATCTTCAGCATAAAGGGTTCTCAGAAAAAATGATCAGTAATTTCTTCAGACCTTTTTTCTCAGGAATCTTTCTTGAGCCAGATTTGAAGACTTCCAGTAGGATGTTCGAGTTCGTCTATAAAATGTTCGGGGAAGGAGATGCGGTGATCCCGAAGAATGGAATTAATGCGATCCCAATGCAACTGTATAAAAGGCTGAAGACTACCAAAGTGAATTTTAATTCCAGGATCAATCAGGTAACTGATGATGTGCTGACGCTGGAAAGTGGCGAGCAGGTGAAATCTCATTTTACCATTATTGCTACGGAAGCAAGTTCAATGGTAGCGAATCTTCGGGGGCAAAAGCAGGACTGGAAATCATGTCGATGTTTATATTTTACCGTGGAAGAGGATGTGATTGGAGATGCGATTATAGGTTTACAATCTGATAAAGAGAAACTGGTCAATAATATTTTTTACCATTCTTCAATTTTAAACAATAACGTTTCAGAAGGAAAGCTGTTATCGGCAACAATTGTGCGTGATATAGAATACAGCGAAGAAGAATTGGTTGAGAAGGTTTCAGAAGAACTAAAGTTTGAATTTGGCATTAAAACGATCAAATTTTTAAAACACTTCTATATTCCAAAGGCGCTTCCAGACTTGAAAGATATTCAGTATGAACTGCAATCTACGGAGGCCCGCTTGAGTACACAGGTTTTCCTTGCCGGAGATAAACTGCTTAATGGTTCCCAGAATGCAGCTATGCTTAGTGGTGAGCGCGCAGCTTTAGGAGTGATCGAAGTACTGGAAGGATAAGAACCTGAGATCGAATTCTTTTCTGAATGATTGAATAAATATCAGGCAAAACCTTAATTCCGCTTTCCTTTTTCAGATTAAATCAAAATTTTAAACTGAAATTGAGAATATGCTAATCCAGTAAAATTAGAAGGAATTAGTCATTTTTAAATCTTCAGAAAACAACTAGTTTTATAAATAATTTCAACCGAATTGAATCCTGCTATGAAGGAGAACCGACATTATGTAATTGATTTTGACAGCACTTTCACGCAAGTGGAAGCATTGGATGTTCTGGGCGAGATCAGTTTGAAATCTCATCCTGAAAAGGATCAGAAACTGCACCGATTAACCGAGCTTACAGATCTTGCAATGGCAGGAAAAATAGGTTTTAGAGAATCACTGGAAAAAAGACTCGAGATCCTGGAAGCAGATATGAATATGATCCCTCAGGTGATCGAAGATCTTAAAAGCAAGGTATCTGTTTCTTTTGTGAGAAATGAAGCCTTCTTCCAGGAGAACAAGGACCATATCTATATAATTTCCAATGGTTTCAAAGAGATCATCGTTCCTATAGTAAAGGAGCTTGGAGTGAGAGAAGAAAATGTATATGCGAATACTTTTACTTCTGAAAACGGTCATATAACCGGCTTTGACAGAGATAATGTATTATCTTCAAGTAACGGTAAGGTCGCACTGCTAAAGGAAATGGATCTACAAGGTGACGTTTATGTAATTGGCGATGGCTACAACGATTACGAGATCAAAGCGGCGGGACTGGCCAATAAATTTTACGCTTTTACTGAAAATGTTCAACGTGGAGAGGTGCTTGAAAAAGCTGATCATGTAACTCCCAGCCTGGACGAATTTCTATACTTACACAAAATGAACAAAGCAATATCGTACCCTAAGAACAGAATTAAAGTACTACTTCTTGAAAATGTGCATGCAGATGCCGTTGCCATTATGAAGGAGGAAGGTTATAATGTAGAGACAGTTTCTGGCGCTCTGGATGAGCAGGAACTTGCAGAAAAGATCAAAGATGTCTCCATTCTTGGGATCAGGTCCAAGACCAATCTTACTGAAAAGGTGCTTGAAAAGGCAAATCGACTCATCGCTGTTGGTGCTTTTTGTATTGGGACGAACCAAATCGATCTTGAAGCCTGTCTTAAGAAAGGGGTCGCAGTTTTTAATGCGCCGTATAGTAATACCAGGTCTGTAGTGGAATTAGCGATAGGAGAGATCATCCTGTTAATGAGAAACCTGCCCGATAGAATTGCAGAAATGCATCGAGGGGAATGGAACAAATCTGCAAAAGGTAGTTACGAAACCCGTGGTAAGAAACTGGGTATCGTTGGTTACGGGAACATTGGATCGCAATTATCTGTAGTAGCAGAGGCGATAGGTTTCGATGTTTATTATTATGATCTGGTGGAGAGACTTGCTTTAGGGAATGCCACTAAATGTAATAGTTTGAAAGAGCTATTCGAAAAAGTTGATATTGTAACCTTACATGTTGACGGTCGCAAGGAAAATACCAATATGATTGGCGATAAACAGTTTGGATGGATGAAGGAAGGAAGTGTTTTCCTGAATCTCGCCAGGGGACAGGTAGTTGATGTAGATGCACTACGAAAGCATATGGAAAGCAAAAGGATCATTGGAGCAGGGGTGGACGTTTTTCCAAAAGAGCCTAAGACGAACCAGGAAGAATTTGAATCACCGTTGAGAGGTTTACCTAATCTTATTCTTACGCCGCATATTGGAGGTTCTACGGAAGAAGCTCAGGAAAATATCGGGAACTTTGTACCAGGAAAGATCATAAATTACATTAACACGGGAAGTACTACAAACTCGGTCAATTTCCCGAATTTACAACTTCCAATTCTTGAAAACGCACACAGACTCATTCATATTCATCATAACAAACCGGGAATCATAGCTCATATAAACAGAATACTCGCGGCTAACGATATCAATATTGTTGGACAGTATTTAAAAACCAATGAAACCATAGGTTATGTGATTACAGATATTGACAAGGCTTACGATGATGTGGTGATCAAGGAATTGAAAGGTATACAGGGTACAATTAGATTCCGAGTTCTATATTAATCGGTATCTAATTTGAAGTTAGAAAAGAGATCATGGTATATTTGATCTCTTTTTTTGTGTTTTCATCGGAGTTAATTAACTCAATTTTAAGAAATTAACTGACTGTGAAATTTATCTTTATAGATCCCCCCAAAGATTTAACTTCAAAAAGAAACAAAATGGATACTACATTATTTTGTTCAGTATTGGGTGCAGCTATTACCATTATTGGAGCTATTTATTACCAGTTGAGAAAGGACAATTCCAGGCAGGAAAAGCTTATTAAATCTTACAAACGCGAATTGAGCTCACTCCGTAAAGTTCGAAAGCGAATGACTTCTGCTACTATATTCAGATCAGGTCCAATGATGGATCTTGATTAATAAAGAAAATTTCCATTTCCGAACTATAAAGCTGTCAATAGCTTAGAATGCCTTACGAAACATCATTTTAGAGCGGTGAACAACTAGTTTCTTTCATCTTACTCTGCTTTACCCTCCTTTTCAACTTAGATCTTTTTTTCCAGTCTTCAGTTCCAGAAAACTGTGCTCCAGATCATTGAGTCAATTGAATCTGTTGTTTGAATGTAGTTTAGTGATATCAATAAATCATTATTCATCATTCAAAAAACGTACATTATGAAAACTTTATTTATTTCATTATTGCTAATCGCAGTAACAGCATTTGGAAACGCACAGGAAATTGAATTAGACGAAGCTGAAGTTCGCCTGGAAACCAACAAATCTAAATTTGTCAAATCTGGCGATGGATTTACTTACGCCGTAACCGAGAAACATTCCGGGGAATTTGAAAAAGACCCAATCGCTTTTATGCGGTCCAATCTCGATATCACTGCGATGCTGGAAGAACTGGCAGAAGAGAACTTTGTTACCTATCAGGTAACTTTTAGAAGCAGCAAAGGCTATCTGGCAGCCGAATTTGACAAAAATGGAAAGTTGCAGAGAACCAGTCAGAAATTCAAAAATATTGCTTTACCATCAGCATTAAGATCAGAACTTTATAGTTCAAATAAGGGCTGGACGATGATCTCGAATAAATATATGGCTTCTGGAAAAGGGGAATTCCTTGACAAAGAAATCTATAAGATCAGGCTGGAAAATGCAAATCAAAAACGAACGGTTAAATTGGATCCGATAACAATTTCGAGAGTGTCGGTAGCAAGTAATTAAAAATAGGTTAGTAGTTAGTTAGTCAGAGGGCTGTCGGATAAAGTTCGATAGCCCTTTATTGAGCAATCATAGAATCAATCGCTTATAGATCAATATTTACCACAGGCTAAGTCAATCTGACTTATTGGAAATAATCATAACTTGTAGTAGCCAAATAACATTTTATATGAAAGCTTTAATCATCGATGATGAGGAACTAGCCCGAAAACGTGTTCTAAACTTACTGGAAGATGTATCGCAAATAGACATTCTAGGTGAATGTTCCAATGGCAAAACTGCAATAGAAAAAATTAATCGCGACAAGCCTGATCTTATTTTTCTGGATATTAACATGAAAGATATGAATGGTTTTGATGTGCTTAAGAAGATCGAAATAGATCCTAAACCAATCGTAATTTTTGTAACGGCCTATGACACGTATGCCCTTAAAGCCTTTGATGCGGAAGCATTTGATTTTCTTCTGAAGCCTTTTAAGGACGAAAGATTTTTTAAAACAATCACAAAGGTTTTGAACACGACTACTTCTGAAGCTGAAGAGAATTTTGAAAAGCGACTCGTAGAACTATTTCACGAATATTCTAAAAGCAACCTGCATCTGAATTCGGTTTCAAAAATTCCAGTTAAACAAGGCAATAAGACCTCACTGGTGGACCCTCGAGAAATACATTATATACAGGCATCTGGTTATTATGCTGAAATTTATGTAGAAGATAAAAAGCATGTTCTGAGAGAATCGCTAAACAACCTTCAAGACATCCTGGATCATAATTTTATCAGGATCCACAGGTCTACGATCGTAAATCTCAATTTTGTACATGAAATTATACATTCAGATTATTCTGAGATCGATGCAAAAATGACCTGTGGTAAATTACTGCACGTAAGTAAATCCCATAAGAAGGAATTTCTTGAAAAAATTGGAATCTAATGAGCCTTCATGATTTAAAACAAAAGTATATAGATTTCAAGCTGGTCCTTTTACTTGCAGGGTTCTACCTGATGTTTGACCTCATACATATTGCAAAAACAGCGTATATGCAAGAGTTTATGCCTAAGGAAATGCAACACTTCAGCTGGCCTGACTTTCTTGTATATAACATGCTTTTTGATTACATCATCGTAGTCAGCTATATGACGCTCATCGCGATTAGTACAAAGAGGTTTCTAAATAAGAACTATTCATGGGTAAAGATCATTTCCATACACACTCTATTCTCCTTACTAATTGGTCTTATTATCAGGCTTGTCTTCGATTTCTATTCCATACTTGCAGGAAGAATAAGCCTTGCAGAATTTGATCTTCGGAAGAGTGTAAACGCATTCGTCTATGTTCTTGACCTGAATTTTCTCATCTATTTCGCGATGATCTTTATCATCTACACCTACTACTATCTCCGCCAGGTAAAGGAGGCAGAAAAACGACATTTGAAACTGGAAAGTCAGTTAATGAACACTAGGATGAGAATGCTTTCCTCACAATTGCAACCTCATTTTCTGTTCAATACGCTTAATAGTATTGCCGTATTAACAGATTTGGATAGTAACAAAGCGAAGGATACTATTGCAGATCTTAGCGATTTTCTACGTGAAATCCTGTACCATAGCGACAGAAACCGGATTAGCCTTGATGAGGAACTCCGAATACTGGAATATTATCTAAATATTCTGAATGTTCGATTTTCAGATCATCTCAGTATAGAAAAGGAAATTGACGAATCACTACTGCTGAAGAAAATTCCGGCGATGTTACTACAGCCAATGATAGAAAACTCTATCAAGCATGGTTATTCTTATGATCATACAGATCTTCATATCCTTATTAAGATACGTGAAGAAAGAGGTTACCTGATCATTAGAGTTGAAAATGATGGAGAACCTTTAAAACTTACTCACAAAGAACTGCTTGAAAAGGGCGTTGGTTTAAGAAATATTGATGATCGTTTGAGAAATTTGTACAAGGACAAGTACATCTTTGAAATCAGGAACAGGGCAGATGGAAATGGAGTGGTAACCTTGGTGAAAATCCCTGCATAAGTGGTTTCTATTAGAATTTTAGAAGGAATTTCTTAAAAAGATTAATTTTGCTCCATGGAAAAAAGCATAGAGCCTAAATACTATTCACCAGAAGAGGAACGCCTGAATATAATTTCCCACGGGATCGGCTTTTTGCTGAGTATTGTCGCACTTTACCTGCTTATCTACCGCGCATTAGAATTTGATTCTACCGCTTATCTTCTAAGTTTCTCAGTATTTGGTGCCAGTATGATCCTGTTGTATGCGGCGAGTACATTGTATCATAGCGCTAAAGACCATCAAAGGAGAGCCAGATTGAATATTCTGGATCACGCATCAATTTATATTTTGATCGCTGGAACCTATACACCATTTGCAGTCATTAGTTTACCCGGTCTGGTTGGTAATATCATACTCTGGACCGTCTGGCTGATCGCATTGGCGGGAATAATTCTGAAATTTTTCTTTACGGGAAAATACCAGCTGCTCTCTACTATTATGTATGTGGCGATGGGCTGGATCATCGTTTTCGCCGGAAATTCCATGTTAGAAAATCTGAGTACTGAAGGTTTATGGTGGCTGGGAGCTGGAGGAGTTTCCTATACCATAGGGGCTATCCTATTTATGCTGAAAAAAATACCTTTTAACCATGCTATCTTCCATGTCTTCGTACTCATGGGAACATTCTCCCATTTTATATCCATTTACCTGTACGTCGTTTAATTCTGAACTTCTGAAACTTCCGGTTCTCTAGTTTCAAAATCAAGTTCGATCTGATGCCTGGTTAGATCTTCAAAAACTTCACGCTCTCTAATTAAGTGAGCCATGTTATTGTACCATAATACTTCCGCAGGCCTCAATCTGGAATTGAAATTGCTCGCCATGCTAAAGCAATAAGCACCAGCATTGCTAAAACTAAGAATATCGCCTTCTCTTATTTCAGAGATACGCCTGTTATTTCCAAAAGTATCGGTTTCGCAGATATAGCCAACGACACTATAGAACCTGTTCTTGGCATCCGGGTTACTAATATTGGTAATTTCATGATGTGATCCATAGAACATGGGCCTGATTAAATGATTAAACCCGGAGTCGATTCCTGCAAAAACCGTTGAGGTGGTTTGTTTGATCACATTCACTTTCGCCAGGAATTTCCCGGCGTCACTTACCAGGTATTTACCAGGTTCAAAAGCGAGTGCTAGATCACGGCCGTATTCCTTACAAAAAGCCTTAAACTTCTGGGTGAGTTGGTCGCCCAAGTCTTCGATATCGGTTTCTATATCGCCAGGACGGTAAGGAACTTTGAAACCACTTCCAAAATCTATGAATTCAAGTTCTTTAAAGTTTCTTGCTGCTTCAAAAAGAATCTCTGAAGCATGTAGGAAAACTCCAATATCAAGAATATCACTTCCAGTATGCATATGAATACCGTTAATGTGCATTCCTGTATTTTCTACAATTCTCAACAAATGTGGCATCTGGTGAATACTAATCCCGAATTTGGAATCAATATGCCCAACAGAAATTTTTGAGTTTCCACCCGCCATCACATGAGGATTAATACGAATGCAGACAGGAATTTCAGGATGCCTGCTTCCAAACTGCTCCAGGATGGAAAGATTATCAATGTTGATCTGGGCTCCGAGTTTAACTACCTCCTCGATTTCTTCCAGAGAAACACCATTAGGAGTGTAAATGATCTTTTCAGGAAATACACCTGCTTGTATTCCCAGTTTCACTTCCTGAATAGATACGGTATCCAGACCACAACCCAGAGAATTAAGTAACTTAAGGATCGAAATATTGGAAAGTGCTTTTACGGCGTAGTGAATTCTTAGTTCATCAACCTTAAATGCATTGGTTAATCTTTGATATTGAGAAGTAATTTTTTCAGCATCATAGACGTAAACCGGGCTGCCAAAATCATTTGCTACAGAAAGTAGATCCTTATGTGTCATTTCTAATCCTAATTTGACGTAAAACTACAGTGTTTTGTAAAAGTTACCCTAGATCAAATTTAAATATAACCAATTTATACCTTTTGTTAAATATGTGTACTCCTATCAGGCAGTTTGAAGATCAGCCTGTTTCTTTCGCATATAGATGACTCCAATACCTATAATAATTCCGATTCCAGCCATGGCAGCTCCTACGTATTGAGCAGATACAATTCCGTACCCGTAAGCGATAGGTAGACCGGCAAGATAGGCTCCACTGGCATTTCCCATGTTAAAAGCACTTTGATTAAGCGAAGAACCAAGCATCTCAGAGCCTTTCGCAGTATTGATGACGGCCATTTGTATAGGTGTGGCGATACAAAATGCAATTACAGGAATAATGAACGTGGTAATGAGTACTCCAATTTGGTCGTAAGCAACAAAAGTATTTACTAGAAGCGCGGTAACCATCAGGATCAGTGCAATAATAACTGCTTTGATCGGACTGAACATCTCAGCCAGTTTCGCACCCAGAAAGTTTCCGGCGACCATTCCCAGACCGGCAAGGATCATCGCATAACTAACAACATTTTCAGAATGACCGGCAACATCTGTAATTAGCGGAGCTATATAGCTGTACCAGGCGAAAAAGCCACCAGTTCCAATAGTTGTTAGAAGGATAACCATCCAGAGTTCTGGTTTCCGAAGTAATCTTAATTCTTCTTTCATTCCGCCGGCATTGGCAATTTTCACTTCCGGCATCCAGAATCTGATACTCAGGATTGCACAAATCCCAACCACACCAACTGCGAGAAATGCGATTCCCCAGCTGAAGTTCTGTCCTAACCAGGTCCCAAGTGGAACCCCGATCACGTTGGCCACTGTTAGCCCGGTGAACATCATTGCGATGGCCTGAGCTTCTTTCCCGGGACGGGCGAGTTTTCCAGCCACCACGGCGCCAATTCCGAAGAATGCACCATGAGGTAGACCGGATAGGAACCTGGCGAGCATTAAAAGCTCGTAGGAATCTGCAAAAGCTGAAAGCGTATTGAATATGGTAAACCATAGCATCAAACCTAAAAGTGTCTTTTGAGGCGGCCATTTATTTCCGAAGATGGTAAGCAGGGGAGCGCCAACGACTACTCCAAGAGCATATGCCGATATAAAATGTCCTGCGACCGGGATGGAAACTTCCAGATCATTAGCGATCTCAGGCAAAATTCCCATGATCACAAATTCCGTCATTCCTATTCCAAAACCTCCAATTGCCAGCGCCAGTAATGCCTTCTTCATGAGAATTAATTAAAAGATCAAATTTAGTTGAGAATTGAAAGTCTCACCAGATTTACTTCAGTTTTCTGCGATAACCTTTTCGTTTTTCCGAAGATATTCTAAAAGCCCTGTAGCATAAGAATTTCCGACTATTAGCCTATCGTTAAGAAGCTCAAAAAAGATTGGTACAATAGTATGTATTTGTTACTTTTGCTTTCCATAATAAATACAGAAGAAATAGCTGATTATGAATATACACGAATATCAAGGAAAAGAAATTTTGAGCAGCTTTGGAGTCCGCATTCAACGTGGAACCGTAGCAACAAACGCTAAAGAAGCAGTAGATGCTGCGAAAGCACTTACCGAGCAAACCGGTACTGGATGGCATGTGATCAAAGCACAGGTTCATGCTGGTGGACGTGGTAAAGGTGGTGGTGTAAAACTTGCCAAAAACCTGAAGGAAGTTGAAGAAATCGCCGGAGAGATCATCGGGATGAATCTTGTAACTCCTCAAACTTCTGCGGAAGGGAAAAAGGTACACCAGGTTTTAGTTGCTGAAGATGTTTACTATCCTGGAGACAGTGAGCCGGAAGAATATTATATGTCTGTTCTTTTAAACAGAGCCACCGGACGTAACATGATCATGTATTCTACAGAAGGTGGAATGGATATCGAAACTGTTGCTGAAGAAACTCCAGACCTTATATTTACTGAAGAGATTGATCCTTCTACAGGATTGCTTGGATTCCAGGCGCGTAGAATCGCTTTCAATCTTGGACTTAGCGGAAAGGCATTTAAAGAAATGACCAAATTCGTAATGTCTTTATATGAAGCTTTTGAAAAATCTGATTCTTCACTTTTCGAGATCAACCCTGTGTTGAAAACGAGTGATGATAAGATCATGGCAGTAGATGCTAAGGTAACGTTAGATGACAATGCACTTTTCCGTCACAAGGATTATGCTGAAATGCGTGATGTTCGGGAAGAGAATGCTACTGAAGTTGAAGCGAGAGAAGTTGGACTTAACTACGTAGATCTTGACGGTAACGTTGGATGTATGGTAAACGGTGCAGGACTTGCAATGGCGACAATGGACCTTATTAAACAAGCAGGTGGAGAGCCAGCTAACTTCCTTGATGTTGGTGGAACAGCTGATGCCAAGAGAGTAGAAGAAGCTTTCAGACTGATCTTGAAAGATGATAAAGTAGAAGCAATCCTGGTTAATATCTTTGGAGGAATCGTAAGATGTGACCGTGTTGCCCAGGGTATTGTAGACGCTTCCAAGAATATGGGAGACGCTATGAATGTGCCAATCATCGTAAGATTGCAAGGAACAAATGCAGATATTGCTAAGGAACTTATCGATAATAGTGGACTTAAAGTTTACAGCGCGGTACAATTCCAGGAAGCGGCAGACAAAGTTCAGGAAGTACTTTCCTAGTAACTAATTCATATTACAAAAAAACCCGGCCAACTGGCCGGGTTTTTTTGTTTCATTATGTTCTGCGCTATGAATTGTTTTACTTAAAGTAATGTCATAGTTCCCGATTTCATTTTTGAGTATCTAGTTCTATTCCCTGATGCATAATAAAACTTATTTTCATTAAAGTAGGATAGAACCTGGGTATTAGAGATTTAGACAGTCAATTTATTGCAATGAAAAGTTCAGATCTTAAAACCGCTAAATCATAAAGTTTTCTAAAAATTACTGGTTGCGGACAATTGAGTTAAAAAAGATTCGTTCTAAATAGAGAGGAAACCTTATATTTAATAATATGAGAATCAATAACTTAAAAGTCGCTTCCCAGATTAATGTTCTAGCTTGATGAAATAATTGTTGAATTTGTGTTAGCCAACTAAAAATTTTACAAAAATTTCAAGCGTATTAATCTGAAGAGCGACTTCCTGTTTCCAGAAATCTTCTACTTCGATCTTTCCGGATACCAGTTCATTAGTTCCACGTCAATATCAGAATTTCCTTCGTTTACTAATTTCTTAAATCCTTCAACATCAGAAAGTCCATTTTTACCACGGTAATGGTATGGAATTACTTTTTTAGGCGTGAAAGCCAGGACACCTTTTGCTGCACGATCTACTGGCATGGTATAAGGTAGATTCATAGACACTAATGCAACATCGATATTCTTTAGATTTCTCATTTCCGGAATATCCTCAGTATCACCGGAAATATATAGTCTCTTCCCGTTATTCTCAATGATATATCCATTCCCACGACCTTTCACGTGCATTGCATCTTTAGACTGAGGTAAATTGTACATTGGTATTGCCTGAATATTGAAACCCATGAGTTCTTTGGAGTCTCCGTTATTCATTACTATATATACAGCCTTCAGATCTTCGGGTAATTTATCTTTTACGGCCTGTGGTACAATTACAGTTACACTATCCAGACCGATCGCCTTTAGCGTTTCAGCATTCATATGATCTCCATGTATGTCTGTGATCAAAATAAAATCTGGTCTGTCTATGCCTTTAAAAGCTTCAACTCCACCTACGGGATCTGTGTAAAAGGTTTTATCACCCCATTTAAAAACTGCAGTGGCATGGGAAATAGGTTCGATTTTAAGATCCATGGTCTCCTGAAAAGGCGTCTGACTCATCTCTGCATTGTTCTCTGCAAGAGTGTCATTCATCATCTTATTCTTTTCATTCCCCTGATCTTTACAACCAACAAGCAATAAGCCTGCGGCAATTAGAGTAGCTACATTTTTCATAGTCAATTTTTAGCCTAAGATAAGGCCAGACATGACTTTAGCTATTTGGTTTAATAAAGAATTATGAAAGGATTAATGACATTTTAATATCCCCACGAGCGTAAGGATTATTTTCTTCAATAGGAATTTCTTCGAATCCATATTTGCGATATAAATGAATAGCGTTTTCCAGTTTTCGATTAGAGTAAATGATCAATTTTTTCCAGCCGCTCCCTTTAGCAAACTGTATGGTATGGTCAATTAGAAAGTGTCCGATCTTATGACCTCGAAATGCTGGTTTAACCGCCATTTTTGTAAGTTCGAAAACATCATCTTCCATCTTCATTAAAGCTACACAGGCAACGATAGTTTTGTCCTTTTTTACAAAGAAGATCTTTCCTCCCGGCTCAATGATATATTTTTCAGGTTTTCCTAAAACCTCCTCATCATGTGGTTCCACATAAAAGAATTCATTCAGCCAGTGTAAATTCATATTTTCGAATTCTTCCGCGTATTTCTTATCCCAGTTGAGTATCTCCATGATCATTAGTTATAGATCAAAAATATAAAGAAGCTTTGAGTAGCCAGGCTTTTCAGTAATCAATTTCTTTATATTTATAGATCTTAAACATATTATATGAACTTCCGAAGATATTTTAAGTTATGCCTGCTATGCTTATTAATTGCATTCAACAGCTGCAAGTCCAGTCCAGATCCAGTTGTCGTCCACGATGGCAAGGAAATTACTATACTACCACCAGCCGAACTCTACGGAAATTTATTCTATGATGCACAAACCCGGGCTATTTTCGAGGACAGCAAGACCTTTGTTGATGCGAATCCAAAATATAGTGTAGGTCTTATCAGGCAACGATATGATATGCTGGAAGATACTACCGTTAAGGGAATGAAAACTTTTCTGGATCAACACTTCAGTATTCCTGAAGCCGATCTGCATTTTAAAAGCGATAGTTTGGAGATAGGTATGCACATAAAGAGTTTATGGGAAGTCTTGAAAAGGCCTGCAAATGATAGTATTTCGGGAACCCTTATTCCGCTGCCAAATGATTATATAGTGCCGGGTGGTAGATTTCGTGAAGTTTATTACTGGGATAGTTACTTTACGATGTTGGGATTGCAGTTAGATGGTGAAAATGAGGTCATCAGGAACATGGTAGAAAATTTTGCATTCCTCATAGATGAACTCGGCTTTATTCCGAATGGGAATCGTACCTATTACCTCGGAAGATCTCAACCACCATTCTTTTCGCTTATGGTCGATATTCTGGCTGATATTGAAGGTGAGCAGGTTTATGCGGAATTTCTAGATGTACTGGAACAAGAGCATAAGTTCTGGATGAATGGAAGTAAAGAACTAAAACCAGGTAATGCTACTAATAGAGTTGTTAAATTGAAGGATGGGACTATTTTGAACCGCTACTATGATGAATTCGCTACTCCAAGGCCAGAAAGCTACCGTGAAGATGTAGAAACTGCAGAAATTGCATTGAAGACTAATCCAATGCTCAAGAAAGAAGATATTTATCGTGATTTAAGAGCAGGTGCAGAATCTGGATGGGATTATTCAAGCAGATGGCTGGTAAAAAATGAGCGAAATGAGTTTAATCTTTCGAGTATTCAAACTACTTCGATCCTTCCGGTTGATCTAAATTCGTTGCTTTATCAACTGGAAAGGACCATTTCCAGGGCAGCCAAAATTGCGGAAAGAAAGGAAATGTCGGCTACTTATGCGAAGCTGGCTGAAGATAGACGGCAGGCTATTAAAAACTACTTCTGGGATCCTAAGAAAGAATTCTTCCAGGATTACAATTTTGAAAAGCAGGAATTCACCGGAAATCTATCCTTGGCAGCAATGTATCCTTTATTCTTCCAGATCGCAGATGAACAGCAAGCCGGCAAAGTGGCTACAAGGATCAAAGAAGATTTTCTTAAACCTGGAGGAGTTGTAACCACGCCATATAGTACCGGACAGCAATGGGATGCACCAAATGGCTGGGCTCCATTGCAGTGGGTCACTATTGAGGGACTACGGAATTATAAGCATCTGGAACTATCCGAAGAAATAAAAACAAGATGGCTTGATGTAAACAGCGCAGTTTACAACCGAACCTATAAGATGACGGAGAAGTATAATGTAATCGACCTTTCCAAGGAAAGTGGAGGAGGGGAATATCCAACCCAGGATGGGTTTGGCTGGACTAACGGAGTTTATAAAAAATTATCTTCAGAAGAATAGTTTATGGAACATATAAGTTTGTATATCGAGTATGCGGCAAAGTTTATAGAAGTAACCGGAGTAGCGGTAATACTCCTGGGAACAATCGTAGCATTATTCAAATATATACTGGCAAAGCAAAGTAAAGGAGTCAGATCTTATAAATTATTGAGACAGGAATTGGGAAAAGCTATTCTGCTTGGACTTGAAATCCTGGTTGCTGCAGATATTATAGCAACCGTAGTAACAAAACCTACACTTGATGAGGTTATTTCTTTAGGGATCATCGTCCTGATAAGAACATTTTTGAGTTTTTCCATTGAATTGGAGATTGAAGGCAGATTTCCATGGCAAAGGAAGGAAAAAGAGAACAGGCTGGATCAGGAAGCTTAAACCTTTACATAAAAAAAAAGCCACTGAGATTCTCAGTGGCTTTTCCTATAAATTTCTAACTATCCTGTCCTATAAAGTATACTCAGCCAGCAATTTCTGAACTTCATAGATATCAACTTTCTTATTGAATTTCTTAGAAATACTGGGTGATTGTTCCC
Organism: Christiangramia sp. OXR-203; assembly: GCF_034372165.1. Classification (NCBI taxonomy): domain Bacteria; kingdom Pseudomonadati; phylum Bacteroidota; class Flavobacteriia; order Flavobacteriales; family Flavobacteriaceae; genus Christiangramia; species Christiangramia sp. OXR-203. The sequence goes on along the minus strand of NZ_CP139698.1, from coordinate 2,452,859 downwards.
CGGAAATCCAAATCTTAAGTTCTGCATCCAGATCAAAACTTCCTGCAGTTTCCACGCTAAAACGTGTTATACTTTTATATAGCACCGAGAAATATTCAATCTTACTTCCGGTTAATCCCTGCACATCTACAATGATCAGTCGTTTGTTGGTAAAAATAAAAGTATCTCGAATGATTTTGAATCCAGCTATAACTTCTTCAGAATCAATCAGCAATTTGCCATATTTCTCCTGAATAACTGAATTCTCTATAGCGCCGGCATTACCAAGCAATGAGGATAGTAGGCTCATATTTAATTCTTTAATGATTTCATATCGATTACAAATCTATACTTAACATCAGATTTTACAACTCTGTCAAAAGCAGTATTAATAGAGTCCATATCGATCATTTCAATATCTGAAACAATATTATGCTCTCCACAGAAATCAAGCATTTCCTGAGTTTCTTTGATTCCGCCAATTAGTGAACCTGCAAGTCTTTTTCTTCCCATAATAAGTCCGCCACCATGAATATCTACTTCATCGATCGCACCAACTAATGTCATTGTCGCATCTCTTTTCAGTAAAGCAACATAAGGATTTGTATCATGTCCAACAGGAACTGTATTCAGAATAAAATCGAATGAATTGGCATGTTTCTTCATTTCTGCTTCATCCTTCGAGATAAGAACTTCATCTGCACCAAGGGATTTAGCATCTTCGGCTTTAGCAGGAGAGGTAGTGATCATCACAACGTGAGCTCCTAATGCGTGGGCAAACTTAACCCCCATATGTCCAAGACCTCCCAGTCCAACAACTCCAACTTTATCACCTTTTTTTACATTCCATTGTCTAAGTGGAGACCATGTTGTAATACCTGCACACAATAATGGCGCAACTGCCTTTGTATCCAGGTTTTCAGGAACCTTCAGGACAAATTTTTCGCGTACCACCACCATTTCAGAATATCCGCCAAAAGTGTGGCCGCCTAAATGTTCATCCTTACCATTATAGGTAGCGGTCATTCCATTCTCACAATATTGCTCAAGACCATCTTCACAAGATTTACATTCCTGGCAAGAGTCTACCATACATCCAACTCCAACAAGATCACCCTGCTTAAAGTTCTCAACATCTGCTCCAACTTCTACTACGCGACCAATGATTTCATGGCCTGGAACCACTGGATATTTACTATTGCCCCAATCATTTCTAACCTGGTGTATATCACTATGACAAACTCCACAATAATCTATTTCGATCTTCACATCATTTGCAAGGATATCCCTGCGTTCGATTTCCATCATATTAAGATCTGCATCATTCCTCTTTGCGCCGTAAGCTTTTACATTTTTCATTTTATCTCTTTTGTTGAAAGTTACTCAAATTATAATTGCTGTAAGTGAAGTTCTATACAGGTTTAACTATTCTTAACGTGCTGAATTGACGTAGGTCAAGTTTCCTGTAGTCCATTGCTTTCAAAGAATTCTTAGTACCTTAGGAGCTCAATATTGAAATCTAAATTATGAGCGATTCTAAAGGAATCAATACGATATGTACGCATGCTGGAGAACTTGAAGATACTCAGTTCAAGGGAGCGGTTTCACCACTTTATATGGCAACGTCTTACGCATTTGAAGATGTGGAAACCAAGCGTTACCCCAGGTATTTTAATACTCCAAACCAGGTAGCCCTTGCTAAAAAGATGGCTGCACTGGAACACGGAGAAGCTGCTTTGATCTTTGGAAGTGGAATGGCCGCAGTTAGCACCTCATTAATGGCATTTTTGAGTTCTGGAGATCACGTAGTATTTCCAGACGCCCTTTATGGCGGAACCAGTAACCTTGCAGTAGAGGAATTCGCTAAATTCGGAATAGAGTATACATTTGCGAAAGACTCTTCTATAGCTTCATTAGAGTCTGAAATCAAGGAAAATACGAAGGTAATTTATATCGAGACACCATCGAATCCTCTGCTGAAGATCATAGATATTGCAGGGGTTGCAGGTCTGGCTAAAAAGCACGGACTTATTAGTATGATCGATAATACATTTGCCTCACCGGTAAACCAGAACCCTCTGGATATGGGAATAGATATCGTTTTACACTCTGCAACGAAATATATGGGAGGCCATAGTGATATCTTGGCGGGAACTGCAATAAGTTCCGAAGATCATATCGACCGGATCTTTCAAATGGCGAAGAATTTTGGTGGAAACTTAAGTGATTATACGGTTTGGTTACTGGAAAGAAGTATCAAGACCATGGGCTTACGTGTAAAAGCCCAGAATTCGAATGCTTTGCAACTGGCGGAATTTTTAAAAGCCCATCCCAGTGTTGCGAATGTTTATTATCCTGGTTTGAAAGATCATTCAGATCACGAACTCGCAGCAAAGCAAATGTCTGGTTTCGGCGGAATGATGTCATTTGAACTGAATAATGAAATCGATGTGCAGCATTTCATGAAATCTCTGAAACTAATAAAACCCTCCATGAGCCTTGCCGGTGTAGAAAGTACCATTCTTCTACCTTCAAAAACCAGTCATGGATTATTGACAGAAGAAGAAAGAGCACAGCAAGGGATCAAGGATAATCTTTTGAGATTCTCTGTGGGCATCGAAGAGTTTGAAGACATTAAACAAGACCTTGAGCAGGCAATAGCAAACACCAAATAAAGATTTATGAAATTAGATATACTTGCGATTGGCGCACACCCTGATGATGTGGAATTAAGTTGTGCTGGAACCATTGCAAAAGAAATTAGTCGGGGAAAAAAGGTTGGAATCCTTGATCTTACCAGGGGGGAACTTGGTACAAGAGGAACTGCAGAGATTCGTGATCAGGAAGCAACGGCTGCAGCCCAGGTTTTAGGGGTTGAGGTTCGCGAGAATCTCGAATTTAGCGATGCTTTTTTTACAAACAATGCTTCTCACCAAATGGAGATCATTAAAATGATAAGAAAGTACCAGCCAGAGATTGTGCTATGTAATGCGGTTGACGACAGGCATATTGATCATGGAAAGGCTGCAAAATTAATAAGTGATGCTTGCTTTCTGAGTGGTTTGCGTAAGATTGAAACTATCATGAATGGTGAGAACCAGCCAGCATGGCGACCAAAGCATGTTTTCCATTATATCCAGTGGAAGAATCTAAAACCTGATTTTGTAGTGGACATTACAGGCTTTCTGGATAAAAAAATTGATTCGGTAAAAGCTTACAGGTCGCAATTCTACAGCGAAGATAGTAAAGAGCCTGAAACTCCAATATCCAGCAGTAACTTCCTGGATAGCATTACTTACCGGGCACAGGATATGGGAAGGCTCATTAATACTGAACATGCCGAAGGTTATAACGTAGATCGTTATGTAGCAGTAGATTCCGTATTCGACCTTATTTAATTGAAAATTTTTCTTTGCTGAAATGTACAAATAACTTACATTTGCAACCGCTAATCAAATGGTGGTTGTAGCTCAGCTGGTTAGAGCGCCGGATTGTGGTTCCGGAGGTCGCCGGTTCGAAACCGGTCTTCCACCCTCACAAAGCTTCTCAGAAATGAGAAGCTTTTTTTGTTTACGCAACCTTTCTCAGTTATTTACATCTACTTGTTGAATCAAAGCAATTAAAAAATGAGAAAATTTATACTTCTATTCGTCGCAGCCATTTCTTTGAGTAGCTGTAGCGGTAGTGATGACAGCCTGTTAACCGTAGATCTTTCAGTAGATAGTCTTTCAGGAACCTGGAAAATGACGCATGCATATGTAAGTCCGGGCGGAGAGACATCCTGGCAAACGGTTGAAAATGGTACAGAATATACATTTTCTCCAAATGGTAATTTCAGTGCTACGCAGGATCAATGTCCAATAGGAACCTATAATCTCGATCTAAATGAAAGCACACTTTCATTCACCTGTTCGAATGATACAGAAAGTATGCGCTTCTTTAGGGTAGTTAGCATTACTGAAAGCGAAATGGAGATAAGTTATATAGGTTGTATAGAAGCTTGTATTTATAGATATCGCAAGCAATAAACCTCAGTTCATGTTCATCATACGGTTCTGATATATTACTTTTGAAAAAATCGTATTTCAATATGAATTCAAGGCAAGATCAACTACAGGCATTTGACAGATTATTAACCATCATGGATGAGCTCCGGGAAAAATGTCCCTGGGATCGTAAACAAACCATGGAATCCTTGCGTCATCTTACCATTGAAGAAACCTACGAGCTTGGCGATGCCATTCTAGATAAAGACATGGATGAGATTCGGAAAGAACTGGGAGATGTCTTATTACATCTTGTGTTTTATTCGAAGATTGGAAGCGAGACTAATGATTTTGACATTGCAGATGTTGCGAATGGTATATGTGACAAACTTATAGACAGGCACCCTCATATTTACGGGGATGTGGTTGTCGCAGATGAAGAAGAAGTAAAGCGGAATTGGGAAAACCTGAAATTAAAGGAAGGTAAGAAAAGTGTTCTCGAAGGAGTACCCAAATCGTTGCCGGCAATGGTCAAAGCGAACCGGATACAGGATAAAGTTGCAGGTGTTGGGTTTGACTGGGAAGAACCCAAACAGGTATTTGAGAAGCTTCAGGAAGAACTAAAGGAGTTGGAAGATGAAGTTACAGATAACAACAGTGATCTTATCGAGGCAGAATTTGGTGATGTATTGTTTTCTATGATTAATTATGCTCGTTTTCTAAAAGTGAATCCTGAAAATGCGTTGGAGCGTACCAATAAAAAATTCATTAAACGATTTCAGTATCTCGAAAGTAAAGCAGCAGAGCAGGGCAAAGCTCTGAAAGATATGAGCCTTTCTGAAATGGATATATTCTGGAACGAGGCTAAAAATGTATAAATAGTCAGTATATTTTTCCGGTCATTTTACCAACAAAGGAAGGTTTCAGGAATCAACGGCATAAGTAATTAGAACTGATAATTTTTAAACTTTCAGTTTTCCCCGACCATTTTAGATAACCCAGTATTTGTACTTAATATATAATATCGGGTTGATTACATAGAGCTTTTGTTATAGCACCTGCATCCAACCTTAAAGAATAAGTGCTTCCGAAGAAATTGTAAAACTTTTGATAGCTCTTCGCCTTGATTGTGAAAGTGGTTTGGTACAGTTTTTCACTTTATTAGTTAGGTAAAAAAGAAGGGTCGTCTGTAGATATTTGCCTAAGAAAAGGGCTCAATTATTCAAGCATCAACACATTGAAACTTCCGCAGGGATTGCCGAATTATGATGAGACTAGCATTTCCTTATAGTGATTGTTAACAACAGTGTAACTCCGATTTTTATGAACTTCTCAAAATTTTTTCCATCTCTCGTCCTTTGGCCAATTCATCAATCAACTTTTCCATTTTCCTGCAATCCCGATACAAAGCGAATTCTTCAGGAATATCTTCAATACGATAACCGCACACTACTCCATTGATCCGATATGCATTCTCGTGTATCCTGGCTCCTTCGAAAAAATCACCGAAAGTTCCATTACCGCCAATAAAGGATTCTAATTTATCCTGATTATAGCCCGTCAACCACTTAATAATCCTGTCAAGTTCATCTTTAGTTCTACCGTGCTTCTTTATTCTATTGAGGTAATGCGGATAAACAGCGCCGAAATTCATTTTCGCGATTTGCTCATTCTTTTCTGCTGTTACTACTGCCATGACTCAAAATTGATAGGTACCAGATAGAATATCGCGACACAAACGCAATCGCCATTTTCCTGGTTCTTTAAAGAGCTATAGCCTGTAAAACTTCTTATAGAAAAGTTTTATAACTTAACCGATCACAAAAAATATTACAGGCAATAGCATTGAACTCTTACTAGTACAAGGTTTTAATCTTAGCAAGTTTTTCCTGCCATACTTCCAGGTCGGCTTTATGCTGAGCAATATTCTTATGTACATCCTGTACCAGTGGATTATCATCATCTACATTACTGAAGAACTGTAAATTGTTCTCAAGTTGCCTGATCTCTGCCTTGGTTTCTTCGATCTTTTTGGTAAGAAAATAGTGTTCGTTCCTGATCTTTTTGTCATCATCAGCATCATCAAGAGCCTGGATCTTGTTCTCATACTTCATCATCTCTGCTTTGGTGTTGTCAACGTCAAGCTTTTTAAAGAGTTGATCCAGCGCTTTATTGAACTTTCCTTCTATAAATCTTTTATTATAGGGTACACGACCCACTTCCTTCCAGGAGTTGATTTTATCTTTGATAGCCGCAAGGTTTTCCTTCTTGGTGCCAGCTAGTTCCAAAGATTTTACTTTATCCAGTAAGGCTTTTTTCTTCTCAAAAGCTTCCACTTCATCCTTATTTTCTTCATTCTTCTGGGCGTGCATACGATCAAAATAATGATTACAGGCTTTCTTAAACTGTTTCCAGACCTTGTCACTATCTTTTCGGGGTACATGTCCAACTTTCTTCCAATCGTTCTGGATTTTCTTCATGAGCGGTGTGACCGTTTTAAAGTCATCACTATCCATATTGTCTTCTGCAATTTTAATAAGTTCTTTCTTTTGCTCGAGATTATCGTATTGCTGTTTCTTTAAGTTCTTGTAGTACGCGTTTTTCTTTCGATTGAATTTACGTACATGCTCTTTGAACTCATTCCAGGTTTCCTGGTTCTTGTTTCTTGGGACTTTCCCAGCTTTGAAGAATTCTTCTCGTAGAGCTTCGATTTGCTTGATACTTTGCTGCCATTTGTTGTGGCTATCGAAATCCTGTTCTGCGATTTCCTTGATCTTGATAATGATATCTCTTTTGTTCTCCCAGTTCTTCTCGTACTGTTCGTCCAGCTGAGAAAAATATGCCTGACGCTTGTCGTGAATTTGTTTTGTGGCAGCGCTAAATCGCTTCCAGATGTCTTCGCGATACTCCTTCGCTACGGGACCAAGTTCTTCCTTCCACATTTTATGTAGCATCTGCAATTCCCTGAAAGAACGATTCGTATCTTTTTCCTGTGCTAATTCTTCAGCACGATCTATCACCTTAAGCTTTTGCTCAAGGTTATGCTTAAAGTCCAGATCTCTGAATTCCCGGTTTAAATGGAGAAAATCATAGAAATTTTCGACATGATGATGATAGGTGTTCCAAACATTATTATAACGATCTCTAGGAATAGGTCCGGCGGTACGCCATTTATCCTGAATTTCCTTGAAATGATTGTAAGTAGTATTAATATTTTCCTCAACACCCAGAAGTCCCTTTAATTCCTCTATAAGCTCTAAGCGAATATTCAGGTTGTAGTTGAGGTCTTTCTTCAGGCGTTTATAATAGTCATTTCTCTTCTCACGATAATCAAAGTATATCGAACTAAATTGCTTGTTAAGTGGAGTAGAGTAGTAAAAGTCAATTATATTCCCGCCTTCAGCAAGAAACTCTTCCTTTTTCTCTTCCATTTCCTCATCGAATTTGGCATTAAATTCGGTTCTGATCTCCTGCACATGTTCTTTGATCGCCTGAACCTTCTCGGTTTTCAGCAGTCTTTCCAGTTCCTCAACAAGTGATTCCTTGCTCATGGAATGGTAATCCTTCTTCTCTATAGCATGCCGTTCACCAGCACTTTCATCTTCACTTTCTTCAGCAACAGAGTTCTCCATGTCTTCCTCATGACTCCCGCTGCCTTTCTGATTCTCCCCAACAACTGCTTCACCAATATCACTATCAAGATCTTCATCCTGTTCTTCAGTATTTGCCGCCGTTTTCCTATTCTCAGATTCTGAAACGATCGCATCTTCATGATCTGTAGATTCTGAAACTTTTCGAACAGATTTGTTTTCAGGTTCAACAGATTCATTTTTCTTCTTTACAGGATAAGTATCTCCATCACCTTCCATGGCTGTATACGGATCTTTATCAGGATCTGTTTTTTCTATTTTTTTTTGATCTGAAGTTGCCTTTCCTGAAGCAGATTCATGAACGATCGCATCTTCATGATCGGTCCCATCATCACCTTTTCGTTCAGTTGCCTGCTGAAGTTTTTCAGAGTTTTCTTTCGGGTCATTCAAAGAATGATCTGTGGAACCGGAGGTCTGTTTGGAGTCCTTATCATGGTTCTCAGACATTTCATTTTTCTTGTTCTCATTTTCTGTAGTGGACATATCTTTCAATGTTAGGGTTCTTCAAAATCGAATTATTCTGAAAGATAACAACTCCACTAAAATTGGACAAGGGAATGATTCTATTTATAAATAGAATGAAGCTTTGAATGTCGAATTAAGAATTCCAGATGGACCAGCTTTTTTCAGCCTGAAGTTCCAACATTCTATAACCATTTAAGGTTTTTGCGCCACGTTCAGAAGCTAGCTTCATGAGTCTGGTTTCCTCCGGATTATAGATAAGATCAAAGATGATATGCTGGCTGGAGATACCCTCGAGAGGAATATCAGGGTAGCGTTCAGTTTCGGGAGAAGTTCCTAGAGGTGTTGTGTTGATTACCAGTTTATTATGTTTAATTACTTCAATGCTTAGTTCACTGTATGACAATGTGTTTTCCGAAGAGTTTCTAGAGATAAATTGGTAGGGAACTGACAGTTTGTCAAGAGCATAGGCGACGGCTTTCGAAGCTCCTCCGGTTCCCAGGATTAGGGCAGAGCTATGGAAACTTTCCAAGTGATTTTCGAGTGATTTCTTGAAGCCAAAATGGTCTGTATTATAGCCAGTGAGCTCACCGTTTTTAGAAATTTTAATCGTATTCACAGCGCTTATTTTTTGCGCTTCCGGGTCAAGATGATCTAAAAATGGAATTACTTTTTCCTTGTAAGGGATGGTGACGTTCAATCCGGAAATTTCAGTAGTTTTAAAAATTTCAGGAAACTGATCAATGCTTTTAAGGTCAAAATTGATATACCTGGCATCGATTATATTATTGCTGAATTTCTTGCTGAAGTAGTTCCTGGAGAAAGAATAATCTATGTCTTTTCCAACGAGTCCAAAGGTTCTCATTTTTCCGAAGTAATTTTTTCGTACCAGGCGAGTCCAAGTACAATGCTAATTCCTATTCCTATACAAAAGATTGCCGCGAAAGTTTCTACCTGATCGAATTGTGGCCAGTATCGATCGTAATTGTCGATCACCTTATTTCCGTTCCTATCAATAAGAACTTTACCCTGTTCACCAATTTTATAAACTTTCTCCTTCCATGGCCATACAACTCCAAGGGAGCCGGTGATAAAACCAATGATGACTGCAAAAGTTTCTTTTTTTCTAGTCTTCAGTACATATCCAAGCAAATGAGATAATGAAACCAGTCCGGCCAGAGACCCGATGGCGAAGACGGCCAGTACTTTGAGCATTTGAATTCTTTCCGCATTTCCGGTCCAGGAGAAATCCAGCAGCAGGATATCGGCCAACGTATCATAAAGTGCATTCACTGAGTCTACCAGCAACAGGACATAGTTCCCCACCAGAATCAATATAAAGCTGCCGGAGAGGCCTGGAAGTGTCATCCCCGACACACTTATCATTCCGCAGATAAAAACAAACCAGAGATTGTCATTTTCTCTTGCAGGTTCCAGGAAACTAATGGCTAATCCGGCAATGATCCCAAGTACTGCAAATACAATGGAGTTACGATCCCAGTCTTCAAAGTCCTTACTAATGTAATAAATGGAGCCAATGATCATTCCGAAGAAAGCTGACCAGACGTATAGTTCATAGTGAATAATGAGGTAATCCAAAATCTTGGAAACACTAAAATAGCTAATGAGCATCCCAAGGATCAATAGAATTAAGAACTTCCCGTTGATATAATGATAAAGGCTTCTGAATCTACCAGAGATCAAAAGCTTAAAGGCTTTAAGATTTACTTTTTGTAGCGAATAAATGAACTCTTCATAGAATCCGGCAACAAAAGCAACAACACCTCCAGACACACCAGGAACCTTGTTCGCAGCGCCCATAGCCAGACCTTTTAGAACCAGCAGGAACTTATCTGTGAAGGTCCTAGTTTGCTGCATTGGCATTTTCAGGTTTATTACCAGCCAACATTTCCAGGCCTAAGATGAGGAAGAACCCGGCCAGCATAAGTGCGACAGACCATAATGTGTGTGGATCACCGTCAAAGTTCCATGGTAAAACTGAAGCTTCCTTAAGAACAACCTCTTTCTCACCATACATCGCGGTCTCCAGAGTCTCTTTCCACGGCCAGATCTTGTTTAGTGAGCCAGCGATAAATCCGGTAAGAACCGCGAGGGTAATACTGCTGTAATGAACGAATAGCCATTTCAGGATCTTTGAGAAGGTAAGCAGTCCGAAAACAGCTCCAATTCCTACAATACCTAATGTTTTCAAATCAAAATCGTGAGCTGCTTCAGTAATTGACTTATATGCACCTAACAATACCAGAATAAAAGCCCCTGAAATTCCAGGCAGGATCATTGCGCACACGGCAAGTGCCCCAGCAAAGAATAAAAATAAGTAGGAATTACTGGCGGAAAGTGGCGGCAGGCTAACAATATAGAACGCAACCGCGGCACCAATTACCAGCGCTAAAACGATCTTCCAGGTCCATTTTGGAATTTGCTTACCTACAAACCAAATACTGGCAACCACAAGTCCGAAGAAAAAGGACCAGATTAGAATTGGATGATTTTCAAGAAGATAGTTGGCTACACGCATTACGCTAAATATGCTTACGAGAATACCTGCGAAAAGAGCCAGGATAAAATTACCATTCAGCTCGTCCCACATAGCCTTAAAACCGTTTGCCTTCCAGGTAGAAAGCAAACTAAGGTTCACTCCACTAATGGTGGTGATCAACTCTTCATATATACCTGAAATAAATGCGATAGTACCGCCGGAAACTCCGGGAACAACATCTGCGGCTCCCATAGCCATTCCTTTAAGGCTTATCTTTAGATAGTCCACTAAACTGCGTTGCATCTTAGAATTTTATGATTTTGCTCAAAGGTAGCAAAATTACTAAGAGAGCTTTACGAAGGAATTTATAATTTGTTTGATGCTTTTTCGCTCGAAAATATTCGGAAAAAGTTCTTCTATGATGATGTAATATTCTGAGTCGGTTTTTAAGGCATTGTTCAAATGAAAATAACCTTTATCACCATTGTTCGTATTAAAATATAAACCGGCAAGACGATATTCGACTTCCGCAGTACCTGGGTAAAATTCCAGAGCCTGCATCATGCTGGAAATCGCAGTTTCATATTCTCCCAGTCCAATCAGAATGTCACATCTTCTAATCCAGGTCTCTAATTCGTAATTTCCCAGTTCGAGACTTTTTTTATAGCCTTGTTCAGCTTCCTCAGGGAAATTCAGCCTACTGTTGATCTTTGCGTAACGTTTCCAGTAAAGAACGTTTTCCTCGTCTATATTAATCGCTTTATTGATATAATATAAAGCCTTTGGGAAGTTCAGTTTTTTTATATAGAAGTCGGTAATCGCGATCCAGCCCTTATCGAGTAGAGGGTCTTCATGCACGGTTTGCTCGTAATTCTTGATCGCGAAATCATCACAACCAAGTTTTTCGAAACATTTACCAATTCTCAAATATGCGAAAGATGTAGGATCATCGAGTTCCAGAGTAATATTATAGTTTTCGATGGCTTCATTATAACGCTTTAATTTCTCAAGGACCTTTCCTTTTTCCAGGTAAGCTCCCACAAACCTGTCATCACTAATAATTGCAAAATCAAAAGCTGCCAGTGCTTTTGTATAGTTCTTAAGATCAAAGTACTGCTTTCCAACCTGGTGCCAAGCTACTTCACAATACGGGTGTTTGTCCAGGTATAGATTCAGGTAATCAATAGCCTCTTCTTTCTGTTCAAGAAAATCGAAGCAGTACATGATATTGTAAAGTGCAGAATAATCTTCATCATCTGCCTCAAGACATTTCATAAAGCTATATTTCGCATTTTCAAAATCTTCGAGAAACAGATATTCCATCCCGATGAGCGAAAATATCTCAGCATCTTCAAGCGTGATCTCCAGAGCGGCTTCCAACATCGTAATAGCTTCAGCGTGCATATCTCGCTTGGAATAGATCTGAGCCTTTTGAATATAAATCTCTTCATTGGAAGATTCCAGGTTCTTCAGTTCATTAAGTATGCTGTCGGCAAGATCCAGTTTATCCTCAAATACCAGGATCTCAACTTTGTATAATCTTAGATTGACTGAAGTAGGATGCTGGGCGAGACCCATTTTCACCGCTTTCTTGGCAAGAGCAATCTTGCCATTCTCCATGTAATGGTTGATGATATTCTCAAATTCGTTAGAATCGAAGAAAAGAACATCATTGGTCTTTAGCATGGATTCGAAGCGATCAAGAGAGAAATTATCTTCTTCGTTATGGCTCAATTGCATAAGAGAGTGATTATGGGATTTCTACTATTAATAAAGTTAAAAAGGAATAAGGGCAATAGGCACGCCCGCCTGCATTGTTGTTAACAAATTAATCAACAGCTTCAATATTGCTATTTAACTCTTCCAGTATGTCAACAATAATGCCACATCCTTTCAAAATTTCTTCAGAAGATATTGTCAGGGGTGGAGTGATCCTTACTGCTCGCTTTTCGAACAACAGCCAAAATAAGATCAATTGTTCGTCTTTTGCTCTTAGGACCAGCTGGTCTGCAATTTCGGCAGACTTTAAAATGATTGCCAGCATTAATCCTCTTCCTCGAACTTCTTGAATGAGTGGGTGTTGTAAATGTTTTCTGAAGAGCTTTTCTTTTTGCAAGGTTTCAGCAATAAGACTTGTGCCCAGAAGCTCTTTTAGAGTAGCCAGTGCTGCGGAAGCAATTAACGGATTACCTCCAAAAGTGGTGATATGTCCCATTTTGGGGTTGTCCATAAGTAAATCCATGACCTCTTCTGAAGCTGTGAAGGCTCCAATTGGCAATCCTCCGCCCATTCCTTTTCCCATTACCAGGATATCAGGAACAAGCCCGAAATTTTCAAACCCAAATAATTTGCCGGTTCTTCCAAAACCTGGTTGTATTTCATCCAGAATAAGTAGGGCGCCCACTTCATCGCAACGTTTTTTTACTCTCAGAAGGTAATCATCTACAGGCTGGATAAATCCGGCACCACCCTGTATTGTTTCCAGAATAACGCATGCTGTATGATCGTTAATATTCTGGAGATCTTTAGTAGAGTTAAATTCTATAAATGAAACATCTCCTATCAAAGGTTTGAAAGGTTCTACCCGTTCTTCAAAATCCATTAGACTTAAGGAGCCCATCGTATTTCCGTGATAGGCACGCTTTGCAGCAATGATCCCCGTTTTTCCAGTAGCCCTTCGGGCAAGTTTCAGTGCACCTTCGATCGCCTCAGTTCCGCTATTTACGAGATAGGTTTTAGATAGCGAACCAGGTAAATTTTTTGCAAGCAATTTACTAAGCTCTACTGCAGGAGCCTGGGCGTATTCGCCATAAACCATCACATGCAGGTATTTCTCAGCCTGCTCTTTGATAGCATTTACCACTGCTGGATGAGAGTGACCAAGAGTACAGGCTGATACGCCCGCAACAAAATCAAGGTAATTTTTGCTATCACTTGTCTTTATATAACTACCTATGGCACTTTCTACCTCTAATGCCAGTGGGTGAGGAGTGGTTTGGGCCTGAAATTTTAAAAAATCTTCTTTCATTCCTGGTTGCCAGTTAGAGTGTCCTTTACAGGTTTTGTAATTTCTTCGATGGGTTTTTTGAGTGAATCCTGAACCTTCTCGCTTTTATACTTTAAAGAATCTTTAGCTCTATTCTTTAGAATTTCTGGTTTAAGTCTGGAATTTTGATCCAGTAGGAGGTCGTCTTCCTCGCGTTCATCAAAAAACTCTTCAGGAGTTTCAGGCATTTCGATACCTTTGATCCTGGTAAGTTCTGGTACAGGTTTTCCTTCAAATAGTCCTTCTTTAGAAATAATTCTTTCATCACCACGCCAGTTGAAACCTGCTAATGTTCTTTGGTTTTGAGGAACTTCATCTTCCGGAGGCATTTTACCCTGAACAGCATTTAAATAATCTATGAATTCGATCTGTTGATCCTGAAACAGAATGCGTATATAACTGGCAAGAGTTTTATTGATCGAAATAAGGGCACCCTCATCATTTCTTAGATAATTGAGAGTTTCAGTGTTCTTATCAATAATTACTTCCCGTAGTTGATTATCTTCAAAATAGCCGGTGAGAATCTTTCCTTTTAACTGGTTGTATCCTTCTATTGTATCCTTCTGAATCAAAAAAGCATTGTCATATACCAATAGGCTATCCAGTTGTTCAGATTTAGGATTGGATTGAAGGTGAATACTATCACCACTCATTTGATTGAGCCCGGACCATAATACCGGTTTTTTATCCCCGAAACGACCGAGATTAATTAATTTTGAAAGTCCGCTTTGTTGATCTGAATGTATAGAGTCACTACGCCCGCTCATAGGGTTTTCACCGGTTTGATCTTCTTTGAAAATTCTTACATCATAGAAACCACGAATAATTCTATGCTCAGGTTTCCCAGTGATCATAATGGTATCACTATGGATAAATAAAGTGTCTCTTTCCTGTAAGCTAGCGGCAAGAGCTCTTTTGGTTATAAAAACAGAATCTTTATCTCTATACACTTCAGCATAATGACCGGTTACTTTGCTTTGGTTTATAGTGTCGATGACCTGTATATTATTTGTGGCAGATGCGAAACTGGTTTCACGATCAAAATATAGACTGTCTCCCTTCAGTACTCGGTTTTCATAATCTATCCTGGAATTTTTTACGAAATAACCATTATCTGCTCTGGTATCATAAAATCCGCGTTCGCAGTACACTGTACTGGTTTCACTTTTGATCGTGGAAGGACCATATAAATAAGCATATCCAGTTTCAGAATAAAAATCGAGTTGTTCAGAGTTTATAGTATATTCCGGGTTAGTTACTACTACTTCATTAATGAAACTATACTTATTCTGTTCCATATAATAGCGGCCAATCCTACTGGTAAGTACACTGGCGGTATCTCGAACCTTTCCACCACTTCTGTAATATGCCTCTTGTTTTAACCTGTCGAAGAACAAACTGTCAGTTTCAAGAGTGGTTTGAGGTCTTTTCATTAATACTTTCCCGCTGGCAAAGGCAAATTCAGTATCACCATTATATTCAGCATAGTTGCTGGTCATACTTACACTATCACCCTGCTGCATTCTAATATTACCATAAGCCTTAAAGAAATTGGCTTCCTTATAAAATACGGCATTATCACACCATACTTCGATTCCATCATGATCAAAATATACCTGGTTATCAATTTTACTTAGAATTAAAGCGCCTGGATATCTGGCTTCGTTTTTTAAAGTTCTATCAGATTCGTAGTTGATTTCCTGACTATTTTGTGCCATTCCTACCTGAATGAAAATTACACAAAGAAGTACGTTAAAGAAGTATCGCAATTCAGTATTTTTTTCAAAAGTACTCAAAATTTAAATGCATAGGTTTATACACATAAACGTGAGACTAGAATTTTTGGTATGCCAATTAATCTTAATAAAATTCCATCAAAAGGCGTATAATCCTTAAGGAAATCAAAAAATTTTGGCATTTAAGACAATCTTAACGATTGGATTAAAACTGAATTGCCTTTCCCTTCGTAAGTTTCCGTAGAAACTAAAATTTTAATCATGAAAAAACCCTTAGTGAAGGTAGATGTAGTTGATGCATCACCGAAAAATTCGAACAAGAATTCGCGCAGGAAGTTCATTAAATTAGGTGGTCTAGGTATAGCCGGTTCCAGCTTTTTACTGTACGGATGTAGCGATGATGATATGTTTAACCCAGGAGGAGATGTAGGAGGACCAGATCCAGTAGATCCAGAACCTGTTGATCCACCAGTAGACGCAGTATTTGATCTAGGAAGCGGAGATCTGGGTATTCTTAATTACGCATATGCTTTAGAGCAATTGGAAGCTGCATTTTATACTGCTGTAAGAGGTGGTGACTATTATGCAGGCGCTCCACAAGAAGAAAAAGATCTAATGGATGATCTTTATAATCATGAAGTTATACACAGAGAATTTTTTAGAACTGCTATAGCAGCAGCAACCGCAGATACTCCGGAGGCAATGTTGCCAGATCTGGAATTTGATTTAAGTTCTGTAGATTTGTCTAGTAGAGATCAGGTACTTGCAACTGCAATGGCACTTGAGGATACTGGAGTTGGAGCTTACAATGGTGCTGGAGATCGTATTGCTGATCCTACTTACCTATTATTAGCTGGTAAAATTGTATCAGTAGAGGCTAGACACGCGTCTGCTATCAGATCATTACTTAATCCAGATTCTGCAGATTTCGCAGGTGATGACGTAATTACTACGGATACAGGTTTAGATCTTGCTTATGATCCAGCAGAAGTATTTGACATTGCAGGAGGATTTATTGTAACTGATTTCACAGCTAATGAGCTGCCTGAACCAATGACTGGAGCGTAATCTATTAAAATCTAAAAAAAACATTATGAGTATAATAAAACTATTGGATGAATTTTCATCTGAAAAATTAACGACGAAATCTTCTTCACGTAGGGAGATGTTCAGTACCCTAGGTTCTTTCGGAAAAAAGGCGGCAATGGCTGCTGTTCCTTTTGGATTGGCTAGTACAAAAGCTAATGCAATGTTTCAGGACAGTGGAAATCCAGCGGTAGATGCATTACAATTAGCATTAACCTTGGAATATCTAGAAGCCGAATTTTATTTAAAAGCATTGGAATCGGGTGTGCTACCTGCAGGTAGACCAGAAACGGTATATATGCAAATTTCTAAGCATGAATCGGCACACGTAGATTTCTTAGTGGCAGGATTAGAAGGAGCTGGAGCAACTCCGGTAGCTAAGCCAAACTTCGACTTTACGGCTGGTGGTGCCTTTGATCCTTTTAACGATAACGGTATTGGAGAGGCTACAGCTTATGCGCAATTACTTGCGTTAGCTCAGGCTTTCGAAGATACTGGCGTTAGAGCCTACAAAGGGCAGGCTGCAAATCTAATGGGAACAGCATTCTTAGAGCCAGCTCTTCAAATTCACTCCGTAGAAGCGCGTCATGCTTCTGAAATTAGAAGAATTCGCGGACTTGAAGGTTGGATTACTTTAAATAACAGAGGTGAAGGTATGCCGGAAGCTACTCAGGCCGTATATGATGGTGAAGAAGTAACAACTCAAGCAGGTATCGATCTTGTAGGGTATGATTACGGAGATTCTCCACTTGTAGGTGATGCTGCTGAAGCTGTTTCTCAAGCTTTTGATGAGCCAATCACAGCTGAGACCGCTACTGCTATTGCAAGTTTATTTATAGTTTCTGACGATTCAGATTCGGATTCTGACTCAGATAGCTAACCTAACTCAATACTACCGAATAGAAAAAGCCCCAATCAGGGGGCTTTTTTTTATGTCATTTTAAGTTAAATATTCCAGATTAGAATATTGATTCAGAAGTACATTAGTGCAATTTCAGTAGTTTTCTTACTTAGATCGAATTAATAATAATTTTAATCATCAAATTTAAAAGTTATGCTTTCTTTAAGCTAACTGAAGTTGGAAAACTAGAATGGGCGTTTGATGAGCAAGGCTATCAAATTATACTATGGTGAAACGGAAGCATTTCAGTAATTATTTTGTATCAATTACACAAAAAAAAGCCCCACACAGGGGCTTTTTGATATATAAAATAACTTTGTGTTAGCTTCTTTGAATCGTCTGACTTCTGTCTGGACCTACCGATACAATGGTAATTGGTGTTTCCAGTTCTCGCTCAAGGTACTCAACGTAGTCGTTGAATTCTTTTGGAAGCGTGCTGGCATCAGTCATTTTAGTAAGATCTTCTTTCCAGCCTTTCATTTCGGTATAAACCGGCTCAAGATTTTCTGGTTCTATATTAAAAGGTAAATGATCAATAGTTTCACCTTTATATTTATAAGCGGTACACACCTTTAAAATATCGAAACCACTAAGCACATCACCTTTCATCATGATTAACTGAGTGATCCCGTTCACCTGAACTGCGTATTTCAATGCAACCAGATCCAGCCATCCGCATCTTCTTTTTCTTCCTGTAGTCGCTCCAAATTCATTACCTATTCGTCCCATCTTTTCTCCGGTCTCATCGAAAAGTTCGGTAGGGAATGGGCCACTACCCACTCTGGTGGTGTATGCTTTAAATATTCCATATGCTTCCCCGATCTCGCGTGGCGCTACTCCGAGCCCGGTACAAGCGCCAGCAGCAGTAGTATTGGATGAAGTTACGAATGGATATGTTCCAAAATCAATATCCAGTAAAGAGCCCTGGGCACCTTCAGCAAGGATGGATTTTCCATATTTCATAGACTTGTGAAGGTAATCTTCACTATCAATAAAAGTAAGTTCTTTGAGAGTTTCGATCGCGGTACGGAATTCTTTTTCAAGTTCCTTAAGATCATACTGTACATCCACATCATAGAATGCGATCATCTTCTCATGCTTATCTGCAAGAGCACGATAACGATCCTGCCAGTCTGCCATTTCCAGATCTCCTACACGTAAACCATTTCTACCGGTTTTATCCATATAAGTTGGACCAATTCCTTTTAAAGTAGATCCAATCTTAGCTTTGCCTTTTGAAGCTTCAGAAGCAGCGTCAAGCAATCTATGCGTTGGAAGAATAAGATGTGCCTTTCTGGAGATTAACAGTTTAGATTTATAGTCTATTCCATGTTTGGCCAGATTATCCAGTTCTTTTTTAAAGATGACCGGGTCTATAACTACACCATTTCCAACAAGATTGATGCTGTCATCATGAAATATACCTGAAGGTATCGTGTGTAAAACGTGCTTTTGCCCATCAAACTCCAAAGTATGTCCTGCGTTAGGACCGCCCTGGAATCTGGCAATAATATCGTATTTGGAGGTGAGTACATCGACAATTTTGCCCTTTCCTTCGTCACCCCATTGAAGACCTAGTAGTAAATCTACAGCCATGAATTCTTAAACTTAGTTGGTTGATTTTTTGTTTCCGTAGAAATACAGGGAGTGTTTATTGATTTCGATATTAAATACTTCCTCGATCGTTTGCTTGATACTTTGTATCCTTGGATCGCAGAATTCAATAACTTCTCCTGTATCTGTAAGTATGATATGATCGTGCTGACGGTCAAAATAGGATTTCTCGTATTGTGACTGATTCTGCCCAAACTGATGTTTTCTAACCAGTCCGCACTCCAGTAGGAGTTCGATCGTGTTGTATAGTGTTGCCCGGCTCACTCGATATTTCTTGTTCTTCATCATTATATATAAAGACTCAATATCGAAATGATCTTCAGAATTATAGATCTCCTGAAGAATAGCGAAACGTTCGGGTGTTTTCCGATGTCCTTTGTCTTCAAGATACTTCGTGAAAACGTTTTTTACGACCGCCTGATCGTTCTTATTTACGACTTTTTTGCTCATAATTGCCTTGCAAAGGTAAAAGTTTATTCACGGCTTACCTTGTCTATGCCGTTAATTTTTTTCAGTCGCTGGATGATCGTATTCAGGTTGTTATTGTTCTTCACAACCAGCGTAATTCTTCCATTGAAAATACCATCTGAACTGTCAAAATTCAGGTTTTTCATATTCACACCCAGGTTACTAGAAATCTCTTTCGTGATCTCACTTACCAACCCAAGATTGTCAATTCCCTGAAGTCTTATAACAGATTGGAAGTCCTGTTGTGAACTGTCTATCCATTTCGCCTGGATGATCCTATAGGCATAATTAGATTGGAGTTGCAATGCGTTCGGACAATCTTTCTTATGAACCTTGATACCATCATTTACAGAAATGAATCCGAAGACGGTATCCCCGGGAATAGGATTACAGCAATTTGCTAATTTATAATCCAGTTTCTCTTCTTCTTTGCCAAACACCAGTTGGTCATACTTAGCAGTGATCTCATCCTTATTAATATCTGCCGCTACCTGTGGCTTTTTGATCTTACTTTTGAAATAGCTTACCAGGGAATTGCTGCGAGAGTTTGCAAAGTCTTTTAGCAACTGATTGTCGATCTTCCCAATACCTACGCGATAGAAAAGATCAAGACTAGTTTTCAGATTAAAGAATACAACAAGTTCGTTGATAGACTTTTCGTTGAACTGTATCTTTTGTGCTTTTAGTTTCCTTGCCAATACTGCCTTTCCTTCCTCTGCGATCTCTTTCTTCTCATCTTTTAAGGAAGATTTGATCTTTGCACGGGCTCTTGCGGTAGTAGCATAATCCAGCCAGTTCACATTAGGCTGAGCATTATCTGAAGTGATGATCTCCACCTGGTCACCACTTTTCAATTCATGACTTAGAGGAACCAATTTACTATTTACACGAGCACCTCGAGTTCGTAATCCAATTTCTGTATGAATGCTGAAAGCAAAGTCCAATGGAGTTGATCCCTTAGGTAGAGATTTAAGATCTCCCTGAGGTGTAAAGACGAATATTTCCTTGCTATACAGGTTGAGTTTAAATTGTTCAACAAAATCAACGGCATTTACATCTGGATTCTCGAGTGCTTCCTGAAGTCTGGTTACCCATTCTTCGAAACCTCGTTCTTCCTTATTGTCATCTCCCTGTTTGTATTTATAGTGAGCAGCATATCCTTTCTCTGCGATCTCATTCATTCGTTCACTTCGAATCTGAACTTCCACCCATCTGCCTTTAGGTCCCATAACTGTAATATGCAGGGCCTCGTATCCTGTAGATTTAGGAGATGAGATCCAGTCTCTTAATCTGGTAGGATTAGGACGGAAGTGATCGGTTACTATAGAATAGATCTTCCAGGCCAGGAACTTCTCCTGTGACGGTTCACTTTTATAAATGATCCTAATCGCGAACTTATCATAGATCTCGTCAAAACTAATATTCTGGGTCTGGATCTTCCGGTTGATAGAATAGATGGATTTTGGTCTACCTTTAATACTATAGTCCAGGGATTCCTTATCCAGCGAGTCTTCGATCACACGGCTGAATGCTTTGATATAATTATCCTGATCTTCCTTACTTTCTTTGATCTTCGTTAAGATATCGTGATACACTTCAGGATCTGTATATTTTAAACCGAGATCTTCAAGTTCGGTTTTTATGTTGTAGAGCCCGATCCTGTGTGCCAGAGGAGCATAAATATATAAGGTTTCCGAAGCAATTTTAATCTGCTTATCAGGACGCATGGCATCCATCGTTTGCATATTATGTAAGCGGTCTGCGATCTTAATGATGATAACTCGAACATCATCGTTGAGGGTAAGAAGCATTTTACGGAAGTTTTCCGCCTGTAGGGAAACATCCTTATCTTTTTTAAGACTTGAAATCTTGGTGAGTCCGTCAACGATCTTTGCCACGGTTTCACCAAACATTTTTTCAATATTTGAAAGGGTATATTCTGTGTCTTCCACCACATCATGTAAAAGTGCAGCAGCGATCGAAGTCGCATCCAGCCCAATTTCTGAAGCAACTATTTTTGCCACGGCTATTGGATGGAAAATATAAGCTTCACCAGACTTTCTTCGCTGATCCTTATGTGCATCTACCGCAGTATCAAACGCCTTTCGAATGAGTTTCTTGTCATCTTCGGAAAGGGTTTGGTAGCTTATACGCAGCAATTCCTTGTATTGCCTTGCAATTTGCTTGTTCTCTTTTTCTATCGCAGCCTCGGTCATAGGTTAAAAGTACAATTAAGATAAAAAGTAAACAACTAAATACCTGCCTTCAAATTCTGAAATCTTTGCAGTAAACTCGGGTGTGAGTAATGTACGAAAATATAGGTTTTATGAGGAGTTAAGTTGCTCAATGTATTTCCAGATAACTTTTTTAAACTACTTACCAGGTATTGTGCGTTGTAAGTTTTACTCGCATAGTCATCAGCCTGGTATTCAAACTTTCTCGAAATGTAATTCATAATAAGACCGGTTACTTCTGAAATCGGACTATATAATATTCCGAAGGCAATCAGGCCAATATGAAAACTTGGCTCACTTACACTTAATGCAGATGATAGTACGGGACTACCTACGAACAAGGATAGCAGCCATAAGGTGAATCCAGTGGTAGCTATTGAAGCAATTAAATTAAATACAATATGTTTCTTTTTGTAATGACCAACCTCGTGTGCCAGAACTGCAACGATCTCTTCTTCTTCCAGATCATTGATCAAAGTGTCATATAAAGTAATTCTTTTTTCTGAACCAAAACCGGAAAAATAAGCATTGGCCTTAGTTGAACGTTTGGAGCCATCGATCACAAAAATGTTGTCTAGCTGAAATCCTACTTTTTCCGCATAAGCTTCGATTTTAGTTCTCAAGCTACCTGATTCCAGAGCGGTTTGCTTATTAAAAAGCGGAACGATCAATTTTGCATAGAACATATTCATGAAAACCGCGAAAACAGATACAACAATCCATGCATACCACCAGAAATCTTCCCCTGCTATCTGATAGAACCAGATGATTAATGCTAAGATTCCACCGCCTACGATGATGGTCATTAAAAGACCTTTTAATTTATCAATAAGAAATGTTTTTTTACTGGTTTTATTAAATCCATATTTTTCTTCTATCACATAAGTACTGTACCAGGAAAAAGGTGTTGTAATCAGATCACTACCAATGATGATGATCCCGAAGAATATTAGAGCTATCACAATAGGATTGCTTGAAAACTCACGTGCAATCCCATCTACCGCGGCAAAGCCTTCGAAAACCAGAAAGAGTATCGTAAGAAGTACTGAAAAACCAGAAGAGAGCAGACCGAACTTAAAACGTTCTTTTTTGTATCGCTGAGACTTTTCATACTTCTCATCATCGTAAACATCTGCCAGTTCCGAAGGAATAGGGTCATCGAAATGTTTAGCATTCAATGTATCAAGGAGGGTGTCGAAAAGAAAATCAACGATTACGACTCCAAGGATGAGGTGGTAAAGAGTTTCAGCTTGCAAATTATAAAGTTTAAATATTAAAGCCCCGTTGTCTTCGTGCTTCAAAGATGAGAATGCCAGCTGCGACCGAAACGTTCATACTGTCGATAGCACCTTGCATAGGAATGATAATATTCTGCAGGGATTGTTCGCGCCATTCATCACTAAGCCCTGTAGCTTCGGTTCCAACGACAATTGCTGTTGGTCCTTTTAAATCAACTTCGTGGTAAGGTTTCGCAGCTTGTAAAATGGCCGCATAAATATTGATGTTCTTATTCCGTAGAAATTCTATGATTTCTGAAGTTTCCCCGGTGGCGATCTTATTGGTGAAAACACAACCTACGCTACTCCTTATAATATTTGGATTATAGAGATCTGTTTTAGGGTTTGCAATAATGACCGCGTCCACCGCAGCAGCATCTGCAGTTCTTAAGATTGCGCCAATATTCCCTGGCTTTTCGGGTGCTTCAGCGATCAGGATTAAAGGAGAAGTTGAGCTAAAGTCTAAATCTTCCAGTTTATTTTCACGGGTACGAAAAACGGCGATAACTCCTTCGGTACTACCTCTATAAGCGATCTTCTCGTATACCTCCTGGGAAAGTTCAGTGATCTGTTCTGTATGTTGATCGCTTTTTTTTACAAAATCAAGCACCTTCTGAAACTCTATTTTTTCAGGAACATAATAAAGGTGAAGCAGTTCGTAGTGATGGGCTACCGCAAGACCTGTTTCCCTCAAGCCCTCAACAAGAAATGCATTTTCCTTTCTTCTAATTCTTGATTTCTCCTGCAACTGAAGCAACCACTTCACTTCCTTGTTCTGCAGACTGGTGATCTTTTTCAACATAGTCACAAAAGTAAGTAGATATTAGGCATAAAAAAAGTTGCCCGAAGAGTAGAGTGGAAGCTTTGCAGCATTTCCATTCCAGTCCTTCGGGCAACTTTGAAATTAGTTTAATTACTCAGATTCCTGCTCGCTGTATTTTTTGGAATAACGTTTCCAAAGTTCAGTTTGATGTGTTTCCAGACTTAGTTCCCTTCCGTCAATAAATGCATGCGAAAGAATATTTGTACGCATGTCCAGTGCATCACCTTCAGAAATGAAAAGAGTGGCAGATTTCCCTTTTTCGAGAGTTCCGTAATCGCTGCCGATTCCAAGGATCTTTGCATTATTGGCGGTAATAAGACTTAGAGCTTCTTCTTTATCCATACCAAATGCAGCTACCGTTCCAGCATAGAAAGGTAGATTTCTGGTATTCATACGTTCCATCTGTCCGCTGCTTTCTAGTCCAACCATAACTCCTGCATCATGCAGTAATTTTGCTAGCTTATATGACTGGTCGTAATCTTCGTAAGCATTATCTGGAGTACTGTGCGGTCTGTTTACCAATACCGGGATCTCTGCATTCTTCAATTCTGAAGCGATCGCAAGTGCGTCGTAACCTCCAACAATTACTACAGAAGAAAGCTCATTTTCTTTTTTAAATTGAATAATATCCAGGATCTCTTTTTCACCATTTGCATGAATAAATACCTTTTTATCTCCGCTAAAAACTTTTTCCATGGCTAAAAATGGCAGGTTTTGATCATTTCTATCACCATTTAGATAAGCTTTTGAGGAAGCGAAGAAATCTGACAACTTCTGAATTTCTTCGGTATACTCTTTATTAGGATTAAGCCCCGGGTCTTCACCTCTCCACCAGCGACCACGTCTAAATGAATCGGGCCAGTTGATATGCAGGCCATCATCAGCTTTTACAGCAGCATCTTCCCAGTTCCATGCATCAAATTGTACGATGGAAGAAGTTCCGGAGATCAATCCGCCTCGAGGAACCACCTGTCCCAGAAGTACACCATTAGGTCTCATGGATTCTACGATCTTACTTTCTGTATTATAGGCGATGAGGCTTCTTACATTTGGCAGCATGTCACCCATTTCATCCTGATCTTCCGTAGCTTTTACAGAAGCAATCTCTACTAATCCAAGCGTGGTATTTGGAGCGATAATCCCTGGATAGACATGTTTTCCAGTAGCATCGATCTGTTTACCTGGATATTGTCTTTTGGTGAGATCTGCGGCAATGATCTCGGTAATCCTGCCATCCTCAAGAATGATAAGGCTATTCTCGATTACTTCACCATTTCCAATGTGAGCGGTAGCACCTACAATGCTGATCGCTTCCGCCTGTTCTGGTGCTGGGGTTTGCTGTGCAAAACTATTTCCGCAAAAAAGTAAGCTAAGCAATCCTATGTATATATTTAATTTTTTCATCTTCAGTATATTATTTTACAGCTTCTAAAAGATCACAGTGTACATGCTGCTTTTCTTTCTTTTTCACTGGTTGTGTTTTAACTCCACTGTTCTTTTCCTTCAGCATCTGGCTTATAAGACTGCTTCTTTCCTTCTGAATCTCCTTACGAAGTTCCAGATCTCTATCCTTGTCAAAATAAACAACGCCTTCTACCATTGTTTTTTCCGGAACCGCATAAATTGAAAGTGGATGATCATTCCATAAGACAAGATCTGCCTGTTTTCCGGTTTTTATACTTCCAACTAAATTATCTACATGTAGTAATTTCGCAGGATTGATCGTAACCATTTTCCAGGCATCTTCTTCGCTCATTCCACCATACTTCACACTTTTTGCGGCTTCCTGGTTTAGTCTGCGACTCATTTCAGCATCATCACTATTAATGGCTACGGTAATGCCAGCATCGTTCATGATCGCTGCATTGTAAGGAATAGCATCGTTCACCTCGTACTTATAAGCCCACCAGTCTGAAAACGTTGAAGCACCAACACCGTGTTCTTTCATTTTATCGGCCACTTTGTAGCCTTCAAGAATGTGTGTGAACGTGTTGATATTAAAATCGAACATTTCAGCAACTTTCATCAACATATTGATCTCACTTTGGATATAAGAGTGGGAAGTGATAAAGCGTTCGCCATTAAGAATCTCTACAAGAGTTTCCATTTCAAGATCTTTTCTGAAATTGTCTCCAGCAGCCTGCTTCTCTTTTTCATAAGCCTTAGCACGACTGAAGTAGTCTATAAATACCTGTTCCACACCCATTCTGGTTTGCGGAAAGCGATTCCCGCTCCAGTTTGATTGTTTTACGTTTTCACCAAGTGCAAATTTAATAAACGGTGGTGCCTGTTCGAAGATCAATTCATCTGCAGGAGCTCCCCATTTTAATTTCAGGATCGCAGATCTACCTCCAATGGGGTTTGCAGAACCATGTAATAGCTGAATGGTCGTAACACCACCAGCCAGGTTGCGGTAAATATTGATATCTGTAGGGTCAACTACATCTTCCATGGTCACTTCAGCAGAAGAATTATGGCCTGCTTCATTAATGTCTGATGCCGCGATATGTGAATGCTCATCAATAATCCCGGCAGTAAGATGTTTACCGGTAGCATCGATAACTTTCGCTCTGCCGGCATTAAGGTTTGTTCCAACCTTAACGATCTTACCGTCTTTTACAAAAACATCGGTATTTTCCAGAACACCTTCATCTTCGCTAGTCCATACAGTAGCATTTTTGAAAAGTACATCTTCCTGCTCTGGTCTTTCTTTGAAACCATAAGCAACATTTGGATAGGTTACCGCGATCAACTCACGGGTGTTATCCTCTTCTTTCTTCTCGTCATCCTTATTTTTTTCTTCTTTTTCGACGTCTTTCATAGTAGCCTCAAAACGGGTTTCCTTGCCATCAGGTAGAATTGCTTTACCTGAAATGTTCCTGGAGTTTGTTGGAACATTGGCCACCAGCCTAATGAATTCGGTCTTAGTAGTGTCTGGAGAAGAGATCAAAAGATTCATCCAGTTTTCTGAAATGCTCAATTTTGATCCAATTTTAGTCTCGTCTAAAGTTACTTCTGCATTTGGCTTAGCCGGTTCCCCGGTGATGGCCAGTGTATAGGTTTTTCCATCCAGTTTAAGGTCGTATTTACCAGTAATATCGGTAACGTCCATGCTATTAAGCACCTTCTTTTCTCCCTGAATCCAGTTCTCAAATAAGGTTGTTTCTTTATCAAAAAAGTCTCCGGATGTGATGAGGAAGTTTGCCCAGGCACCTTCTTTAATTGTACCAATCTTCCCTTCCTGTCCCAGTGTTCTGGCAGGAATAGTAGTAAGAGCGGCTAAAGCTGCTTCTTTGCTTAATCCAAACTCCATCGCTTTCATCAAATTAGATTTAAAATCTTTGGCAGGATCGATATCATGAGCGGTGATCGTAAATGGGATTTTCTGCTCTTCCAACATTGCTAAATTTGCTGGTGCCTGGTTCCATTCTCTCATTTCTTCAAGAGCTAAATGCTTAGTAAGATATGGATCTTCCACATCGAAAGCTGCAGGGAATTTTAGCGGAATTATATACGTAGCATTGGAGCTTTTTACTTTATCCAGTCGCTGGTATTCTTTCCCACTTCCCAGGAGTACGTATTGGATACCAAATTCGTCACCTACTTTATCTGCTCTAAATTCGTTCAGCAAATTATCTGTAGCAAAGATCTGAACTAGATCCTTATTGTTGTTCAAAGCTTCCAGAGCAAGGTCTTTATTCTTTGCATTTCCTTTTGCATACCAGTCGGCATCAATATAAGTTTGTCTTATAAGTGCAGTGGCACCCATTAGAGAAGTAGGGTAGGACTGTCTTGATAAGACGCTTTTGTCAAAAGAAAGGTACTGTGCAGACCTGTCATCGAGAATTCGGTCACCTTCGCTAACTTCAGGAGTCAATGCAACCAGCATTCCAGAGCCACGTACAATACCATCTGGAACATGAGTATTTACAGCACCAAAACCAGCTTCGAGAAGTTTATTGGCTTCATCAGAATCATACTTGAAATGAGCCACCGCATTAGTTTCAGGGCGAATATGATCGTTCCAGTAGAAACCTTCACGATTAGCGTCATATTGCGGACCATTTCCACCTTCTACGCGTTTTGGTTTACCTATTCCAAAACTGGAATAAAGGTCAATGAAAGAAGGATATACTTCTTTTCCTGTAAGGTCAACTACAATACTGTTTTTTGGAATAGAAATATTCTTTCCAACGGCAGTTATCTTTCCATCCTGAACGGCAAACATTCCATTCTCGATGGTCGTCTTTGGATCCACATGAATCCTGGCGTTTTTAAAGACGGTGTAATTGGTGTTTTCTGTTTTAACACCATCGTTCTTTGGGAAATAATCCTGTGCATAAGCAGAGCTAACACTCAGGACTATTCCCAAAAGCAGAAATTTTAATTTCATAAAAGTGGGTAGTTTTTGAAAATATAGATTGATTAAAATTTTAAGAGCCTTAAAGTACTAAAAATAGCAGAACTGTTAATCTTCCTACAGGTCGTTTCTTGCATCTTTATAGTAATTAACGAGCAAAGCCACCACATAACTGTAACTTTTCATGCCTCCAGCCTGATTATTGGCGATTAAGTAGCGGTTATAGGTCGCAGCGAAGATAGGTTCCAATGGATTCTCATGTTCAAGCCAGAATTCTTGTACTTCCCGGTAATTTTCAATGATTCCAGGGTTCATACTCTCCAGTAATCGTTCTCCTTCCTCTTTATCTCTTCTGAAGATTTCACTTAAACAATAACTCAAAGCAAAAGTATAACCGGAATATCTAAAATGAGGATCTGTATGGTTCATGGTGACCAGGCAGGCGATAAAATTTGCTTCATTTTCCTTGGCGAAACCCAGTTGGTGCCCTATTTCATGGCTGGCTGTAGTAGGAATTTTGTAAGGGACTATAATACTGTTCACCTGTGCTTCGTTGGTCAAAGGATTTAAATAACCGTTAAAACCCATATAGCTTAGAGGGATACTGTATATCGATCTCTTTAGTGAATTACCTTTATAGTTTAGTTCAGGATAATTCAGAGCTATATGATCATAACCTTCAATGGTTCTTCGGAAGAGCTCTTTTTTTGAGAGTTCAAACTTTACGGAAGCCGAATCATTTTCAGCTAAATCATCATGCAGTTCATTGGATCTGCTGATGAGTATTTCTGAAAGTGTTACTAATTCTTCAGTAGTATATTCATTATCAATTTCAAGAGTTGTGTGTAATGGCTGGCGGTAATAATTCAAGCCCCAGAAAAGATGAAAGCAAAAATAAATGATGGACAGTGCAGCAAGCGAATCGGGGATCCATTGTTTCGGATTCTTGAATTTCTGACTAAATCTTCTCCAGATCCATTTCAGGAGTAAAATCACCAGGAGTGCGTACATAAGATCACCTAGTGAAAATGGTAGAATCCCAATGCTATATCTCAGAATACTGGAGATCACCGGGTAGATTCCGTTGGAATAATAGGTTTCGATAAAGAGAGATCCTCTATTAAGCAGGCTCAATAACATAACCTGGACAGGTAATAGGATCGCAAGAATGAGGGTCGTTTTCTTATTCACATTTTAAAAGTACAAATAATTCAAATCTGGCCTAACTTCAGTAATGATGAAAGCGCTTAAATTATACAGAATGTAATGGAATTTTTGTTTCAGCAGCTTAAAAGGTATCTTTGAAAACAATTGAAGAATTATAGATATGAACGAAGAAATAAGAGCATTAGAACCAAAAATATTATGGAATAAATTCGCCGATCTTAACGCGGTGCCACGGCCTTCCAAAAAAGAAGAAAGGGTTATTGAATTTATCAAAAAATTTGGAAACGATCTTGACCTTAAGACCGAAGTTGATTCAGTAGGCAATGTAGTGATCTGTAAACCAGCTACGACAGGATTGGAAAACAGGAAAAAGATCGTGCTGCAGGCTCACCTTGATATGGTGCACCAGAAAAATAACGATACAGACTTCAATTTTGATACACAGGGAATCGAGATGTATGTAGATGGAGACTGGGTTAGAGCTAAGGGAACTACCTTAGGAGCCGATAATGGTCTGGGCGTGGCTACCATGATGGCGATTCTGGAAAGCGACTCTATAGAGCACCCTGCGATCGAAGCTTTGTTTACAATAGATGAAGAAACGGGAATGACCGGTGCGAAAGGTTTAAGTCCTGATCTTCTGGAAGGTGATATTTTATTGAACCTTGATACAGAAGAGGATGACGAAATTGGTATAGGTTGTGCCGGTGGTGTGGATATCACAGCGAGCAGAACTTACAAAGTAGAAAGTACTCCAGATTCCTATCGTGCCTTTGCTATCAAGGTAAAAGGACTTATGGGTGGACATTCCGGAATGGACATCATTAAAGGCCTGGCAAATGCTAATAAATTACTGAACCGCCTGCTTATTAATACTACGGAAGAATATAAGCTTAGACTCTCTTCTATTAATGGTGGCGGATTAAGAAATGCGATTCCAAGAGAAAGTGAAGCGATCATTGCTTTGCCCGAAACTGAAGAAGAAAGTTTTAAAAAAGAACTTGATAAGAGGATCAATCTTATTAAAGCTGAATTTTCTTCTCTGGAACCTAATATGAAAATTGAAATTCAAAAAGTTCCTTCTGAAGTTGAGGTTATGGATATTGATTCTCAAGAAAAGCTATTACTGGCACTTGCAGCGGCCCACAACGGAGTTTATAGAATGAGTCCGGAGATCGAAGATCTTGTTGAAGCTTCAAATAATGTTGCGAAAGTTAGTGTAGAGGGTGGAAAGATCGAGATCAAATGTTTGACAAGAAGCTCTGTTGAATCCAGTCGTGATGATCTGGCTGATTCTCTAAAATCTGTCTTTAAACTGGCAGGTTTTGATGTAAAACTGTCTGGAGAATACCCTGGATGGGCTCCAAATAGTGATTCAGATATTCTAAAGACTCTGGATGAGATCTACGAAAGGATGAATGTTGAAAAGGCTAATATCGCAGCATGCCATGCAGGTCTTGAATGTGGTATCATTGGAAGCCATTATCCTGAAATGGATATGATCTCTTTTGGACCAACTATACGCGGAGCTCACTCACCAGATGAACGCGCAAGTATTAGCTCTGCTCAGAAATACTGGAAATTTTTATTAGAGGTTTTAAAGAATATTCCAGAGAACTAGGAATGTTTTCTATAAACAAAAAGCCCCGTGCAGATGCACGGGGCTTTTTTTATGACTGATTACTTACTATTGCTGATCTTCTCCTGCAATTCCAACTACAGAGATCTTAAATACAAGATCTGAATTTGGCGGGATTGCTCTGCCATAGCCTCTTTCTCCATAACCTAAATGGCTTGGGATAAAAGCTACAACTTCGTCACCAACTTGCATCTGCTGGATTGCTTCTTTAAATCCAGGGATCATTGGAGCGTCCGGTCCATAAACCACATCCATTGGCTGGTAACCCATAGCCTGGTCTCTTCTATGGTCATAAATACCAAATTCCTCGGCAAGTTCTTTTTTGTTAGTATCAAAGATCTTTCCGTCTGCGAAATAACCTTCATAATTCACTTTTACCATTTGTCCCTGCTTAGGCTGAGTTCCATCACCTTTGGTAATAAAATGTAATTTTAATCCGCTTTCCAGAGAATCTGCTTTGGCTTCAAGAGAAGCGAACTCTTCAACTCTTTTAGATCTTACTTCTTGTAGCTCTTTTTCTTTAGCTTCATTTTCAGCTTCAAGATCTGCAAGTTCCTGTTCAAAAACTTTTGGAGCCTCAAAATTCTTAGCAGCTTTTCCCTTTCTAATGATGTTCACCTCATTCATGGTGATATCTTTCACAGGACGGTCTCTAGGACCAGTTTCAGTCTCTCCAATCGCTTCAACGACATCCATACCTTTTACTACTTTTCCAAAGACCGTATGTTTACCATCAAGCTGCATTACCGGTTCCAGAGTGATAAAAAACTGACTTCCATTAGTTCCAGGACCTGCATTGGCCATAGATAGAATTCCTTTCTCGTCATGACTCAAAGAATCTTTAAATTCATCAGGGAATTTGTAACCCGGTCCACCGCTACCGGTGCCCATAGGATCACCACCCTGGATCATGAAACCATCTATCACACGGTGAAATACAATACCGTCGTAATATTTTTTGCCTTTAAAAGTACTGTCTACCATAGTGCTGCTTCCTTCAGAAAGCGATACGAAATTAGCAACGGTCATAGGAGTTTCCTCGTGATAAAGCTCAGCTATTATAGGCCCCATAGAGGTGTTAAACTCAACATACATCCCGTCTTCAAGTTCCGGGTATTCTTCTTTACATGAAAATAAGCTAATCGCAACGGCGAAAAGCACAAATAAACTTTTTGTCCTCATTATTGTTCCTTGGTTTCTGTGTTTGATTGTTCTTCTTCCTTTATAGAGTGTAAGGTCACTTTAGCGCTAATAGGTTTATTGCTTCCAATACGTTCCTGATCTCCGTAATAACCAAATGCTTTATGCGAAGGGAATAGGAATGTAACTGTTTCGCCTTCTTTCATTAATTTGAGACCCTGGCGAAGACCGGTAAATAATTTTTCACGATCTATAGCATATTCCCGTGTAGGTTTGTCACCTTCAGCATAAATAGCTTCACCTTCAATTGTAGAGATACTATAATCGAAAGTTACGATATCACCAAATTCGGGCGTTTCAGTATTGAGGCTGTCCAGTGTCTTGTTATTGTAGTAATACCAGAAACCATCTGCTGAGGTTAGATATTCCGTACTGGTATTTTCTCCCATTACCTGTTTGATATAATCTTCTTCCTGCGCGATCATTTCCCTGTTCTTTTCTACAGATTTATCGATATACGAGCCACTGCTTTGGGAAACCGGATAACGTGCTTCCGGGGATTTACAGGAAACTACGACAATTGCCATAACTATTAGAAATAGAAACTTTTTCATTGGGTTAATTCTTGCTCATATTCAGGTAGGATCTTATTAAATTTTACGATCGTATCATTCATGGAAAGATCACTTTTTCCTCCGGCCGCATTTATATGTCCGCCACCTTCAAAATGTGCCCGCGCAAACTTGTTCACATTGAAAGTTCCTTTAGACCTGAAACTAATTTTTATGATCTTCTCACTCTCATTTTCAATAAAAATGACTGCAAATTTAATTCCATCCAGACTTAAACCGTAATTTACAAAGCCTTCAGTGTCACCTTTCTTGAAATTATGACGGTCCAACTCTTCCTGAGTAAGGCTGATGTAAGCGGTATTAAATTCTGAAATCACTTTTAAGTTCTGAAGTGCGGTTCCAAGCAACTGCAGTTTATTTCCAGAATTGGTGTCGTAGATATAATTATGAATCTCAGAATTTTTCGCTCCCTTGTCCATCAGGTCTGCGATAACACGATGCGTATCACTGGAAGTAGAGCTAAATCTGAAGCTTCCTGTATCTGTCATGATTCCGGTGTATAAACAGGTGGCAATCTCAGGAGTGATCTGTTTGCCAGCACGTAACTTTTCTATGAATTTGTGTACCATCTCGCAGGTCGAACTCATCGTGGAATCACTATAAGTATAATGAGCATAATCTGAAGGTTCCTGGTGGTGATCTATCATCACAAAAACAGCATCAGAAGCTTTAAGGGATTCCACCATTCCACCGCATCGGGATAGGTCATTAAAATCCAGTGTAAAAACGATCTGAGCTTCAGCGATCAATTGATCTGAAACTTCTTTTTGCTGCTCATATATATAAACTTCCTCACTACCTGGAAGCCACTTTAAAAAATGTGGATAATCGTTAGGAGCAATAACATTCGCTTTATGACCTTTATCTCTTAAAAAATGCATTAATCCAAGAGTAGAGCCCATCGCATCACCATCAGGTCCTTTGTGCGGGACGATCACGATATTATCTGCCTTTGCCAGTTCTGCCGTGATTTCGAGTATTCTTGTGTCTATCATAATCGAGGTTAAATATACAATATAATAACACTATAGAAACAGTGGAAGCCTTAAATTTGAGCTTGTAAATTACAACTATGAAACAAAGATTACTGGTATTCCTTTTTATATCCATCCTCGTGTCCTGCGGGTCTACCGAAGATATTAAGCTGGAGAAAGAACCGGATTATATCATTGCTTTTGGAAGCTGTAACCGGGAAGATGCACCCCAGCCTTTATGGAGTGAAATTCTCAAAAATGAACCTGATGTTTTCTTATGGGGAGGTGACAATGTATATGCAGATACAGATGTTGCTACGGTAATAGGAGAGGCGTATTCCGTTCAAAAAAGTAATGAAGGATATCAAAACTTACTCAACACCGTGCCAGTTTATGGAGTTTGGGACGATCACGACTACGGCCAGAACGATGGAGGTAAGGAATATGAAATTAAAGAAGAAAGTCAGCAATATTTCCTGGATTTTATGGGTGTTGCGCAAAATGATCCAAGAAGAGAACGGGAGGGTATCTATAGTTCAGAGATTCTGGAGACACCCAAAGGTTCCATAAAAGTGATCATGCTGGATACGCGTTACTTTAGAGATGATCTGCTTAGGACCAGTGATGCTAACAGGCGCTATGAGCCTTCCAGCGGAACTATTCTTGGCGAACAGCAGTGGAGCTGGTTGCGAAATGAACTAGAAACTTCGAATGCGCAGTTCAATATTATTCTTTCCAGTATCCAGATACTTTCAGACGAGCACGGATTTGAAACCTGGGGTAATTTCCCTTCGGAAGCAAAAAAATTAAAAGATCTTATTGTTGCTTCGGAAGCAAAAAATGTCATCCTGTTAAGTGGAGACCGCCATATTTCTGAATTTTCCGAAGAAAGAATCAAGGGTCTTAGCTATCCTCTGGTAGATTTTACAAGTAGCGGACTCACCCATACTTATGAAGCTTTTGATGGTGAGCCCAATGAGCACAGAGTAGGAGAGGTAGTGAGCAAAAAGAGTTTTGGGTTATTGAAATTCGACTTTGAGAATTCTAGAGTAAGCTTGGAAATGCGCGGACTTAATAACCGTAAACAGCAGGATTATATCGTTGAATTCCAGTAAGTCAACATATTGGAAGAAAGCACTTGTTTATGCCCATAAATAATTTATTTTTGCACCAAATTTAAAAACCAGATAATGGCAGATAATAGAACATTCACCATGATTAAGCCAGATGCAGTTGAAAACGGGCATATTGGTGGAATATTAGATCAAATCACCGCTTCAGGATTTAGAATCGTAGCGATGAAACTTACTCAAATGACCAAGAGAGATGCTGAAACTTTTTATGCTGTGCATAATGAACGTCCATTTTTCGGGGAATTAGTTGAATTCATGACTCGCGGACCTATTGTTGCTGCGATCCTTGAGAAAGACAATGCTGTTGAAGATTTCAGAACATTGATTGGTGCTACAAACCCAGAAGATGCTGCTGAAGGAACTATCAGAAAAAAATATGCTACCAGTATTGGTGAGAACGCTGTTCACGGAAGTGATAGCGACGAGAATGCACAAATTGAAGGTGCTTTCCATTTTGCAGGTAGAGAGATGTTCTAAATAGAACTCATCCAAAACAAAAAAACCGGACTGAAAAGTCCGGGTTTTTTTTATCAAATTTCTAAATCTCAATTGGTTTGGTAAACCAGGACCATTTAAAAATGTAGCTATCGCCTTCCTTTGCGGGCTGTAGCCGTGGAGAAATACATACCGTAATAAGTGCTGTAATTAAAGTATTTGATATGCCGTCCAGCTCAAAGAAATATCTTAGAAATTCACTGATCGCCATCATAAGTCCGGTGAAAACCAGCAAAAAGGCTAGAAAATATTTCAGTCTCTTATTCATACTGCCAAATTAACGTAAAACCAGCTTTTTGACCAATTCCTGGTTCATTTCCTCGTTAAGGTTTTTAATGATCTTTTCCTTTCCATAACTTAATTCCTCTCTTAGTACAGAAGAACTCAATTGCACGAACAGCGTGTCATGCTTCAGTTTAAGTCCGGTAGTGTATTTTGCAATCGCAGGCCCCATTTGGTTATTCCATACTTCCCGTATCTGTACCTGATTCAATCCTTTCGTATCCAACTTGTTCTCGCCTACAAAACTTTTCAGCAGATCACCGAGGACCATTTCCTCATTCTTTCGTCTCTTCTTCATTTGTGCTAATTAAAGGTTCGTATTTTTTATAATAATATTTTTTATCATCGCGATTTTTGATGACCAGTTCATCTTCCGTAGCTATTAGAACCGTTTCCTGCCATTCATCGAAAGCTGTACTATAATATAGGTTCAAAACATCATCTTCGATCTTCGCGGTAATTTTTTCTGAATCATTTGAAGCTTTTATATAACCACCATCGATCTTTGGCTGAAGTTTCTTTCGAAAACCAACACTATCCTTGATCTCTATATAATCAATGTATTGGCTCAAACTATATTCTACTACAGAGTCATTCTCAACTTCCACTTTCTCGATCGTCCAGTACCCGGTGAGATTTTGCAATTGTTGATTGGGGTCTGTGTTCGTACAGGAAGTTAGAACTATAGCAACTAATAATAAGTAGAAAGCTTTTTTCACAGTTTAAAAATTTTATAAGATTGATTACTTCCTTTTACAACCTTCTCGGTTCTATCTGCGTGAGTATCACTAAGAAAGATCTGTCCAAGTTCATTGGTAGCCACTAATGCTACTATATGAGCAACCCTGTTTTCATCAAGTTTGTCAAAGATATCATCCAGAAGGAGAATAGGGTTCACCTGGCTAATTTTTTTTATAAAATCGAACTGTGCCAGTTTTAATGCGATCAAAAAGCTCTTTTGCTGTCCCTGGGAGCCGAACTTTTTAATAGGGTGACCCTCGATTTCAAAACTAAGGTCATCTTTATGGGTTCCCACAGAGGTGTATTGTAAAGCCATATCCTTCTGAAGATTTTCTTCAAGCAGTGATAATAAAGACTTTTCAGATAACTGACTCCTATAATTAATATCTACGATCTCTTTATTATTAGTAATATCGGCATAACGTTTATTGAAGATCGGTATGAACTCCTTGAGAAAGCTTTTTCGTTTTTCGAATAGATCCTGTCCAAGCTTACTAATTTGATGGTTGTAAACTTCCAGGGTATCACGATCGAAAGTAGAATTGGCAGCGAAATACTTCAATAATGAATTTCGCTGTGAGATCTGTTTCGTATAATTCAGTAATGATTGGAGATAGGATTGATCACTTTGAGAAATAACGCCGTCCATAAACTTTCTCCTTGTTTCTGAACCTTCAATAATAAGATCACGATCTGCAGGAGAAATGATCACGGTAGGAATAAAACCTATATGATCACTCACTTTATCGTAGGTTTTATTATTTCTTTTGATCACCTTTTTTTGTCCTTTCTTAGCGCTAACCAGGATCTTTTCAGCTTTCTCATTCTTTTCGAATTCTCCATCCACGACGAAGAATTCAGCATCATGATTGATATTCTGAGAAGTGATCGGATTAAAATAGCTTTTTCCGAAGGAGAGATGGTAAATACTATCCAGAACGTTAGTTTTTCCAACGC
Organism: Christiangramia sp. OXR-203; assembly: GCF_034372165.1. Taxonomy (NCBI): domain Bacteria; kingdom Pseudomonadati; phylum Bacteroidota; class Flavobacteriia; order Flavobacteriales; family Flavobacteriaceae; genus Christiangramia; species Christiangramia sp. OXR-203. The sequence continues at coordinate 2,415,577 of NZ_CP139698.1, read as the reverse complement.
CGTTATTACCAACCAGGCAATTGATCTTATTGTCAAAAGTAAATTCAGCCGTCTTTAGATTCTTGTAATTGAGAAGACTAAGATTTTTTAGATGCATAAATGGCTGTTTTTCAGCTAGAAATATGAGAAATGAAGAGGTATTTTGAAAGCTGCAAAAGGACTTCAAATTATTCAAAAAATACAAATATTTTCTCTTTTAATTTTCACAAAATATTATATTTTTGCCACGCATTAAAAATTTTTTATGGCATCTTATAAGAAAAGAGGATACAAGCCTTCCGGGAAATCTGAGAAGGAACAAATCGAAGAACAGGAATCAACAACTGCTGAAGTTTTTAACAGTTTAGATGAAGGGGCAAGTAGAACCGAAACCTGGGTCGCCGATAATCAAAAGTATATCTACATTATTGTGGGAGTTGCTATCGTTGCTGTACTTGGATACCTTGGATATAATCGTTTTATCCATGAACCAAAACAGAACGAAGCTGCCAATGAGATGGCAATGGCACAGAACTACATGGCTTCAGCTCTTAGAGCAAATGGAGCACAGAGTGATTCCCTTTACAATCTTGCACTAAATGGTGGGGAAGGTAAATACGGATTCCTTGATATTATAGAGAATTATAGTGGTACCGATGCTGCGAATCTTGCAAAGTATAATGCCGGTTTCGCTTATCTAAGAACTGGAAAGTATCAGGAAGCTATCGAGCAACTGGAAGGATTTAGTAGTGATGATGAGATTTTCTCTGCACTAGCAACTGGTGGAATTGGAGATGCTTTTCTGCAGCTAGACCAGCCGGAAGAAGCTTTAGGTTATTACGAGAAGGCCGCAGAAATGCGTACAAATTCATTCACCACCCCAAGATTTCTTCTAAAAGCTGCGATCACTGCAATTAATACTGGTGATGCTGATGCTGCGGAAGAATATTTAATGAAGATCGAAGAGGAGTATGCAGATTCTCCTGAAGCAGATAAGGTGGCGGTCTATCTTGGACAGGCTCGCGCTATGAAAAAATAATATATGGCTACAAAAGGTAATAACCTTTCAGAGTACGATAAAAATACGATCCCAAACGCGAAAGACTTTCGGTTTGGGATTGTTGTTTCTGAATGGAATGAGGAAATAACACAAGGTTTGTTTCAGGGTGCATTTGATGCGTGGATCGAAAATGGTGTGCAAAAGGAGAACATTGTACGCTGGAACGTTCCAGGAAGCTTTGAACTTATTTACGGCTGCAAGAAAATGCAGGAAAGTTTTGAAATGCTGGATGCAATCGTTGCCGTTGGAAATGTAATACAGGGAGAGACTAAGCATTTCGATTTTGTATGTGATGGTGTAACCCAGGGTATTAAAGACCTTAATGTACAAACAGATATCCCGGTCATATTTTGTGTGCTTACAGATAATAATATCGAACAGTCTCGAGCCAGAAGTGGTGGAGAACACGGGAATAAAGGAACAGAAGCTGCAATTGCCGCAATAAAGATGGCTCAGCTTAGAAAGGACGCAAAATTCTACAAAGGATAAGCGGGATTTTCAAAACGGCATTGTCTTTGTGTTCTTATTAATCGAGTAAGGCTTCGGAATTCTGAAGCATTTTGAGTAAATTTGGAACAGCAAACAATCTACAGTTTTGAAAATTAATTTAGGCAAGATCAGGAAAAATACCAGGTATAATTACACTCCTCGTTATTATAAGGGGAAGGATACCGGGAATGTCTATGATTTTGACTCAAAATTCAACAAATACAGAGAGGCTACAAATGCGATCGATTTTGGTTCTCACTGGGCTGAGGCTCGTGAATCCAGTCGAACGCGAGGTAATAGAAGTATAAACCGTCGTGTGGTATATATTATAGTAGTACTCGTCTTTATTTGCCTGTGGATATTAGATTTTGATTTGTCCATTTTCTCGAATCCCCGTTAGATGAATAACATTATTCAACTGTTGCCCGATCATGTTGCAAACCAGATCGCTGCGGGTGAGGTGGTTCAACGGCCGGCTTCAGTAATCAAAGAACTTCTCGAAAATAGCATAGACGCTCATTCTGGTCGTATACAGGTAGTCATTAAAGACGCTGGTAAGACCTTGATTCAAGTCATTGATGATGGTGCTGGAATGAGTATCACAGATGCGCGCATGAGTTTTGAAAGACATGCAACTTCTAAAATAAAAATTGCCGATGATCTTTTTGCCTTGAGAACCAAAGGTTTCCGAGGTGAAGCCCTCGCATCTATTGCTGCGATCGCGCATGTGGAGTTAAAGACGAAGACAGAGAACGACGAAGTTGGTACCTGCATCAAGATCGAAGGGAGTAAGATCTCTGCCCAGGATCCCTGCGTAACTCCACAGGGAACCTGTATCAGTGTTAAGAATCTTTTTTATAACATACCAGCCCGAAGGAATTTTTTAAAGTCTGATAATGTTGAAACCCGGCATATCATTGATGAATTTCAACGTGTGGCGCTGGCGCATCCAGATATTAGTTTTTCACTTACTCATAACGGGAACGAATTATTTCAATTACCTGCGGCCAATCATCGCCAGCGAATCACCAATATTCTCGGTGGAAAAACAAACGAAAAACTTGTTCCGGTTGAAGAGGATACTGGTATTGTTAAAATTTCCGGATTCGTGGGGAAACCTGAATTCGCAAAAAAGAGCAGGGGAGAACAGTTCTTCTTCGTGAATAATCGTTTTATTAAAAGTCCGTATTTAAATCATGCTGTTGTAGCATCTTTTGAAGGGCTGCTGAAAGATAAAAGCTACCCGAGTTATTTTCTTTATCTGGATGTAGATCCAAAAACGATCGATATTAACATTCATCCTACTAAAACTGAGATCAAGTTTGACGATGAGCATGCCTTGTACGCTATCTTAAAAAGTGCGATCAAGCATTCGCTCGGGCAGTTCAATGTAGCGCCTATTCTGGATTTTGATCGGGATTCTGAATTGGATACACCGTATAATTACCAGACAAAACAGGCGAGCGCGCCGCAGATCGAGGTAGATAGAAATTTTAATCCTTTTCAATCTGAAAACTCTGCACGCTCATATAACCCAACAAATTCTGGATATAGAAAAGAAAAGCCTGCCGAATGGGAGAGCCTGTACTCTGGATTGGAATCTGAGTCAACGGCAGACGTAGATGTTCGGCAAATAGAATTTGAAAGTGAAGAGGTTACCGGTAATCTTTTTGCCGGAAAAGAGGATGAGATCGAGAAATCCACCTTTCAGCTTCATAAAAAATATATTATTTCCACCTTAAAGAGCGGTATACTCGTTATTGATCAACACCGTGCTCATACACGCATCCTATACGAGGAATTATTAAAGAATATTACTGTTTCTGCAGCAGTTAGTCAGCAATTATTATTTCCTTTGAAACTTCAGTTCAATCATCAGGAAATGGAGATGCTGCAGGAGATCAAAGAATCGCTGGAACAGACCGGTTTTATCTTTTCATCATTCGATAAGGATGAAGTGGAGATCTCTGGGATTCCAACGCTGATCTCAGAAAGTGAAGTAGAAATGTTACTGGAACAGCTCATTGCCGACTTTGAAAAAGACGTTCCTGATAATGGATTTTCTCAAACCGATCTATTATCAAAATCCTTGGCAAATTCAATGGCAGTACGTTCTGGAACCATGTTGAATTCAGCTGAGCAACAACATATTGTTAACCGACTTTTTGCCTGTAAAGAACCGGCTCTAAGTCCTTCAAATAGAACCATTTTCACTACGCTATCTATAGAGGAACTGGACAAAAAATTTGCCTGATGGGAAGAATTACGGATACGGTAAAGACGTTATTGATTATCAATGTGATATTTTTCATTGGGAGTCAGTTATTAGGTGATGTAGCCTACGAGTATTTCGCACTCTGGTTCGTCAAGAATCCGAACTTCCAGGTTTGGCAGGTTGTAACCCATATGTTCATGCATGGTGGTTTTACACATATTCTTTTTAATATGTATGCATTGTGGGCTTTTGGTGGACCTATAGAGCAAATGCTGGGACAGAAAAGATTTTTATTTTTTTACTTCACAGCCGGGATTGGAGCCGCTTTGCTACATACCCTCGTGAATTTTTATGGGTACCAGTCGGGAGTTCAGGATTTACTGGATGCCGGGATGAATATGACCCAGGTGGATAACTTCTTCTTAAGCGGGGAGTATCCAAAAGCTATTCTGGACACTGTTCCCATGGATACTTTACAAAGTGCCTACGAAGCCTTCACTACACCTGCTGTTGGGGCTTCCGGAGCAATATATGGGATTCTGGTAGCGTTTGGTATGATGTTTCCTAATGTAGAATTATTTCTGTTATTCGTGCCCGTACCAATTAAAGCTAAATATTTTATCCCTGCGATCATTCTATTAGACCTGTTCTCAGGGGTGACTGGCTATTCATTATTTGGAGGGTCTATAGCACATTTTGCCCACGTTGGAGGCGCCCTTTTCGGGTTCCTGATGATGTATTACTGGAAAAAGAATCAGTTTAACGACAATCGCTGGTACTAATGAGCGCAGCAGACAAAATAAGATTTAAGTTACAAACTGCTACGGTAGTGGAGAAGCTTATTGCGGTGAACGTACTGGCGTTCCTTGTTTTCTACCTATTCAGAACCATTGCCTATTTATTCAATATACCTTCAGATTTTTTACTGGAATGGTTAGTTTTTCCGAAGGAGCCGCTGGAATATATTATGAAGCCATGGTCGATCATTACCTATGCATTTCTACATAGCGGCATCTGGCATATTGTATCCAATATGCTTATTCTATATTTTTCGGGAATCTATTTTCTGAATTATTTTTCACCTAAAAGACTACTGAATTACTATTTCCTGGGGATTATCATTGGAGCGTTGGTCTATATGCTTAGCTATAACCTTTTTCCAGCATTCCAGGGTACAGGTAAATCTTATCTGATAGGAGCTTCCGCAGGAGTGATGGCTGTACTTATAGGAATAGCCACACACGTCCCGAACATGAGAGTGAGATTAATGCTGATAGGCAGTGTGAAATTCTGGTATATCGCCGCATTTCTGGTTGCACTTGATGTCATACAAATTCCAATGGGTAACGCAGGGGGTCATTTTGCGCATCTTGGAGGTGCAGCTCTAGGGTATATTTATACTAAACAGCTTCAGAAAGGAAATGATATTGGAAAATGGTTCGAGAATATTATGGATAGTGTTGCAGCTTTATTTAAACCAGCCGAACGCAAGCCAAAAATGAAAACCGTTCATCGTAACAAGACTCAGGCTGCAAAACCACGCAATATAAAAACGAAAACTTCCTCAAGTAAAAATGAGAAACAACAAAAAGTAGATAACATCCTTGACAAGATCAGCAAAAGCGGATATGAAAGTTTGTCCAAGGCTGAAAAAGACTATTTATTCCAGGCCGGTAAAGAAGACTAGATGAAGAATCTAAATCTTTTCGACAAGCTTGTCTTTGTACTTAATTCGCTTGCAGCTGCGGCTTTACTGTTCTCCTACTTATTACCTCATGTTCCTCCAAAGACCTTTCCGCTACTTTCTGTACTAAGTCTGGGAGTACCGGTACTCATTATTTTAAATACACTTTTTCTGGTTTACTGGTTGATCAGACTTAAAAGACAATTATTGCTTTCCCTGATCGTGCTTTTACTAGGCTATAATTATATCTCTGTCTTTGTAAACTTCGGAAATGATATCGATAAAGAACTGGAAGCAGATCTTACATTAATGAGTTATAACGTTCGAATGTTCAACGCCTATAACTGGACCGAAAGGACCGATATTCCTGAAAAGATCACTGCTTTTGTAAAAGAAAAGGATCCGGATATTCTTAGTGTGCAGGAACATTATGTTGGTGCTGCCGAATTATCGAAAATCTATCCATATAAGTACGTTAAGCTGAAGGGTAAGAATTCAGAATTTGGATCGGCGATCTTTTCTAAATATCCAATTTTAAAGGAGCATTCCGTAGACTTCCCCCATGATGGGAATAACAATGCAATATATGCGGATGTTCTGGTAAATAATGATACGCTGCGTATTTTTAATGTGCATTTCCAGTCATTAAATATTAAACCAGGGATCACCGATCTTAAGAACGAAGATTCAAAGAAATTACTTGGTAGAATTGGTTATGGCTTCTCTCTACAGCAGGAACAGGCAGAAATGATGATGAAAGAAGTAGACAGATCCCCTTTTAAGACCATTATTATGGGTGATTTTAATAATACCAGCTTCTCTTATATTTATGACCTGGTGCGTCAGGATGGTCGATTTAACGATGCATTTTTAACGGCTGGTACAGGCTTCGGAAAAAGCTTTAAACTGAATTATTTTCCACTTCGTATCGATTTCTTATTGATAGAAAAGCAAATGGAAATACTCGAATTTCAAAGATTTGAAGTTGACTTCTCAGATCATTTCCCAGTAACTACTTCAATTAAACTATAAAGTTTGTTCCTTTAGGTAAGCCAGTGATGCTGGCCCTTCATTAAAGATAAGGTCGAGAACACACAGGTTGTTTAAAAAACCTTGCTTCTCTTCAAAAACCTGGTGATACCTCTCGCTTTCAAACCCAGAATCTAATTTGGCATTTATAAGGTTTCTACGATCAACAGTTCCCTCCGGCTTCAGTTCAAATTCTGATGTTTGATCAAAAGTCCATTCTATCTGCAAGGAATTGGCGACAAATTCCATACAGCGATAATTGAAATCCAGTAGGTATTTGAACTTATTTTTGTAAAGTGGTCTTAATTCATCTTCGTAAAACTCGAAGAAAGGAGAGGTCTGGTACGACGCTTTAAACGCTCGCCAGTGTTGCAACTGCCAAGGGAATTCATTCTCGATCTGTATATCCCGATATTTTTGCCTGGTTTTTTTTGGGAGCCCTAAGGCAGCACTATGTTTAATTGGAATATTCAGAGTCAGTTTTCCGTTCGCGTCATATATATACATGCGATTGCGATAGGTTTGTTTCTGGTAATTATCTTCAGATTCAAATACTACTGCTTCAGCTTTGGTAAAAGCAACCCATTGGCTCACAGGTCCAAAATAGGAGGGATGTAATAAAACCGGATCCATTTCTATGCTTCTCTACGTTGTTTGAAAAATTTCCACCCAAAGAAAATAACCAGGGCGATCAGGAAATATGGTAAGAACGAAGTTGGATCACCATCGCCTTTAACCGTGGTAAATACACGCTCCCAGCGTATTTTATCAAAACCGCTGGCATTGGAATCCCAGCTCAACCAGATGAATACAGGTTTACCTACCACATGATTTTCTGGGACATAACCCCAGGTTCTGCTATCTTCAGAATTGTTCCTGTTATCTCCCATCATCCAGTAATAATTCTGGTGGAACGTGTATTCAGAGATCGGGCTTCCATTCAACAATACCTGGGTTCCATTAAGGCTTAGTTTATTATTCAAACCATATTCAGAACCTTCATAAGTTTCGATAATCTCCTTGTAAAACGGCATACTTTCAGGAGTGATGTCTACAGTAACACCTTTTTTCGGAATATAGATGGGACCAAAATTATCATTGTTCCAGCGTGCGCGGTCATTTGGAAACAACCTGCTGCTTTTAGATAAAGTATCTGCCGCTCTTTTGATGCTGGCCACATTGGGATGATTCTTAAGTCTTTCAAAAGTCTCTTCTGTAATAGCAACGAAAGTAAATTCATTTGTGGCTGGATTATACCCAAAACCATCTGTAATATCATAAACTTTGTATAGCGTTTGAGGACTGAATGGTTGCCCTTTAGTAACACCGGTATAGGTAAACTGTGGTTTAGCTCTTTCCGGTAATTGTAGTTGCTCTCCGTTAATATATACCAATCCATTCTTTACTGATAATGAATCTCCCGGAACTCCCACCGCACGCTTCACATAATTGGATTTTTTATCGATGGGTTTTTCGTAATACTTCCCATCTCCATATTGCTGAAAAGCATTTACGGTATCTACTGGCCAGTTGAATACGACAATATCGTTACGTTCTATATCTTCAAAACCGGGAAATCTAAGGTACGGGATCTTTGGATCATTAAGATATGACTTTGTATTTACTACAGGAATTGTATCGTGTACCATTGGAAAGGCCACTGCAGTCTTCGGTATTCTTGCACCGTAATGGAATTTGCTAACCAACAGAAAGTCACCTACAAGCAAAGTTTTTTCGAGAGAGGATGTAGGAATGGTAAAGGGCTGCATAAAGTAAGTATGCACGATAGTTGCTGCAATTACCGCAAATAGGATGGAACTAACCCATTCACCAACTTCAGATCGCGGCTTAAGGTCTCTATCTACGATATATGAATCGTTGGTAGCATAATTTACATAGTAAATATAAAATCCTAAGGTTAGAATTACCGCAAAGGTCTCGGCAGTAGAATTTCTACCGAAGCTTCGAATCGTTTCCACCCAGGTAACTGGTATGATGATCAGGTTTACGATGGGAATAATGAAAAGTACAACCCACCATTTTGGTCGGTTAATGATCTGCATTAGAACTACTGCATTGTAAACCGGAATCGCAGCTTCCCATGCCTTTCTACCTGCACGCTGATAAAGTTTCCAGGTCCCTAAAAAATGAACCACCTGTATGATCAGGAAAAAAATGAACCATTCGGTAAATGTCATATTGATTTCTTTTACTGGTTAGGCTGAAAACGCCTGCATTTGTTACAATTTAGTTCTTAAAAAGATCTGCAAGTACATCTTTCATGCTATAAATACCTGTTTTGTCTTGAAGATATTCTGCAGCGACCACAGCTCCAAGGGCGAATCCCTGCCTGTTTTTAGCGGTATGTTTAATCTCTATAGTATCGATTTCAGAATCGTAGCTAACCACGTGGGTTCCTGGAACATCTTCAATACGCTTGGCATGGATCGGGATTTTATTCTCATCTGCCGAGTCTAATTGCCAGCCCTTTAATTGCTTGTTTTCATGAATGATCTGTTCAGCAAGGCTAATTGCGGTACCACTAGGGGCATCCAGTTTTTTAGTATGATGAATTTCCTCGATCTCTACGGAATAATCTTCCAGACCTTGCATCATCCCCGCTAGTTTTCGGTTCAATTCGAAAAATACGTTGACCCCTAGACTAAAATTTGAAGCGTATATAAATGCTGAATTTTCTTCGGAACAGATTTTCGTTGCCTTTTCATAATCATCCAGCCATCCGGTAGTTCCGCTTACAACGGGTACTCCAGCTTTAAAACAAGTAGTAATATTTTTAAATGCAGCATTGGGTATACTGAAATCTATAGCGACATCTGCCTTTGTGAGATCATGTTTTTCGATACCATCGCTTACTTTCAGTACAATCTCGTGACCTCTGTTTTTCGCGATTTCTTCAATGGTTTTACCCATTCTTCCGTAGCCTAAAAGAGCAATTTTCATTTAAAAATTAAAGTTTAAAGTAAGTCCGTAATTAGTTTTTCCGGTAAGTGAATTGAAATCGAAATTAGGTTGAAGCGTTAGATCTTCATCTACGTTAAACTGTCGTAAATGAGCCTCTACATTGGCGTCGATGATATTCAGAATATATACACCAACCGTCACCAGCAATGAGATCTCTTTATTTTTTTGATATACTTCCTGAGCTCTTATAAGACCATCTGTACTAACAAATACCTTTTCGTCCTTGCCGTTAAATTGATCTTCTCTACCTGCGATCCTGTTCTTATAGGCGTCCCGGTATTTTGAGTATTGCTTGTCATTATCGAGGTAGTAATAAATTCCAGTAGCCAGTCCGCCGTAAGCGATAGGAATTTTCCAATAGCTGCCATTATAAGCCTGTCCTAAACCGGGAAGTATTGCCGAGTAGAAAGCAGCCTTTGCCGGGGCAAGTGCGTTATAGGGTTCGTAATCCTTCTCTACAACTTCGGTTTCAACACCTTCTTTTACCTGAATGCTCAAAGAGTCGGTTTGCGCCTGTATTCCTGAAAAAGTGATCAGAACTAGAAATATACAAAGTAGTGATCTATTCTTCACTTTTGATCAGGTTTTTGATACGCTCAAAATCTTCTTCCGAAGAAAATGGAATAGTTAGTTTTCCACTTCCTTTTTTGGTCACCTTTACATCAACCTTGGTTCCCAGGTATTCTGAAAATTCCTTGATTCCTTTTTTATAGGTTTTTGGTACGCTGGTCTTAGCAGTTGTATTTGCTGAAGTCTTACCCTTGCCGTTAAGCTCACGAACTAATTGCTCGGTTTCTCGAACCGACAATGATTTTTGAAGGATCTTCTCGTAAATGTCAAGCTGTTGCTGCGTGTCATCAATATTTATGAGCGCACGGCCATGTCCCATGCTAAGGAAACCATCTCTCATTCCGGTCTGGATGATAGGATCCAATTTCAAAAGCCTGAGGTAATTGGCAACTGTAGACCTGTTTTTCCCAATCCTGTCACTTAATTGTTCCTGGGTTAACTGGATCTCATCGATCAATCTCTGGTAAGAAATAGCAATTTCTATAGGATCCAGATCCTGTCTCTGAATATTCTCTACAAGCGCCATTTCCAGCGATTCCTGGTCGTTTGCGATTCGAATATAGGAAGGGATGGTCTTTAGACCTACCAGTTTTGATGCTCTAAATCTTCTTTCTCCAGATACCAGCTGGTATTTGTCAAAATCAAGTTTTCTTACCGTAATTGGCTGGATAACTCCGAGTTCCCGGATAGAAGTAGCAAGTTCCTTAAGCGAATCTTCGTTAAAACTGGTTCTTGGCTGAAATGGGTTTACTTCAATAGAAGATAGTTCCAGTTCAACAATATGCCCAACGAGTTTATCGGCATTTTTATCTTCTGCAGATTTTATATCGTTATCAGGATCTTTTAATAAGGCTGAAAGTCCTCTCCCCAATGCCTGTTTTCTGGTAGCCTTAGCCATTTCTATTCGTTTTTCTTAATAATTTCATGTGCCAGGCTTAGGTAATTGCTGGCTCCTTTACTGGAAGCGTCATAGTTTATGATACTTTCTCCATAACTTGGTGCTTCACTTAAACGAACATTTCGCTGAATGATTGTTTCGAAAACCATCTCATCAAAATGTTTTTTAACCTCATCTACCACCTGGTTAGACAAACGTAATCTTGAATCATACATAGTTAATAGCAAGCCTTCAATATCGAGCTTGTTATTATGCAATTTTTGAACGCTTTTAATGGTGTTGAGTAATTTCCCCAGACCTTCCAGTGCAAAATATTCACATTGAATAGGTATGATCACAGAATCTGAAGCAGTAAGTGCATTTAGCGTAAGTAGCCCAAGAGAAGGAGCGCAATCTATCAGGATATAATCATACAGTTCCTTCAAAGGAGTAATAGCCCGTTTCAACATGCTTTCCCTGTTCTCCTGATCCACTAATTCAATTTCTATGGCAACAAGATCAATATGTGCCGGGATAATATCCAGGTTTGGAGAGTTGGTTTTTTGAATGGCGTCTTCTGCTTTTACCGAGTGCTCCAATAGTTGATAAGTTCCATTTTCCACTTCCTCAACATCTATCCCCAATCCCGATGTGGCATTGGCCTGTGGATCGGCATCAATCAATAAGATCTTTTTCTCTAAAACCCCAAGTGAAGCTGCAAGGTTTACAGATGTTGTGGTTTTACCCACTCCTCCCTTTTGGTTGGCAATAGCAATGATTTTACCCATTAATTCAGTCTGATTTTTGAAAGGTAAAAATACAATTTATTATAGGTTTAGAAAATGTATTTGTTAACAGCTTCTGAAGAATTCTTAAAATAAAAAACCGCCGTCAGGTTAATTCTGGCGGCGGTCAATTAAACAAAAATTTTCTCTATTTATTCTGCTGAAGCTTCTTCAGTTTCTGGCATTAGAACTCCCAGTAAATAATTTGAACCTAAGAATTCTTCCGCTAGTTCCTGAAGCTCTTCTGCTTCAAGATCATCAACCATTTCATTGAATTTGTTGATCTCGCTTAATTTGAAACCTTCTTCTTCAGCTTTTCTAAGCTGTTGCATCCAGAATCTGTTTTCCTGTAACTGTTCCTTGCGCTGTACCTTAAAGGTCTCTTTCACTTTTGCAAGATCTTCGTCCGTAGGACCTTCAGTTCTTAGCTTTTCAACTTCAGCAAGAGCAGCTTTAGTAAGCTTGTCTACGTTCTCAGGGCCGCAAGGGAAGGAGATCGAAAAGTTGTAGCTGTTATAAGGAATTTTAGACATGTTTCCGCGAGCTCCAACTCCGTAAACACCGCCTTCTTCTTCACGCAGTTGTTCTACCAGTTTAATGGTAAGAACTTCTCCAAGTGCAGAAAATGCAAGATCATTTTCTTTGTCGTATTCAGTTTCACCATTCCAGATAATGCTTACCTGGCTTTTAGGATCTGAACCTTTATAGACAGTTTTAGTACGCTGCTCGTCGGTTTTCTCTCTAAATACTGGCGCTTTGTACTCTTCATCAGAATTGGAAGCAGGAAGACTTGCGATATAAGTGCTGGCGTATTCCTTTAATTGAGCTTCATCTACATTTCCAACAAAGAAAAATGTAAAGTCTGAAGCATCAGCAAAACGTTCCTGGTATTTCTGGTAAGCAAGATCGTAATCCATTTCGTCATACTTTTCTGGAGTAGGGAAACCTACATATCTCGTATTACCTTCATTTCTGAACTTACTTAACTCATTCTGAAAATAGAAGTTTGGATTGGACATCAGGTTACCTAGAAAATTCTTCTGTTTAGTCACAAAAGACTGGTATGCCTCTTCATCTTTGTTAAGATCTGTAAAATACAAATGGATCATTTGCACCAGGGTCTCGAAATCCTTAGGAGTAGAAGATCCATTTAAACCTTCAGAATAAGTAGATATCTGCGGATTCACATTCACGATCTTACCACTCATCATTTTATTCATGTCATTCTTATCTAAACCTCCTACACCAGCTTCATTAAGACCAGCATTGGCATAAACTGTGGACATGTATTCATCGTCTGAGTATAAAGAGTTTCCTCCTTCACTATAAGCTGAAAACAGGATCTCATCATTTTTGAAATCAGTTTTCTTCAGCATTATTTTAGCACCGTTGCTAAGAATCATTGTCGTAATACCCAATTCTTCATTGGTAGTTGATTCTTTTACAGATCCCTTTTCGGGCATTTCAGTAATCAGATTTTCGCGGACTTCTTCATCTGCATACTTCTCGATCTCTGAGTTTTTAACTTCATTAAGAACGGCAAGTACTTGCTCTTCAGAAATCTTTTTAACCGATTCTTTTTCTGGACCGGTGAAAACGATCACTCTATTTTCATCATGCAGGAAGTTGTTTATCAATCCATTGATGTTGTCCAGTTTAATGTTATCAAGATTGTTCTTAGCAAATTCATAGGTCCATTCTGTTCCAGGTATTGGTGAATCTTCCAGGAAATGACTTACGTATTGTCCAATAATTCTATTACTTTCCTGCTTGTCACGGTCCTTGTAGGCTTTCTCAAGACGGGCAAGATATTCTTTCTTGGCTCTTTCAAATTCAGCTTCGCTAAAACCATACCTTTTTACTCGCTCATTTTCTGTTACCAGTGCTTTTAGAGCTTCCATTTGTGAATTCTCTCCTGTCATAGCAAAGGACTGGTATGCGTTTTTCTTTGGGGAATATGTTCCGCCGTAATAAGAAAAACCATAAGTAAATGGAGGAGTAGAGGAATTAGCAAGTTCCTGCAGCCTGTTATTTATCATAGAGGAAAACATGTTTTTCTCCACTTGTTTTTTGTAATCTGCTATAGTCACTACATCTTCCGCTTCTTCCATATCCTTATAATAGATACTAACCTGGCTGAAATTAGCTTCAGGGTCTGATGCGATAGCTACAAAAGTTGAATCATGGTTAGGTACACCATATTCTTTACGTTCTACCGGGTTTTCTCTGGCTTCAAGATTTGAGAAATGAGATTTGATCTTTTTTTCGATAGTTTCCACATCAAGATCACCAACGGCAATAACCGCCATAAGCCCTGGACGGTACCAGTCCTTATAGTAGTTACGAATAGTTTCGTAATCTGCATTCTCGATCACGTCTTTCTTTCCTATTGGAAGTCTTTCAGCATATCTTGAATTGTACATTACCTTCGGAAGGTATTCCTGCATCATTCTTTTATCTGGCCCAAGTCCAAGTCTGTATTCTTCCAGCACAACTCCTCGTTCGCCGTCGATAGCTTCTTCAGTAAGAAGAGCATTATGCGCCCAGTCTTCAAGAATGGTGAAGCCTTTTTCAAGTTTTTCAGGATCATCACTTGGAATTGGCAGAATATACACTGTTTCATCAAAGCTGGTGTAAGCGTTAAGATCTGCTCCAAATTTTACTCCAATGCTTTGCAGGTAATCTACCAGTTCATTTTTTTCAAAATTCTTGGTACCGTTAAAGTTCATGTGTTCGATAAAATGAGCAAGACCTTGCTGATCATCGTTTTCCAGAATAGAGCCTGCTTTAAGCGCGAGACGTAATTCTAATTTGTCTTCCGGCTTCCCATTGTTGCGAATGTAATAGGTTAGACCATTGTCAAGTTTCCCGATCTTCACATTTGGATCCATTGGAATCTCATCGGTATCGCTAGTTTGAGCGAAACCAATACCAGTAAATACCAGGAACAGCATCCATAGGTTGCCTGTTAGGTTTTTTTTCATAATAATTTGAAATAGGTGTTAATTAATTGCGTACAAGATAATATTTCAAATCAATTAATGTATAAAACTGACACGGTAATGTCTAAAAAATAACATTGAGCTTCATAAAAAAAACCGGGCTACGAGGCCCGGTTTAAATTATGAAGTGTACAACTACTTTCCTCTTTTAGATTTGATCATTTGTTCCAGCATGTCCCACATTTCTTCAGGAACATCTTCCAGTAAATTAAACTGTCCGGCACCTTTCAACCATTCTCCACCATCTATGGTGATCACTTCGCCATTTACATATGCAGAGAAATCTGAAACAAGATATGCCGCGAGATTTGCCAGTTCCTGGTGATCTCCAACTCTCTTAAGGGGGACTTTTTTAGCCAGATCGAACTTTTCTTTTAGATCCCCTGGTAGTAATCTGTCCCATGCGCCTTTAGTAGGAAAAGGTCCAGGGGCGATAGCATTAGATCTAATCCCGTATTTCGCCCATTCTACTGCAAGAGATCTGGTCATGGCAAGTACACCGGCTTTTGCGGTAGCACTTGGAACTACATAAGCAGATCCCGTCCAGGCATAGGTAGTAACGATATTAAGAATATTTTTGTTTTCTTGCTTTTCGTCGATCCAGTGTTTCCCGAAAGCAAGCGTACAGTTTTTACTACCTTTTAAAACGATATCTATAATAGTGTCAAAGGCATTGGCACTCAAACGTTCTGTTGGAGATATAAAATTACCAGCTGCGTTGTTCAGGAGAATGTCTACAGATCCAAATTCGGCTACCGCTTTTTCGCGCATAGCTTCCACCTGATCGTAATGTCTCACATCACACTGCAAAGGAAGACATCTTCCACCGGTTTGTTCTTCCAGTTCTTTTGCTACTTTCTCCAGCTTTTCCATATTTCTGGAAGTGATCGCAACGTTTGCTCCCA